>JAKPGY010000212.1 GCA_029550685.1 Bacillota bacterium
ACCCTTAAACACCGCTTAGTAGCCAAAGACCGGCGGAGGGCGCGGGAGTCAAGGTCGGGCGAAGCCCGGCGAAAGCGAAACCTTGACGCTCCGGCGCCCGGAGATGGTATAATCTTCAGGCGGTGGTTATGGGGATAAAAAATCTCAATGAAAGAGAGGGTAACATAGCTTAATTTTTTCAGAAATGTGTCTTGACAACGGGGTGCACTACAGTTTCTTTCCCAATGTCGATTCCTACTACCAATGTTGAAATTTTTATTTGCGAAATCTTCTCGTTTTATGTACGATTCATATAGGGACGCCTCCTCAATCTGGTTTTGTGCCTTTCTTTGCTGGATCAGCACATTACCATTGTATTGATGGGCGTCTCTTTTTTCAAAGGCCGTTTTCAAAGTTAACAGGAATGCTCAATATAATCTATTAATTCCCTATCAAAGCCAAGTGTGTTATAATAAGCCATAGGAAATAAGTCTATTTGTACACCCGTCAATGTTATGCACCTCGCTGGTTTTGGTAGTTTGGTCGTACATTTCTACTTAGCCAGCGCTGGTGCATTTTCCTATTTTAATCAATTTGATCATATGCAACTTGCATATTTACTTTTCGAACACGCTCTTATAACTATTTTAATTATGGAAGAGATTCTAATGTGATTTTAATGTGAAGTTCATTTCTGGGCATTCCTATAATCGGAATTTATTTAGCATAGCAGTTTCAAAATCAAAAGCCAGAAGAACATTATTAAATAAAAACACGTTATTGTTAGAATTTGCATGGGGAAATTATATGCGTGTAGTTTTACGAGTTCGCAGGAGGTAAAAGCAGTATGCTTCTGAGATTTGAAAATGTATCTAAATCATATGGTAGGGTAAGGGCTCTTAATAAAATATCCTTTAGTGTATATCAAGGTGAGATAGTAGGTCTTATTGGTGCAAATGGAGCTGGAAAGACGACTACCGTTCTTAATATTGTCAGGTATATAGTGCCGGATGAGGGATTGATAACGCTAAAGGGCAAGCCTTTAAGCCAGTACGATGATACATCATATCCAGTGACATATATGCCTGATGTTCCCGTTTATTATGAAGAACTGACTGTAAATGAACATTTAGAACTGCTTGCTGCCGTATATGGTAAAAACAAAAAGGATGTGGACAACCTTATAGAACGTTTGGAACTGGCGGAATATTTGGATAAATTACCAGATACACTTTCAAAAGGCACCAAGCAAAAGCTTATGATAGCCTGTGCTGTACTCCGAAATTTCGATTTGTTTGTTGCGGATGAGCCATTTACAGGGCTTGATCCTAAACAAATCAGAGTTTTGAAAGATATATTTATCGAACAGAGGCAAAAGGGAAAAACCGTTTTGCTATCGACACACCTGCTTGATGTGATTGAGTCCTTCTGTGACAGATATATCATTTTGAATAAAGGTATAATTGTTGCTGAGGGAACAAAGGAAGATATCGGGAAAGCATATAACTTAAAAAACTGTACCCTGGAACAGTTATATTTAAGAATCACTGCAGGAGATACCCGACCCTTTGGAGGAGGAAGTGACTTTGATGTCATTGATTATTAAAAACAGGATAAGACTCACTTTTGATTTATTGAAGAACTATTGGTATTTCTTTGCAGCGACCGTTTTAGGTTTTCTATTTATAGCAGAGAGTGTAGTTGAACGGATAAATATGGTACCGGTGGATGACCTGATGCTTTATACCTCTATATTGATAATTCTGTTGTCCTTTAGAAAAATTATATCCGGCAGATATCCGGTTATAAGAATGAGCCCGGCTTCCATACATTTTTTCAGAGGTTCACAATTATTTACAAAGCTTTTTCATATAAAAGTATTTCTGTCTTTAGCCGGCTGTATTGCTACAGGTGCTGTTATAGCCACTATCACTTATCGTGCAGCAATATCCAAAGAACTGTTTATATATAGTAGTGTGACCGCCTTATATCTGTTCTTAAGCAGTCTCATAGCGTGGATTTATTACAACAGCCAGTCAGTTTCGCAGAAAATATATGTTGTGGCAATATTTTTATTCATATCGGGATTGCTTATATATAATATGGTGATTTCTCTTTACATTTTAACTGTTTTAACTGTATTTGCGGCCATCCGGGCGTATAGAACTAAAATATTATGGAACAAATATTACCGTGATTGCAGTTTCATATATGAAAACATGGCGGCTGCTGCAAAGAAAGATATGGTTCGCATGATGGAGACCGTAAATAAACTTAACTTATCGAAAAAACCTGTATTCCATAGTATTTTTTCGAGAATACCTCCGTCAAAAAAAACCGCCCTTATAATGAAAAGTTTTTTAGGAGTGGTAAGAACCAATATACAGACAGTAAAGTTTCTATTTATCATATTTGCAGCAGGCATAATATTTAATAATTTTGTGTTTATGACACTTGGACTAAATAGATTTCTATCAGCAATTGCCCTGGGAAGTTTTTATGCAAACCTTGCCGAATTATTTAGAAAACAGATTGTCTCAATAATTGACAAAAAGAAAAGAGGGTTTTACATACCTTATACGGATATAGAAATTTTGCTAAGCTATTCTGTATTACCGACAATTATTTTTTTAATAGCATCTTCTATGTTAATCTTCTTTACAGATATAGATTTTTATTCTGTTTTGCTTTCAGGGGTTTTATATTGCACTTTTTACATAATAACGGGATTTGTATCTGTCAGGATTTATGCTAAGCAAATGTTGGTTTGGAGAGCATCTAATATTATTTATTTCGTGATATCCATACTTTGCTTTGCATTAATTGCCTGACTGGATTTTCTTTGACAAATATGAGAGTATAGCTCGCCTGGGAAGGAAATGATATTCTGAAAAAATAGTCAAATAACTTTCAACAAATTTTCCAGAATTTATAATATAATTATGTTTGTTAGGGGAAGTTGGGATGAAGAAATAAATGTGATTATGTTAAAATATTCCTATTGACCCCAAAATATTTATAAAGGCTCCTTATTGGGACTGCCCGAAATGCAAGGCAAAATCCAGTTTTGGTGTACTATCTATAAGTGGGAATCACTATTCACGTCGATTTAAGGAATGTTGGTATACTCAAGGATATGAGCTACCTAAATTACATAAGAAAATAATCTACTTGGACCAGTTTGCTATCAGTAACATGGAAAAAACACTCAATCCCAAGGTTGCTGAACAGCAAAAGAAAAGAATTGATAAGTTCTGGTTTCAACTGTTCGAAAAGCTAGATACATTAAGCAAGCTACAACTAATTGTATGTCCAGATTCGATAACACATCAGAATGAATCAAAAGTGACCATAGAACACTATGAAACCTTAAAAAGAATGTACGAATTGTTATCTCATGGTACAAGCTTTGACCATATCATTAAGCGCCTGAAACCATATCCGAAGATCGTTGTAATTGCTGGCTTTTATATAATCCCTGCAGCATGCGCTAATAATATTTTCCAGAAGCTCATTATCCTTCGATTCAATAGCGTACCAGGCCGCTCTTGAATACTGCTTATGAGCAAAAACTTGGCCTTTCAGGAGCATGGAAAATGGAAGTTAATGATGACCTATTTGGACAGCTCCGATACAGGACATGCAAAATATGAGAGGTTAAGTAGTTTAGATGATATAGACGCGAGCGCTTTTTCAGGAAAGGTGTGGGTTCCCCGAAACCTGAGCCCGTATGATTTGAGCGCGGTAATGTTACGGACCGGGACAATTCCGGAAATACCGGGAGATACTTTTAAAATTAACAATTATGAACAGCCGACTGATCCCGGCGATTCAGGCGGCGGTTCAAACGGCGGTTCAGACAGGCGTAAAAAGCCGGAGGAGACCGGTTTTAAAATACTGGTCAACGGCAAGACAGAAACAGCGGCTACGGCGACGACCACCCGGGAAGGCGATAAAACAGTCACAACCGTAGTTATAGATGATCATAAAATTGACGAAATACTGGCGCAGGAAGGCAACAAGGCAGTTGTAACCATTCCTGTTATGAGTGGCGCGGATGTAGTCACCGGAACCCTGAACGGCCAGACCGTCAAGAACATGGCAAGCAAAGATGCCGTCCTGGAGATTAAAACCGGGCAGGTTACCTATACGCTGCCGGCATCGCAAATAAATATTGACGCCCTATTGGACAGCTCGGAAAACAGGCGGAATCAAAAGATATTGCGGTAAATGTAAAGATATCCGGACCTGCCGCAGAAACCGTCAAAACCGTTGAAGATACCGCAAACAAAAACAACTATCAAATTATCGCCGGGCCCATAGAATTTGAAATCACCTGCTCCTACGGGAGCAAGACCGTGGAGGTTTCCAAATTCAATGCATATGTGGAAAGGCTCATTGCCCTACCTGAAGGCGTAGCTCCCTCCGGGATCACAACAGGCGTTGTGCTCAATCCAGACGGGACCTTCTCTCATGTGCCCACAGCCGTTGCAATGATAGACGGCAAATATTACGCAAAAATAAACAGCCTGACCAGCAGCGCCTACACTGTCATCTACAGTCCGAAAACCTTTAAGGATGTTGAAAACCACTGGGTCCAGAAAGATATCAGGGATATGGCTTCCAGATTGATAATCAGCGGAGTGGGCGATGAATTATTCGAGCCCGAACGCAGTATAACAAGGGCTGAATTTGCGGCAGTTATGGTCAGGGCATTGGGGCTTGGACCGGAAGAATACAAAAATAATTATGCCGATGTAAAAGCAGGCGAATGGTACAGTAAATACATTTCAACAGCATCATCCCATGGCTTGATCAGGGGCTATGATGACGGGACATTTAAGCCAGAGGAAAAGATCACCCGCCAGGAGGCAATGGCTATCTTAACGCGGGCTATGGATGTCACCAGGCTTGGAGAAGAGCTTGAGGTAGAGGCAAGAGACATTCTTGCGGCATTCAGCGATGAAGCCGGGGTCTCCGGCTGGGCTGAGGATTCTGTGGCAAAATGTGTAAAGACAGGTATTGTTACCGGCAGAAACGACGGCCGGATAGCACCTTTGGATAACATCACAAGAGCGGAGCCACAATCATGGTGCGGAGGCTCCTGATCAACTCAGATTTGATTTAGTTGATTGATAATGGAGTAATCATCCAAAGACTTACCGGTAATATTATTGCAGCATAAAGCGGCGGCTGATTCTGCCACTCGTAATTTTGGGCACCCTGCGTCGGGAGCCCTTTATTTTTTATTGGTTGAATTTAAAACATATTGATCTGGAATAATTCTATCAATAAAGCTAACCTCGATATAATACCTGGCGGTCTCTTCAGGAGTGTATTTCATTCTGTTATCAATCCACCATTTTACTGTTTCAGCAAAACTACCTACGAGATGATTAATAACGAAATCAGCAGGGGCTTTCATTTTTACCCCATTTAAATATTGAGATAAATATTGAGAGAACATTTCCGAGAGATATTCCTTAAAATACTTCATAAAGAGTTCGCCGCTTTCACAAGATAAAATGCCCACTATATTTTTTTCATTATCCTTCAGATGATAGAGAATATGTGTGAGTTTTGATTCAAGTCCATTGTTATTACCAGAAAAATCGTGAGTTTCTTCTGACATAAGCTCATCAGAAAAGACGTGGCTGAAGATATCGGTGCACATTGCCTTGAGCAACTCATCCTTTGTATCAAAATGAGCGTAAAAAGTGCTCCGGCCAATGTTCGCCTCATCAATAATTTCCTGTACCGTTATATTGCTGAATCGCTTTTTTTCAAGAAGTGAACTAAGTGCCTTGAAAACAGCGTCCCGTGTTTTCTGCTGCCTCCTGTCCATTGCAGCTCCTCCCGTACAAAATACTATTAAAATGTTCTGTAAAATACAAAGTGTACACTTTGATTATTGAGAATCGCATCGGATAGCCATATAATAATTACGAACAATATGTTCGGTAACATACAAATTGTATCATTGACTAATCTGCAATGCAACTGGGGGTATATAATGAAAAGATTAAGCGATTTTTTAGCCGGAATACCTATGACAATCGTTGGCGGCGTGTTCTTAGGCGCAAGCCTTATTTTTATGCTGCTGGATATAAAAGTTCCGGTTGACCCGGCATGGGTCTCAGTTATCATATGTGGGGTTCCACTTCTATACCTGGCAATATGGAGAATAATCCATAACAAAGGGATGAGCAAAATATCTTCTGCCCTATTGATTTCCATGGCCATGATTGCTGCGATCATCATTGGAGATATATTTGCAGCGGGTGAAGTTGCATTTATTATGGCCATCGGTGCGATTTTGGAGGAAAAAACAGCTGAACGTTCTAAAAAGGGTCTGAAGAAACTCATTAGCCTTGCTCCACAGCAGGGCCGCAAAATTGATAACGGAATTGAAGAAATGATAAATGTAGAAGAGATCAAAGTGGGGGATATTCTGCGTGTTCTTCCCGGGGAAACCATTCCGGTTGACGGGAAAATTATCAGTGGAAATACATCGGTCGACCAGGCTGTCATGACTGGTGAGTCACTGCCTGTGGACAAGGAAGCCGGTGACAATGTTTTCAGTGGAACCATCAACCGTTTCGGATCAATAGATATGGAAGCAACGAAAGTTGGAGAGGACAGTTCACTACAGAAACTAATCCGCATGGTCAGGGATGCAGAACAAAAACAGGCGCCGATACAGCGTATAGCAGATAGATGGGCAACCTGGCTTGTGCCGGTAGCATTGTTGATTGCTATTGTAACGTATTTCGCTACGCAAGACATAGTTCGTGGTGTTACCGTACTGGTAGTGTTTTGCCCCTGTGCTTTGGTTCTGGCTACTCCCACTGCTATTATGGCTGCTATTGGACAGGCTACAAAACATGGGATCATCATCAAATCCGGTGAAGCACTGGAAAAGATGGGCAAGGTGGATACGATAGCCTTTGATAAAACCGGGACCCTTACATTTGGAAAACTTGAGGTTAGCGACATTATCTCTTTCTCTAAGGAATTGAATGAAAAAGAGCTGCTTACTTTGACAGCCTCAGCAGAATCACGCAGCGAGCACCCTTTGGGAAAAGCAATTGTCGCGCATGCTAAGGAACAAAACCTTGTTTTAAATGATGTAGAAGAATTTCGTATGGAAGCAGGTAAAGGGGTTTATGCCAGAGTCTCTGGACGCCATCTGTTTTGTGGCAATGAGAGATATTTAATTGAAAACGGAATTGATATCCCCGGGCAGGTAGCCGATATTCTGGATGCTTTGCACAACCAGGGTAAAGCTTCGATACTGGTAGCTGTAGATGGGATTTGCGCGGGTGTGATTGGTCTTTCTGATGTGCTGCGTGTTACAGCAAAAGAGATGGTCACTGAGTTGCATGACATGGGTACACAAACTGTACTGCTTACCGGTGATAACCGCAGAACGGCTGATTATTTTGCAAAACAAGTAGGCATTACCACTGTGCGGGCAGAATTACTTCCTGAGAAAAAGGTGCAGAACATAATCCAATTGCAACAGACGGGTAAGTCTGTCTGTATGATAGGAGACGGCGTGAATGACGCTCCTGCCCTTAAGACGGCATCTGTAGGTGTGGCGATGGGAACCATGGGCAGCGATATTGCTGTTGAAGCCGCGGAAATTGCTCTTATGAGCGATGATATTTCCAAAATCCCGTATCTTAAACGACTTTCCAATGCTACAGTAAACACCATAAAATTTGGGATTTCCCTCTCACTATTTATCAATATCGTGGCAATATATATGTCATTTAGGGGATGGTTGACTCCCACAACAGGTGCCTTGGTTCATAATGCAGGTTCGATACTTGTAGTGTTGATTGCGGCGCAACTATATGATAGAAAACTTGATTAAAATAACGTTATAATTATAAACATTATAGGAAAGGGGAAAATGTAATGAATCACCAGGTTCCATTCAAACAAGTAGATGTGTTTACAAACATACCATTCATGGGCAATCCTGTTGCTGTGGTACTCAATGGTAATGAACTGTCAACTGAGCAGATGCAGGCTATCGCAAATTGGATGAACCTGTCCGAAACTACATTTGTATGTACACCATCAGACCCGCAAGCAGACTACAGGTTGCATATTTTTACACCCCGCAGCGAGCTTCCCTTTGCCGGCCACCCCACTATAGGTTCTGCCTTTGCAGTGCTTGAACATGGTCTTAAACCAAAGGCAGCGGGCCGCCTGGTTCAGGAATGTGGCAGGGGATTGGTTTCCATTCACATTTATGAAGATAAATTATTCTTTGAGTTGCCTGAGCCGAAGGTAGAAAGTATCCAATCTGTTGATGTGGCAGAACTGGCAAGTGCTTTGGGGGTAGATCCCAATAGCATTAAAGCAAGTGCGATAATTGATGTGGGAGCAGTATGGATAACCCTACAACTATCTAATGCAGGTGAAGTGCGAAACTTGCGTCCGGACATGGCGAAATTCAGTGCCTTAATTCCACCAGGCATAACAGGCGTCACCGTTTTTGGTATAATTCCTGATAATCCGGAATCAGATATTGAGGTGCGCTCATTTGCCCCAAACATGGGAATAAATGAAGACCCGGTGTGTGGTAGCGGTAACGGTTGCGTAGCAACACTTGTCAAAGAGCTCGGACTTATTGGAAAGCCCAAATACGTTGCGAGTCAGGGTCAGTGTGTAGGGCGAAACGGAAGGGTTGAAGTCCGATTTGCAGATAACGGTAAAATCTTAATCGGTGGTCAAGCTGTAACCTGTATCGAAGGTGCAATGAAAATATAATGCGAAGTACAAATTAATCGAGAACGTAAAGAGTTTATTGTGAGAAGAGCAGCCTGGCGGATTTAAAGGGCACGATTATGTAACCGGAGTCCATAATAAAAATAAAGGCAGGGAAGCACAAATGGAGATGAAGGAGTATAAGCTTTCTGAACCTGTAAGAAAAGGTGATATGTCAATTGAAGAGGCTATTGCCAATAGGAGGTCAATCCGTACCTATAGCGAAGAGAAGATAGGGGAAAACGATATATCCCAGTTATTGTGGGCCGCGCAAGGCATTACTAATGAGGCAACAGGATTTAGGACAGCACCGTCAGCCGGCGCATTATATCCCCTGGAAATATATGTGGTAATAGCAATGGTTGAAGGGATTGAAGCAGGATTATATAAGTATAATCCTGCAAGTCATATTTTGATTCTTAAGAAAAAAGGGGATATAAGAGATGATATTTGTAGTGTAAGCCTTTGGCAGGATAGTATAAAAAATGCCGCAGCTGTTATTATTTATTGCGCCGTGTTCAAGAGAACGTTTTATCGTTATAGGGACAGGGCAGCGCAATATGTATATATCGAAACAGGACATGCAGCGCAAAATGTATATCTTCAAGCGGAGGCCCTCAAACTGGGAACAGTGGCAATAGGGGCTTTTTACAATGATGGGGTTAAAGAAGTACTTGATTTACCTGGTGAAGAGGAACCTGTTTACTTGATGCCCATAGGAAAGAAGTAGAATATTTGGCCGGGCAGCAAAATCAATAGCCGTGCTATGAATTATTGAAATCTTATATGTGCTTAAACACACGATAAAAATCCGGTTTTATATTAATATTTACAAAAGATTTAGCCTGAAACTTTTGCAGTGGTTAATTAATTTAGGAGAGTAAATGTTATGGAATACAAAATTTTAAGTTTTCCAATAACCATGCCATTTGGTAGCACTCAGCTTACAGTTTATCCAACCTTGCTTTGGGATCAGCAAAACATTATTCTTGTAGACTGCGGTTTTATCGGCTCGCTTCCCATATTGAAAACCGAATTGAATCGGTATGGATTGTCGGCAGAGCAAGTAACCGGTCTTGTGCTGACGCATCATGACCACGACCATATGGGAGCGGCGGCCGCCCTAAAAAGGGTCAATCCCCGTATGAAAATATATGCCAACCAAGCGGAGGCACCCTATATTTCAGCGCAAGAAAAACCGCTTCGTCTGCAGCAAGCGGAGGACATGCAGAAAACACTTCCGCCGGAACAGCAGGATTTCGGCAAAGCGTTTTGTGATATGCTGCGTCGGGTTGAGCCTGTTTCAGTGGACGAATTCCTGCATGACGGCGATTATATGGACTGGTGCGGCGGATGCCGCACCATCGCCACTCCGGGACACACGCCCGGGCACATTTCGCTTTTTATGGAAAACGACTCGATCGTCATCACCGGGGACGCTATGGCTTTGGAGAACGGCCTGCCAGTGATTGCAAATCCGCTGTTAACGCTGAATCTGGAGCAAGCTGTGCAATCTATGGATAAGCTAATGTCGCTCAAAGCAGATACTTACTACTGTTATCATGGAGGAATTTATCGTCAGAAAAGATCGGGGGCCGTCTGATCGCTCCAAAAGATCATTTATATGTTCCTGCAACCGCAAGGTTCAAAAACCAGCCCAAGACATCAATCTAGTTTGCCCGTTCCATGTGGAGTGCGTGGTACTGATGTCACGTGTAAAAACAAATAAGCCCTTGAAGAACGGCTTAAATAGGGTTTTCCGGTAATTTGCCGTCTGCCGAAATATGCTTTTTGATGGTGGGATCGCCGGGAAGCCCTGTATTTTTATGTGTGCGATTGTTTGCGGGAAAACAGCCACAGCCTTTCGGGGTGACTCCCGGCAGTCGGGATTATGTAAAGCTATACAAAATGGTCCTTTTCAAGATTTTTAGCTTTAATGTGCGGAAGGTTTGTGCCTGGACGTGGTAGTTCTGGATCACCCTGCAAGGGCTGTGGCCGTGAAGCCTCGGAAGCATTGTCCAAAATCTGGACACCGCGGGAGTTTTATGTCTCCCGGCACCCAGTCATAACCAGGGATTTTCAAACAAAAGAGGGAGAATGACAGTCTTTCTTTTATCAGATGTAGCTAATAAATAAAAACAATTACAACATTTTCATGCTAATTCATACTAAACCCAAAAAAATCCTTTAGATTAACCCGAAAACTTGGTATACTTACTACTAAAGTCATAGTTGCAAGGCAACATTGGGAGGAAAAGCAAATGTCTAAGGAACCTGAGAAATGGTCCAGCCTTGAGGAAATTGCCGAGCATCTCGGTCTAAGTAAAGACACTATCCGCAACTGGATTAAGAAAGGTGCAATTCCACACCATCGAGTAGGCAAACAGTTCAAATTTAGAATTTCGGAAGTAGATGCCTGGGTCGAAAGTGGCCAGAGCGCAAAAATTAAATGAGCCGCTCATAGCAATTTGAGGCCGGAGGGGCTTGAAAAGGTGATCCACATGGATACTTCTATGCCGTACAAAGGCACCCTGACTTCTGAACAATTCCTGTTTTATGAGATGAGAATTGTGTCGAAGCAGTACCTTGAAGGCAAGCCTATTGAAGAAATTATTGAAAACATCAAAAGGGACAACTTGTTTCAGTACCCGACCGAGAGGAAGGTATCGCTGCACACCCGCGCTTGCTATAAGCGAATTATTGCCCTTGGCAACGAGAGATTGGTATACCATCTAGCGAATGCACCCGTCGATGTAGCAAAGCAGATTAACCTTTATGCAATGATGCGCTATAACCGCCTTGTACGTGAGTTTATGATTGACCTCATCGGTGAAAAGTACCGTCAACAGGACTTTTCCTACACCAGGAAAGACATCAACGTGTTCTTTTCCCGCTTGCAGGCACAAAACGAGTATGTGGCGGCTTGGAGTGAGCAGACGATAGCTAAGTTAAAGCAGGTTCTGACCAAGTGCCTGGTTGAAACGCAGATTCTGGACAGCGTGAAGGACACCACGCTGAACCCCATCTGCATCAGTGCGGAACTTGAAGCGGGCATCCGCGAAAACAATGACCTGGAGGCACTTGCTGCCTTCAACTGTTTCAGGTAGAGGAGCGATACAATGGCAGACATCAAAAGAGAACTTGACAAAATCAAGGAGCGTATTTCCGACCCGAATTTTCTTGCCAATAAGGGGCTTGCTAACGAGGTGGGGATTCACGTCTTCAAATACGCTCCGCAATACGAACTCATAGTCCGCGACTACGTTGAGCGGCTGGTAAATACACCGTCCGACGGCTTCAGGGTTATCGAGCGGAATATGTATAAGATCCTGCTTGAAATACTGGATGAAAAACGGGTGCTCGGTGCTGTGCCGTCCCTGGAGGAAAAGAAAGGCAAGGATTACCTCCTCGCCCAGCTTCAGAAGGTAGCCACACCAGAGGCGTTTTTAGCCAAGATGAAATATGAGCCCCACCAGTATGGCGATGTGCTGTTCCTAACAGGCGTCGGCAAGGTTTATCCCTTTATGCGGTCGCACAAAATGCTGGACATTATGCAGCAGGAGTTTTCAGATGTACCGATTGTGGTGTTTTATCCAGGGGAATTCAACGGGCAAAACCTAATCCTTTTCAATAAGTTCCACGATGGGAACTATTACAGGGCGTTCAATCTACTTTAAGCTGAGGTGAGTTTTATGAAGATTCAAAATATGTTCCAAAAGGATATCAACCGTGATATAAACGGTGTTGTCAAGGTGACACAAGACGACGAGGAGAGTTTAAAGCAGGAACTTGAAGAGTACATAATTACCAGGGAACTCCGCCGCCATTTCAATACCTTCTTTGATAACTATTCAAAAGCCATCGACAAGCCAACCGACAAAATAGGGGTCTGGATTTCGGGCTTCTTTGGAAGCGGTAAATCGCACCTTCTTAAAATACTTTCTTACCTGCTCTCAAATCGCGTAGTTTGCGGTAAACGTGCTGTTGAGTATTTCAAAGACAAATTCGACGACCCGATGATGTACGCCACCGTTGTCCGATGCACCAGCATTCCCACGGAGTCTATCCTTTTCAACATAGATATTGAGGGTCCAATTAACAAAGACAAAACTGCTGTTCTGCGCGTGTTCGCCAAGATGTTCTACAACCATCTCGGCTTCTACGGCGAAGATTTAAAAATTGCGAAATTGGAACGTTTTATTGATAAACAGGGCAAAACCGTAGAATTTCGCAGGGTATTTGAGGAAGTCAACGGTGCACCATGGGTAGAAAGGCGGGACGCCTACGCTTTCTTTGAGGACGATATTGTAACTGTTTTGCAGCGCGTACTCGGTATGAGCGAAATCGCTGCACGCAACTGGTTCAACAGCGACGATAGCGTGAATATGAGCATCAGGCAGCTTGTTGAGGAAATCAAGGAATATGTCGATTCCAAGGGCAAAGATTTCCGGTTACTCTTCTGTGTGGACGAGGTTGGTCAATATATAGGCGACGACGGTGACCTGATGATTAACCTTCAATCCATCGTAGAAGAAGTCGGCAGCAAATGCCGGGGCAAGGTTTGGATAATGGTCACCAGCCAGGAAGCTATCGACTCGGTGGTGAAAATCAGCGGCGACGACTTCTCAAAGATCCAGGGGCGATTTAACACGCGCCTGTCCCTGTCTTCTGCTTCCGTGGATGAAGTTATCAAAAAGCGTATCCTTGAAAAGACTGAGAAAGCGGACGCGCTCCTGCGTATGGTTTATGAGAAGGAACACGCCGTATTGAAGAATCTTTTTACTTTCAAGGAAGCGGTACTGGATATCAAGGGCTACGCTGATGCCGGCGAATTCTCCGTGACTTATCCCTTCGTGCCCTACCAGTTCATCATCATTCAGAAGGTTCTAGCTGAAATCCGCAAGCACGGTAATGCCGGCAAGCATCTTTCAGGCGGTGAGCGCTCGATGCTTTCCGGTTTCCAGGAGGCAGCACAGAAGGTGCAGAACAAAGACGAGAATGCCCTTGTACCTTTCTGGCAGTTCTATGACACGGTGCATACTTTCCTCGAAAGCCCCATACGCCGTGTGATTGACCGCTGCCAGACCGCTGCTGACAGGCATAACGGCTTGGAACAGCTTGATGTGAGCGTTTTAAAATTACTCTACCTCGTGCGCTACATCGACGACTTCAAGGCAAACATAGACAACATAGCTACCCTGATGGTGGACGACATCCGCACGGACAAAATAATCCTGCGGCGTGAAATAGCTGAATCCCTGGTACGGTTGGAGGCCCAGAATTACGTCGCCAGAAACGGCGATACCTACTTGTTCCTGACAGATGAGGAACAGGAAATAGCCATCGAAATCCGCAATACCACTGTGGACAGCGCAACTATCGTTCAAAGTATCGGGCAAACGATTTTCAGCGACATCTACCCGTACAAGAAATACAAGTATCATAAATACGACTTCGCCTATGACCAGTATGTCGATGATACTCTCATCGGTAATGCCACCGGAGGTGTCCGTTTGCGTTTCGTGACCGTGGCAAGCGACTACTATAATGCTCCTGAAGCAAAGCTGATTATGGACTCGCACAGCAACCGGGAGGTTATTGTTCTGCTGTCCAATGAAGTCCAGTATTTTGAGGAACTGGAAATTGCCGCAAAAATCCGTAAGTATATCAAGCTGAAGAATGTGGCCCAGTTGCCGGAGAGAATTAGAGATATTATCCGCAAGCGCCAGGAGCAAGCCCGCATGCTGGAAGAGAGCGCGAAAGCGCAGATAGAAAAGGCCATCGCCGGCGGCACGTTTTATATCTTTGGCGAAAAGGTCGAGATTAAGCAGGGCGACGCCAGGAGCAAACTGGACGAAGCGATGAAGCAATTGATCGAAAGCGTTTATTTTAAACTGAACCTTATCGACACGTTCAGTGAAGACGATACGGATATTCTGAACATCCTCAACGGTGCGCCGCAACAGAACTTTATTGCCGGCACCGGTTCCAACAACGAGTTTGCCTTGCACGAAATAAGCCAGTGGCTTGAGGAACGCCACATGAACCACGTTCCGGTTTCAATGGGCGACGTTCAGCGGCGTTACCAGGCGATACCCTACGGTTGGCGCGAGATTGACATTGCTTCACTTGTCGCCAGGCTTATCGTAGCTCAGAAGATAGAAATACGCTATGGCGGAGCGGTCGTGAGCAAGGACGATAAAAATCTCGTCCGCTACCTTCGCTTAAAATCGGAGATTGACAAGGTAAGCGTGAGCCGCCGGATCTCCCCGTCCGAGGGTGATATGCGGAAAGCTGTCAAGTTCCTGCGCGAGTGGCTTGGACAGATGAGCATCGCTGAAGACGAGGACGGGCTGGTTGCTTTCGTTAAGGATACTTTGAACACAAAACTAAAGCATTACGAGGCCCTGCTCAATGAATACAACCACGCTCGCTACCCGGGAAAGGATGTGGTAGTAGAAGCCTGTGACTTGATGCGCGACATCCTCTCCCAGAAGAACAACAACGTGGCTCTCTTAAAACGGCTGCTTACCAGGCAAGACGATTTGCTTGATATCACCGAAGATATGGAAGAAGTCGAAACCTTCTTCAAATCTCAGCGGACTATCTTTGACGCGGCGCGCAAGCTCCTAAATGAACTCCAAAATGAGCGGGACTATTTTACTTTAGACCCCGCTACCAGCGATAAAATTGGCCAGGTTACAGCTATTCTTAGCATGCCAAGGCCCTATGGCAGGATTAAAGACCTCCCTGATCTGATGCAGTCAATCCAAACTGCGTATAGCGTCCTTCTTGAGCAAAAGAAAGGGGAAGTGCGCGGTATCATCACCTTGTGTATGGGTGATATCCACACACTGGCAGGTTATGGAGGCAAGGCGAAAGACGAAGTCAGGAAGTCAGACGAGCGCTTCAACGAGTACAAGCAGAAGGTTGACAATGCAACAAGCCTTACCGTGCTTGACGCAATGATCACGCAGGTACAGAACTACAAGGACCAGGTTGCCAAGCGGTTGGAATCCATCCTCAGAGAAGACCTGGCTTCATGCAAAGCGGGTGGTAAAAAGCCAAATCCGCAAAATATTGTGCACTTGCGCCGTTATGATGTATTCCCCGTAAAGCGTCTGACCTCCCGCAAGGACGTGGACACCTATTTAGATACGATTCGCGGGAAGCTGTACGATCTCTTGGAGAAAAGCGACGGAATCCAGATAAATTAGGGATTAGGGAGTAGGGAGTAGGGAGTAGTATGAGTGTAAAAAGCTATCGTGAGCTTATAGTCTGGCAAAAGGCTATGGACTTAGTTATAGAGGTCTACAATCTTACTAAACTATTGCCGAAAGAAGAATTATATGTTCTAACCAGTCAAATAAGGCGAGCGGTCGTCTCAATCCCCTCAAATATTGCAGAAGGAAACGCACGGCATACATCATCCGAATACGTCAGATTTTTGGCCATAGCTAGAGGTTCAAAGTCCGAGGTAGAGACGCAACTTGAAATATGCGTCAGGTTGAATTATTTAAGTGCGGAACAGGTGCAAACAGCAATGGGACTGTGCAACGAAGTAGGGAAAATGCTAAATTCAATGATCCAGAAACTAATCCCTACTCCCTAGCCCCTACTCCCTGTTCCGACAAAGGAGGAACCCATGAACAAGAGTGCCATTCAGAAATATGCAGTCTGGGCGCGAAACGAGCTTATCGAACAGGTAAAGCAGCGTGCCTATCAATATGGGATAAGCGACAAGGGTTATGGCGACGAAAACGCTAACGTTGTTGCCGGGCGAGTGCTCTCCAAAGAGGAGAAACGGCAGCGGCGTGAGTTTATTCAAAAGATAAAAGAACAGGGCTATCAACAGGCAGTTGAGGAAGTGGCGTACACCTGGTTCAACCGCTTTATTGCCCTGCGCTTTATGGAAGTCAACGATTATCTGCCCACCCATGTTCGCGTGTTTTCGAGTGCCAACGGCGAGTTTAAGCCGGAGATTCTAAAAGAGGCCTTGCATATTGAGCTTGAGGGCTTGGATAAGGCGAAAGTATCCGAACTTTTAAATGCCAGCAAAACAGAGGAACTTTACCGCTACCTCCTGCTGACCCAATGCAACGCCCTGCACGCCGCTCTGCCGGAAATGTTCGAGAAAATGGGAAGTTATACAGAAATGCTCCTGCCCAACAACATCTTGAAACCGGACGGGGTGCTGGGACGGCTGATAACGGATATACCAGAAGAAGATTGGCGTGACGCGGTGCAGATTATCGGTTGGATGTATCAGTATTACAACACCGAGCCGAAGCAGGCAGTTTTTGATGGGCTGAAAAAGAACATCAAGATTACAAAAGAAAAAATCCCCGCCGCGACACAACTTTTCACGCCGGCCTGGATTGTGCGGTATATGGTGGAAAACTCCCTGGGCCGCCTGTGGCTTGAATCTCACCCGAATAGTACGTTAAAAGCCAACTGGAAATACTACGTCGACGAGGCTGAACAAACACCGGAGGTTGCAGAACAACTGCGCGTTTTGCGTGAACAATCGCCGGTGAAGTCACCGGAGGACATCAAGCTGATCGACCCGTGTATGGGAAGTGGCCACATATTGTTTTACGCCTTTGACGTGCTGATGCAGATTTACGAAAGTGAGGGCTATAATGCCCGCGAATCTGCTAAGCTGATACTTGAAAAAAACCTCTACGGTCTGGAAATCGACCGCAGGGCGTGCCAGCTTGCCTATTTTGCGCTGATGATGAAAGCACGCCAGTATAACCGCCGTATTTTTACCGAGAATGTCAGGCCGCAGGTCTACCATCCGGCGGGCTGGAGCGACGGCGAGGAATATGGCTCACTTATTAAAGTGGATGAGATCCCGCCAAAGCCGGAACCGCCGCAGGGCCAATTGACGATGTTTGATGATTACGAGCGCGACCTGCGCGTGTGGAACTTCAGGCGCCTGCTGGCGCAGAAGTATGATGTGGTTGTAACCAATCCGCCGTATATGGGGAATAAAGGGCTTAACGAAAAGCTGTCTGAATACTTACAGAAAAACTATACAGATTACAAAAGTGATACATTCTCAGCGTTTATTATTCGTTGTGGTGAAATGGCAAAACCAAGCGGTTTTGTTGGTATGTTTTCGCCGTATGTTTGGATGTTTATTCAGAGCTACGAGAAACTCCGCAATAACCTTTATAATACGAAAAACATAACAACGCTGATACAATTTGAGTATTCGGCGTTTGAAGAAGCAACGGTGCCTGTCTGTTCATTTGTATATCGCAATAAAAAGACATGTGAAAAAGGCGTTTATTTCAGGCTTGTTGACTACCGCGGCGGTATGGAAGTACAACGACAAAAATACCTTGAAGCCTTAGAAAACCCGGATTGCGGTTTCTTCTACACTGCTAGTACAGAGAATTTCAAGAAGATACCCGGTAGTCCTGTGGCCTATTGGGTGAGTGATAAGATGTTGAGAGCATTTGAGGTTGGGAAAAGGATTGGCGACATAGGTATACCAAGACAGGGTTCGACACTTGGTGATAATGCGACTTTCATTCGATTTTGGTTTGAAGTAGTCGAGAACAGAAATAAATGGTTCAAGTGTATGAAAGGTGGTGAGTATAGGAGGTGGTATGGAAATTTACTATATTTAGTTGATTGGGAGAACAACGGTGCACGAGTGAAAGCTACGGGACGTGCTACCATACGGAGCGAAAACATGCTTTTTAAAGAAGGCGTAACATGGACTAATATAACAAGTGGTCTGCAATCCTTTCGTATTATGGAGAAAGATTTTTTCTTTGAAAGCACTGGGACTGTTTGTTTTGTAAACAGCGAATTATTAAAGTATTTACTTGGATTTCTTAACACACCTATTACTGAGTTTGTGGCAAAGTTATTAAATCCAACGCTTCATCTGCAATCGGGAGATGTTGCTAACATTCCATTAATAGTAAGTGATAAAGCCAAAAAATCAGTTGATGAAATTGTCACAGCCAACATCTCCCTATCCCGCTCTGATTGGGACTCCTTTGAAACCTCATGGGACTTCAAACGCCACCCCCTTATCAATGGCGAACGCACAGTCGCCAATGCTTACAGCAAATGGAAAGAAGAAGCAAATAATCGGTTCAACGCTCTCAAAGCCAATGAAGAAGAACTCAACCGCATCTTTATCGACATCTACGGTTTGCAGGACGAACTGACGCCTGAGGTTGAGGACAAGGACGTGACTGTCCACCGAATTTATGATAATAAAGAGGACATACCCGAATCCATGGCGGGAAGTAAATACGCACTGACCAGGCAGGATGTTATCAAATCCTTTATCAGCTATGCCGTGGGTTGTATGTTCGGGCGGTATTCGCTTGATGTCGAGGGGCTTGCCTATGCGGGCGGCGAGTGGGATGAGGGAAAATATAAAACATTTATCCCCGACAAGGACAATGTTCTTCCCATCTGCGACGATGAGTACTTCGGTGATGACATCGTGGGGCGGTTTGTCGAGTTCGTTAAAGTCGTATACGGTGCTGAAACGTTGGAAGAAAACCTGAAATTCATCGCCGATGCTTTGGGCGGCAGGGGTACGCCCCGTGAGGTGATACGCAGCTATTTCTTGAATGACTTCTACAAAGACCACTGCAAGACATACAAGAAGCGCCCGATCTACTGGCTGTTTGACAGCGGCAAAAAGAACGGCTTCAAGGCGCTCATCTACTTGCACCGCTATACCCGTGACCTGCTGGCTAAACTGCGGACGGACTACGTCCATGAACAGCAGGAGCGTTACCGCACCCAGCTTTCCCACATTAACGCAGCTCTGAACGCTGCCAAAGGCGCGGAGCGTGCGCGTCTCTTAAAACAACAGAATAAGCTGACAGAGCAGTTAAAAGAAGTAGCTGTTTTTGAGGAAAAGGTACACCACCTTGCTGATCAAAAAATCGAGATTGACCTGGACGACGGCGTGAAAAAGAACTACGCGATTTTTGCCGACGTGCTGGCGAAGATATAGGAGGACACTATGCTGTCAGAAACGATTAAAAAAAGGCTCGTGGAACGGTTTGCCGCTCCTCTGCCTGAATTTCATAAACGTCGCATCGTCTTCTGGCGCGATGAGGACGGCGAATTCGCGGATGCGGTAGATGAACTCGATCTCCCGGGAGTAAACATTGTCAAACTCACCGGTACGAACAACTTTGCCGTCAAGAAACTGCTCTCGTCAGACGACCTGACTGGTAACTACCTTATCTATGACCCGCTGTCTTATGCGAAAGACCAAAAGGATGACTGGCTGCTTGATATAAAGTTATACAGCGAGGAATTCCGGGCCGACCTCGTGTCTTTGCAGATGGAGGAATTGTTTGTCGAACCGTCCTCAGCCATGCGGAAGACGATGAAACTATACGCCAAATTCCTCGGCAGCAAAGAACGCAGGGCCAGGATACGCCGTATCGGGCGCACCTACCAGACACCGCTCCAACTGCACATTGACATTATGGCAGTGCTTTGCGGGCTTAACGGCGGTTCGGCTCAGGATGTGATCATCGCTGTTCTGTCGGCAGGCCTGGATAAAGAAAGCAACGATGCGCTGATTAATATTGAGAAGTGCGGCAGCATCGAGGCATTCTGGCAACTTGTGTACAAGTACACCGGCTATAGCAACGCGGAAGATCGCCCGCTTTCCGACCTGGCTGCACATATTCTCATTTCTGCCCTAGCGCAGACGATGCCCATTTCTGCTTTGCGCGGCTTGGAGCGGTTTGTTTCCGATTCCCGCAAGGCCTACTGCTATCAGCTGGTCAACGAATGGCAGCGCAGCGACGGCAGCGGTGACTTAATTGAAATCTGCCGCCATGTTGAACAAAAACTGCGCCTCCCTGACCGCTTTGACAAGACAGATATAAACATCCTGTTAAAGAGCGACACTTTCCCAGCAATCAATGAAAGCATACTTAAGCGGTTCTTTATTGAGATTGGCGAGAACGTCATTAAGGCGGAGGACATCATCAGTGTGGTGGAGAACCGCCGCACTGCGGCCTGGTACTCCCTGACGGCAGACTACTTCGAAAGCCTTTATTATATCGCCAGGATGCAGGAGTTCTACCTGGCGCATATCGACAGCTTCCATATCGTCGAGCCTGCGAAGATCTGGGAACTCTACACGGCTGGAGCTTACAGGATGGACAGGTATTACAGGCACTTCCATTTCCATTTCGGCAACACGTTGAGAAACCCGAATCCACTCTTGGAGGACGCTTTGAAAAAATGTTCCGATGTGGTGGAAGGCTTGTACCGTGAATGGTTTTTGAAGCAACTCACCCAGGCCTGGACAACAGCCATAGAAGGCGACCTGGCTTCGCTTGGTTATGTTTCGGAAATAAACGAACAGCGCAGGTTCTACAGCCACTATGTATTACCGAACGTGAGCAAGGGTAACCGCGTGTTTGTGGTGATATCAGATGGCTTGCGTTATGAGGTCGCTGCTGAACTCTCCGAGGCCCTTAACCATAATACCAGGGGCAGGGCGACGTTGGAGGCGGTGCAAGCGGTTTTTCCAAGCATTACGAAGTTTGGCATGGCAGCACTCCTGCCCGGTAGAGAAATATCGGTGAACGACAAAATAGAAGTGCTTGTTGATGGCAGCCCGACAGTCAGCACAGCGCATCGCGGCGCTATACTTAACGCTGCTAACCCTGGCAGTGTAGTCACCACCTACCAGGAACTTCTCCGGATGAAAAAACAGGAACGTCGTGAACTGATTGCCGGCAAGGAAATCGTCTATATCTATCACAACGCGATTGATACGACTGGCGATAAACAAGCCACAGAAACGAAGGTGTTCGAGGCTTGCAATACGGCAATCGATGAATTGACCGCTGTTGTTAAAATTATCGTAAACGACATGAGCGGATCAAATATATTGATCACCGCCGATCATGGCTTCCTTTACACTTACAAACCGCTTGAAGAGAGCCAGAAAATCAGCCGCCAGACCTTTAAAGGCAAATTGTACGAGCTGGGCAGGCGTTACGCCCTTACTGCCATAGACACGACCGCCGATTACCTGCTGCCTGTCAGGATGGACAGGACGTTCAGTGGTATTCCAATAAGAGGCTATGCGCCGCAGGATACTGTCCGCATCAAGGTTCAGGGCAGCGGTGAGAACTATGTCCATGGAGGCATCAGCCTGCAGGAGATGGTCGTACCTGTCATCGTCTATAAGGGTATGCGGACAGGCCAAAAAAATTATGTCCAGTTACAAAAACCCGGCCTTTCGCTCATATCCGAAAGCCGTAAGGTGACTAACATGTTGTTTTACCTCGACTTCCTGCAAAAGCAGCCAGTGGGTGACAAGGTGCAGCCGTGCCATTACAGGCTATACTTTACCGATGATGAGGGTAATCCTGTCAGCGATATTCAGACGGTTATTGCCGACAGGACCAGCGATAATGCTTCTGACCGTGTGTTCCGTGTAAGGTTTGCACTGAAGCAAATGCAATACAATCACAATAAGACTTATCGTCTTGTAATTGCCAATGACACCGATGCACCTGAAGAGGTCGAGTTTCGCATTGATATAGTTTTTGCGGATGATTTCGGCTTTGACCTGTAACAAGGAGGGCTATTCTATGAACCTTGAACTGGCTCACTACATACCGGGAAAGGATGACCCTAATGAGGTTATCTACCGGAAACTGCGTGAGCACTTCGACGGCAGGATTGTTCGTAAAGATCTGACCAAGGCAATTAAGGAAGGTGCGAACGTTCCTGTATACGTCCTGGAGTTTTTACTTGGGCAGTATTGCAGTTCTGACGACCCGAGTATAATCGATGAAGGCATGAGAAATGTCAAGCGAATCCTTGCAGAGAACTTCGTGCGACCTGACGAAGCCCAGAAGGTGCTGTCCAATTTGCGTGAACGCGGCAGTTATACTATCATCGACCGTATAACCGTCAGCTTGAATATAAAACTCGACCGCTACGAAGCAGATTTTTCCAACCTTGGCCTGAGAAATATTCCCATATCGTCTGATTATGTATCAAAGTATGACCGCCTGCTCTGCGGCGGCATTTGGTGTATTGTGGGGCTTGAGTATGAGTACATCGAGGAAGACAAGAAATCTACGCCCATCCGTATAGTAAAACTAACGCCTATTCAGATGCCGCACATCGATTTGGACGAAATCAAGAACGGGCGCCGTGCCTTTACTAAGGATGAGTGGATAACTGTTCTGCTCCGTTCCACGGGAATAGAAGCAGACCGTTTCACCTACCGGGAGAAGTGGCTGCAGCTGGCCCGTATGCTTCCGCTCATCGAGAACAATTTCAACCTCTGCGAGCTGGGACCCCGCAGCACAGGCAAGTCGCACCTTTACAAAGAAATCTCGCCGAATAGTATCCTTATCTCCGGCGGTCAAACTACTGTCGCCAACCTCTTTTACAATATGGCTACCAAGCAAGTCGGGCTTGTTGGCCTCTGGGACTGCGTTGCTTTTGACGAGGTAGCGGGTATTACCTTCAAGGACAAAGACGGCGTGCAAATTATGAAGGACTATATGGCTTCCGGCTCCTTTGCCAGGGGTAAGGAGGAAAAAGCGGCGTCAGCTTCAATGGCTTTCGTAGGTAACATTAACCAGAGCGTGGATGTGCTGCTTAAGACTTCGCATTTGTTTGACCCGTTCCCCGAAGTGATGGCGTATGACACGGCATTTCTAGACCGCATGCACTGCTATATCCCGGGTTGGGAAATCCCGAAGTACCGGCCTGAATCGTTCACCAACGACTACGGCTTCATAACAGATTACCTTGCCGAATTTATGCGTGAAATGCGGAAAGTGACTTTCGGCGACTCTTTTGATAAATATTTCCGGCTTGGCACGAACCTAAACCAGCGTGACGTGATCGCCGTCCGCAAAATTGTGTCAGGCTTTACCAAACTGCTCTACCCTAACGGGGAATTTACCAAAGAAGACATAGAGGAGATCTTGGTCTTCGCCCTCGAAATGCGCCGCCGCGTAAAGGAACAATTAAAGAAAATCGGCGGTATGGAATTCTACGATGTGAACTTTTCCTATATTGACAACGAAACCTTTGAAGAGCGTTATGTTTCTGTGCCGGAACAGGGGAGCGGCAGGTTAATACCTGAAGGCTTGACTAACCCCGGCAATGTCTATACCGTCTCGCAGGGTAAGAGCGGTATGATCGGGGTTTACCGCCTTGAAACGCAAATGCTCCCCGGCAACGGGAAGTTCGAACGTACGGGGCTGGGATCTGATCGTGACGCTAGAGAGGCAGCGAACACAGCATTCAACTACCTGAAAGCGAACGGCAGGCATATAAGCGCCTCCATCAGCACTACTACGAAGGACTATATTGTTAATTATCAAGACCTGAATGGTATCGGCATGACGAAGTACCTGACGCTGCCGACTTTGATTGCACTGGCATCCTGCGCCCTGGGCAAGCCGACGCTGTCAAGCCTAGCTGTACTGGGTGAAATCAGTATCAGCGGTACCATCCATAAGGTTGAGGAACTGGCGAGTGTGCTTCAAGTATGCCTTGACGCCGGAGCAAAGAAGGTACTGATACCAATAACGTCAGCACCAGAACTTGGAAGTGTGCCATCAGACCTAATTGGCGCATTCAGCCTGATATTTTACAGTACTCCGCAGGAAGCCGTGTTCAAGGCTCTGGGTGTGGAATAAGGATAATGCATTTTGTGCCGGAAGGGAAGTTAGGTTAATCTTATGAAAGCTTATCAAATAAAAATAGAATTGGTAGGTTCTAAGCCTTTAATATGGAGAAGGGTAATTATCCCGGCGGATGTAACCTTCAGACGCCTGCATGACACAATTCGGTTTTCTATGGGTTGGCAGGATTATCATCTTTATGAATTTGATTTCCCGCAAGAAAAACTCAGAATTACAAATGACGAAGAAGGATATGAAGAGTATAAATGTTACTCTGCCAGATACAAAAACAAAAGGCTATTAGAGAAGGAAGATCCCCATGGTATTGTAGCCAGAATACTTGAAACAACTGTGAGGAAGCCCCAAACGGTAAAAATTGATAAGTATTTGGAAAAATATAAGACTATTAACTACGTTTATGATTTTGGTGATTATTGGAGACATAAAATTAAACTGGAAAAAACCATTGAAGATTATGATTTTGGTTACCCTATAATACTTGCAGGTGCGGGCGCTTGTCCGCCGGAAGATGTAGGCGGTCTTAGCGGTTATAAAGAATTCCTTGAAGCGTGGCATGATCCTGAGCACCCTGAACATGAATTGATGCGGCAATGGGGAGAAGGCCAGCGTTACAAAGAATTTGACATTGACTTTAGGAATTATTTGCTCAGAACATGCTTGAAAATCAAAAAAGTATAGTAGCGGGAGATTTCCAGTTTTAACGAGGTACAGCTTGCTGCTTTTTCTATAGATCTCGAGCATAGTAATCATGTTGATTATGAAATGTTGCCAGCTTTTATATTAATCCCTGCAAAAGATGTAGCCTGGCACTTTTTCAGCGTTTAATTGATAGATGGAGTTTTAGCAGTTGTGGCGGGAATATAAAACTCCGCCATTTCAGTGCCGGTTTTAACGGGGCAAGCTGAAAAGTCAGTACAATTGTTTAGTGGATGTTATAATAATTAAGGAGTTGATTAGATTAGTACGCCGGCAAAGGAGCTAATCAATGATGGAGTACCAGAGAACAGACTATCACGTTCACCCGGACTATTCAATAGATGCCTCCCCTGTTAAGATCAGGGAGTATTGTCAGAAAGCCTTGGAATTGGAACTTAGGGAAATTTGTTTCACTACCCATGTTGAACTGGATCCGGTACGCAGGGAAAAGGATAACTTTATTAATGTAAATGGAGAAAGGGTATCGGTTTTCGATTTTACCTGGCTGGATAACTACTTTGCAGAAATCACACGGGCCCAGGATGAGTTTAAGCATACAAATCTTAAAATAAAAGCTGGCATAGAAATAGGGTATAATCGGGGTTGTGAAGAGCATGTAGAAAAGATTGTCAACAATTATCCATTTGACTTTGTAATGGGCTCTATCCACTGCCTTGACCACATTGCCATTTCCTCTATGAAGGAAAGTCCCAGTTACTTTCAAAACAAAAGCTTAGCGGAATTACGCACAGACTATTTCACCATCCTGCAGGAAGCAGTTAATACAGGGTTTTTTGACAGTATTGCCCATGTAGACCTCTACCTTCGTTATGGTATGAGGAATTATGGACCCGAGGTGCTCACCATTCACCGGGGTGCTGTAGAGCCGATTTTCACGGAAATGGCCCGCAGGGGAATGGGGCTGGAAATTAACACTTCCAGCCGCCGTAGAGGGCTAAATGAGTTTCATCCCACAAGGGAGATTTTGGATTTGGCGGTGAAGTCAGGTATTAAAATTTTTACAGTGGGTTCTGATGCCCATTCCCTTGAAGACCTGGGCGGCCACATAGATGAAGCCCTGGAAATCCTGAAAGAATACAAACTGCGAAATCACGTTTTTACCCGCAGGCAGGCTATCCCGTTCTAACCTTTATATGGTTTGTCTTTGTTAAGATAATCTTCGAACACTATACAGGCGGTAGAAAGTCTGCAGGTGGGCGATAACTGCGAGAAAGGTCAGGGCTGCCGGCAAAATATTAAATATGCCGCCCAGCATTATAATAAATAACCTGACATCACGGTTTGCAGCAAAATAGCGCATTACACCGTCGTGAACTTCAGAAATGAATGGTTGCCCGAAAACGTTGCGGAATTTTTCTTTAAAAAGCATAGACATGGGCATCCCTGCGAGAGCTGCTGCACCTACTAGCAGAGCCGCAATCTGGCCTGTGCCGGCATACCACGAGTAGGCCATGCCGGTCACAATTAGAAAATCTCCATAGCGGTCAAGGATGGAGTCGAACAGCTCCCCGAATTTACTCTTTAAAAATTTCAGACGTGCGATTTCCCCGTCAACCCCGTCAAGCATAGAGGCGAATTGAGCCAGCAATCCCCCCAAAAGGGGGCTTGCCATAGCAAAGGCAACTGCTGAGGCTACCGTAGTCAAAAATGATAAAAATGTTATTTGGTTTGGAGTTATCCCTGTTGGAGCCAGGAGTTTTGTTATCCTGAGGGAGACCTTGCGGTTAATAAGCCGGGAAATGATGCCGTCTTTAGGCGGTACCAGTGACTTCAGGAGAAGCTTCTCACAGTGTTTATAACTTTCATAGTCATCCACATCAACCCAGTTATTCTTTATAAAATGCAGCTTGACCTTGCCGGACTCTGCCATCAGGTTTACCGAGTCGGTGAGGGCGTAGGCTCCCCCGGCGATGGACCTGGACAATGCCTCCAATAACTCGCCGGTACCTATAAAGAGCCCGCAATCGACGGCGTTAAAATCCTCAAGCCCCTTGCCAAGTTTAATGGCAGTGTTTTCCCATGCTTTGATCTTGGTACACTCGTCAAGGTCGTGGACTTCTTCCAGGCGCCTGTCGGCAGCAAGCAACAGTTCGTCTTCTTTGATCTCCTCTGCCCCGGCAATAAAAGATTTGAATAAATCCAATTCAAAAATGTGGTCAGCCATCATTAGGATGAATTTTTCGCCCTGCCGGTATTCCTTGTGGAAGGTGTAGGCTGACAGCCCGTTTCCCAGTTGCCAGTCAGCATTATGCAGGTATTTAATTATTACCCCGAGTTTTTCCCCGTTTCCCAGGTGTTCCTGGATTTCACCGTCATAACAGCCCGTGATAATTACAAATTCCTTTATCCCGCATTCCCGCAGGGACAGGATATTGCGTTCTATGAGAGAGAGACCCAATAAATTTACTAGAGGCTTGGGTCTCTGAAAGTGAGACCGCAGCCTCCTGCCTTCTCCTGCAGCCAAGATGACAGCTCTCATTAGCGTTCCTTCCTGCCGGCAACAAATTCTTCCACCATTTTTTTAGCTTCAGTATCTGTGTACTGAATTGGAGGTGACTTCATGGTAAAGGCTGAGATAGAATAAAGTATACCTCCAATCTTACGGTCCAGGGCCAGCTTCATGCATCTAATTGCATCAATTATTACGCCCCCGCTGTTTGGCGAGTCTTCTACGGAAAGTTTAACATCCAGGGTCAGAGGAACGTTTCCAAAGCCTCTTCCTTCAATCCGGATAAAGCAGATTTTATTATCATCAAGCCAGGGCACGAAATCGCTGGGGCCGATATGGATATTGTCACTGGGCAGAGCTTGCCTCAGCTCAGCCTGTACGGACTGGGTTTTGGATTTTTTCTTGGATTTAAGCCTGTTGCGGTTGAGCATGTTCAAGAAATCTGTATTTCCACCGAAATTCAACTGGTAGGTACGGTCAACGACGACGCCGCGGTTTTCAAAGAGTTTAGTTAAAGTACGGTGAACTATGGTTGCCCCCAACTGGCTTTTAACATCGTCGCCTATAATTGGGATGTTTTTCTCCTGGAACCTCCTGGCCCAGGTTTCATCTGAAGCGATAAAGACCGGCATGGCATTGATAAAACCTACATTTGCTTCCAGGCATGCTTCAGCATAAAACCGTGCAGCTTTCTCTGAGCCCACAGGTAGATAGTTAATGAGGATTTCAGCTCCGCTTTCCTTTAAAACTTTTACTACATCGCAGGGCTCCTGATCGGCAACGACAAAACTTTTGTCCTGGTAATAATCAGCCATATGTTCAGATATACCGTCCAGAACCGGCCCCATCTCTACCTTTACTGGATAATCCGGCAGTTTATCGTAAAAGACTTTAGTGCAGTTAGGTTTGGCAAACACTGCCTCTTTGAGGCTTTTACCTACTTTGCGCTTGTCCACATCAAAGGCAGCAACTACATTGACATCAGCAGGCGAGTAACCACCGAGGTAATAGTCTATCAGTCCAATGGTGTTTTCCGGAGATGCCTTGTACATCTCGATCCCCTGCAACAAAGCACTGGCACAGTTACCTACACCTGTGATGGCAATGTTGATTTTAGACTTAGACATAATATTACCTCCTTGTGATTTATTTTTAATTCGTTTTGAAAGACAGGTTAATCTCAAAACGAATTTTTGCTTCTATTCCTGCTCGTGCTCCATTTCAGAAAGACGGAGTTTGCTTGCATATAAAAAAACGCTTCCTAATTGGAAGCGTTGCCTTACCCTGCTATTATTAAGGTTAAATGCAAAATACTTCCAATTAATCAATACAAATCAATTAATTAGAAGTTTAATCTTGCATCTTCGTGGATTGGTGTTAGCACTACATACTGATTGCTGCTAACACAAATTATAATAAATGTCTCCTGATATTTCAAGTTTTTTATGGAAATCAGCCGGGCATTTTTAACGTGGAATATTATATCCTCTTTTCTTTAGCTCCAGTTAAACTCTACTTACCAACCTGTTTTTTCTCCTTCTTCACCGGGAACTTTAACAGCCTGAATTTTCAGCAGCAGTTCAGGTATCATGTAGTATTTACGGTATAACCTTTCCGACAGGCATTGCTGCCGAAACACATTCAGATAAGTCTTGTCGTAGCCTGTCTTACCGCATCAAAGCCGGGTGTGTTATAATAAGCCATAGGGAGCAAGTCTATATGTATACTAGCCAATATTATGCACCTCGCTGAAGCATGGCATAACCCCAAGCACCCGGAACATGAATCGATACGGCAATGGGGAGAAAACCAGTATTTGAGGTAATTTGACATTGTCTTGAGGTATTATTTGATAATATGTTTGAGATTCAAAGGGAAAGCGGTTGAATCTGTTGAGGAATAAAGAAAAAGACTATATGCGGCTTGCATCTGTCAACAGCCAGGCCATCAGAGAGTATAACGAAAATATTCTATCTGAGCTGACACTAATAGGAGGACTATTGATGGTGCTGCTGCTCCTGGCAGCACCTTTCAGTAATACTAGGATAGACGTTATATCTGCCTATTTTCTGGCGGCAACCCTCTTTCTCACCCTGTTCTTTATATTTAAGCTTTCTTTTATGAAAAAGTACACTCTTGGCGGGCTGTATATCTCTTTTTCCGTCTTATTTTTATTAGCAATTTATCTAAGTGTAGTACACACACCCACTATGCGGGCGACGATTCTACCGGCAGCGTTTTGCATTATGCCGCTCGGTTTTATCGACCTCCCTGTCCGTATGAACCTGTTTGTAGCTTTTTGGCTTGTGGTACATACGATTTTGGCGTTTTACCTTAAACCATTATATGTGCTCGACGATACAATCAATTGCCTGTGTTTTGCTATTCTCGGGTGTTTTATCGGAAATAAAATGGTATGGGGCCGTTTAGAGGGTTATGAGGCTCACCGCTTGCTGACTATTGAAAAAGAAACAGATGTGCTGACAGGTCTTTTTAACCGTCGCAAATTATTTGAAACTCTGGCAGATCTGGAAACAACAAGCGCAGAAAAGCCATCGGGAATCCTGATGATTGATATCGATTACTTCAAAGAGTTTAACGACAACTATGGTCACGCTGCCGGAGACAAATGCATGAGTCGTTTGGGAGAAGTGTTCAAAAATTTTACACAGAATTTTCGGTTGCAATTCTATCGCTACGGCGGTGAGGAATTCGTGGCAATGGCATATGGATACGGGGAGAAAGAACTGTTATTCATCGCAGAAAGTCTGCGGATTGCTGTACAAAATATAGATATAGACGGGCATTGCATTACCGTCAGTATCGGCGTTGCCTACTGTGGCGACGAACAAGTTCGAAATTATGAAAATATAATTGACCGGGCTGATAAGGCGGTTTATGCCGCTAAGCGCGCGGGACGGAATAAAGTGTGCATGGAGTAGAACGAAAAGCAGGTATAATGGATACCAGAACCTGACGAGTGGTCAGCTTGGATGTTTAGATGTATTATTAAAAACGTGAAGTTCGTAATACGTATGGGAACCAGGGAATACAGTAAAACGGACGAATCATGGCTTTTAGAGTTGCTTGTGGATAAGGGAGGGGGATGTATATATAAATGGGATTACCCCGGAGGAATATGACAGGAAACCGTGTTATGGAGTGCGATTCTTTGATATTTTTCCTATAAAAGGCTAAGATGTGGTTGCATGTAAAGACAGCAAGGAAATATTGGGGGCAAAAATGGTAAGATTGATGAAGGATAAGAGTATTCTCTTAATTGTCATCCTGCTTGTACCGGTGGCGATAGCAATTGTTAATGGGTTTGAACCGATGAAAGGAACTGTTACCTACAGCTGGGGCAACACTGTTATTACCAGAGAGGTCAAGAGCTTAACCGTTAACCCCCCTCTGGCCTTATTCTTAGGAGCGCTGGTATTTGGGCTGTACCGGACCAGACTGGCGTTTGGCGTGGCGCCCTTGATAACATTCCTGTATACCTTCCTTACTCTCTGGCTGGTTTGGAGCGGGGTGAGAGGGGAGTTATACGGGGTATTATTTTATGCGGTCATGTTTGCCTTGATCGGGCTGATCGGAGCGGCGATCGCTTTTTTTATATACAGCCTGTTTCTGAGGATATTTATTGAAAAAAGCAAATCAGACATGTAGAAGCAGGGAATTCACCCCCCGTGTTTCTGGGCAGAAAATACTTGACAATTAAGAAGGATAGTGCCAAAATATACTTAACGAACGATAGATAAGCACGAGGTATTCAATGAGAGAAAACACGCTGAAAGAAAAAATAATGGTCAAGGCAGTGGAGCTGTTTAGTGAAAAAGGGTATTACGGGACTTCGATCAGGGAAATAGCCAACGCCGTTGGATGCTCATTGCCAATGCTTTATTACTATTTCAAAAATAAAAATGACTTATATGAAGAAATTGCCTACATGGAGTTTGTCCGGATTAATGAAAGGCTCAGGTCGGAGCTGCCAAAGCATGAACACATTAAAGAAATATACACCCAATATGTTTTGCAAAGAAAAAATTTATCAGAATACGAAAAATCTGTATACAAATTAGCCCTGAAGGCCTGGTTGCGGACCGAGGGGAATACTGAAATACAAACTAAGCTGAAACAGTGGGAAGATTCAAGGATAGAATACAGCAGGAACTTGCTCAGAAAATATTGGGGACAGTCTCATGCCTGTGAGCTGTTGGTCAGTATATTTATGAGGTTACTTGAAAATATGGTTAATAAGCTGGTGCTGATTAATGAGGACATTACAGAAGAACAAATAAGGTCGGAAATTTATATGATTTTTGAATACGGATCAATTTTAGCTGAAAAAAGCGCTGTTAAATAATATTTTTTTACTCCAGTATTTATCGAACGATAAATAAAGGCCTTATAAATTATGAAGGGGGTAGAAAAATGATTTAGTGCGGCCTTAGCTCCACCGGGTGATATGCGTTAAACAATAAATACAGGGAGGATTTTTATTATGAGTAATATTGAAGCAAGGGCAACTTTAGTCAATCAAAAACTTAAGTTTGAGGGGAAAGCAGCGGACCACCCGTCTATTATTATTGATTATATACCGCCTCTTGGAGACGGCGAAGGCTACATGCCGTTGCAATTGTTATTAATCAGCCTGGCAAGCTGCAGCGGGTCAACCGTCGTCACTTTATTAAGAAAGATGGGCAAAGAAGTTTCAGGGTTAGAAGTAACCGCCAGCGGAGAAAGAAGGGACGAACACCCCCTTGGCTTTAAGACAATAAGCCTTGATTTTAATGTTCAATCCAGTGATATTGATGAAACTTGTATTCAAAGGGCGATTCAATTATCCGAACAAACCTATTGCCCGGTTTGGGCAATGTTAAAAAATAACGTAGTGATTAATACGACATATTCAATCAAATAATCATCGTGTCAAGGGCACCGCGTGTCAGGGGAACGGTTCTCTTGACACGCTTACAGAACAGTAATATGGCATGGTCCTCATTATAGGCCGGTTCCTCTTCAATACTCCGGTAGTTATACTACACGTAGTATTTGGAGAGGCCGGCCTTTTACACTATGTCCTGGTTCTTGATTCAAGGAATCGCCGGGAACTTCACCGTGATCTGCCCTTTTACCCAAATAAGACAATATTTACTAAATTTCGTGATATAATGAGAATATTACAATTACAACTTATAAATAGTCCATTAATCACCAGAGGGCACGGTGCCGGTGGCATCGATAATTAAAGCTTTCATTTTTGATTAACCTCGCCGCCTGATGTAATGAAATGGTAGAAAAAATCGGAGTGAAATGAAATGATCCCAAAAACCACGCCCGAAATAATTGTAAAGGCCCTGGAACGATTTGACCAGGAATTGCGTGAAACACCCGATTGGTCTGGCTGGGAGCAGAAAGAAAACCATAAATTTGCTATTCAATATAATGGCAGGCTTTACCCCGTAAAAAAGATAATTTCCCTGGCGACGAATACCCCCGTCAATAGTTTTAGCGGTGGCAACGAGGCAAACAAGTACATGGTTTATCACTGAAACGGGTCCTATGGTCCGGTATGCGGGGGCATCTGGATTCGTGTCATGCGGCTGCCCGGGAAGCTGCTGCGAGCCCTGTTGCGCAAGCCGCTGCCAGGGCGATTGGTCAATCTGCCTCGACTATCCACTCAGGACGGCATTGTATCGGGCTTCCTTTATACGGGGCGATAGCGGTTGCGTATGACACGCTGGGAACAAATGTCTCGTGGGAGCAACTGGAGCAATGTGCCGCCGTCGAGTGCGGGCGTATGCTTGACGCGCTGCGGGCCGTTGCCGTGGATAATGAACCAAACCCGGCGAAAATCGATTGGAAATGCTGACTATGAAAGGTCAGCCTGGCGAGTTTTAATCACCATCGGACTGCTGACAAAGTTTGATTTTGTCAGTAGTTTTTCACATTTTGAGAAAATAAAAATGGTATAATTACAAGAACCTCAGCTGTTCGTGACGTGGAGGGTAAAGGAGCAAGCGAAAGGGAGTGACACATTATGACAAACGAGCGTGTGTATAAGATGGCGTTTTCGAAAATCTACCCGCTACTGGTCCAAAAAGCGGAGCGCAAAGGGCGCACCAAATCTGAGGTTGATGCAGTGATTTGTTGGCTGACGGGGTATGACGATTCCGGCTTGCAAGAGCAAATTGCAAAGAATGTCGATTACGAAACCTTCTTTAGTGAAGCCCCGCAGATAAATCCTAACGCCGTCAAAATTAAAGGCGTGATTTGCGGGCATCGCGTCGAGGAAATCAAGGACCCGCTCATGCAGAAAATCAGGTGGCTTGACAAACTGGTGGACGAATTGGCAAAAGGCAAGCCAATGGAGAAGGTTTTGAGGAGTTGAGAGTAAATTCCTAATAAATTCAGCAATTCAAAAGGAATTAGAGTGCTACTCGGCTTTTAAGGATTGGATAGACGTCTGCAAGTAATAGTCTATGTTCTCAGACAACCCCGTCCCCTTGTAGAATAGTAAATATAGACTTAATTTCTATATTCTTTGGGTTAAACTACTTGTTTTTATTCCACTTTTCCGGAGGTTTATCATGTGGTTTTATATATTAATTGGTGTATTCTTAATCGTCATGGGGTTGTTGGTTCATGTATTTAAATGGTATTTCCTAATCTCAGGCTATAACACCATGTCAAAAGAGAAGAAGGCAAAGGTTAACACAGAAGGACTTGGCCGTCTGATAGGGATGTATTCCTATGTCAATGGCGGTGTTTTCATAGTTTTGGGTGTTCTGCATGCTTTGGATTTAAAACAATTTATGACGCCAGCCATTGTATTTTTTTGTATTTCCACATTTTACTTATTGATAAAGGCTCAAAAGTATGATGGGAATATTTATGATGAAAATGGAAAACTACGAAAGGGTGCATGGAAGCAATTAGTTTTGCCTCGGGGCATTATTGTTGTCACCTTAATCGTTGTAGCCGTTTTGATGTTTTTTTCATCCCAACCAACAAAGGTGACTATTCTTGAAGATGGAATACAAATTCACGGTATGTATGGTGATGTCTATACATGGGATTCTATTGAGGCTGTCAAATTGATGGAAGAATTACCTGTTATCGAAAGACGTACCAACGGTTCAGCCCTGGGTCCAAACTTGAAGGGACACTTCAGGACAAAAGAACTGGGTTCAGTGAAGTTGTTTGTTAATACCCAAAAGCCCCCTTTTATTTACCTTGAAACAGGTGACGGGATTACCATCTTTAATATGGAGAATGCAGATGAAACCCAAGAAATTTTCAGAGAAATTTTAAGGCAAAGAGAAAAATAGGGCCAGGCGTCAGGGGTGTCAGGAGGACAGGGCTGTTGACACTCCCTTTGCCCGGCCTGATTGTCGGAGCCACGTTGAGTAGCCGTGGGGGGTGATATTAGCTTTTCTTCCGAACAGGAATCCAAATTTCACTATAAGCATAATCTTTTTTATGTTTATCCATTTTAGTAAAAGAAAAATGAGGGGCATTGATTACTTCGTAACCGGAAGAGGGTAACCATTCCGAATATATTTTTGCCATTGTATTCTGTAAGGTTGATGGAAATGGCCCTTCATTTGGAAATACTGCCCAGGTGTAGGCTTCCACAGGCACTTTCTCAAGTTTTTCACTAACCTGATTTTCGGTTGTTAAAACACCTATCAGGTGCGTTAAATATCCTTCTTCCTTTAAGAAATTAAAGTCAGCATCATAGGAAGCATTGACAATTTCATAAGGCTCTATATTTTGAAGAGAATGCATTTCTTCTCTTTGTTCGTCCGTTATACTTTCTGCAAGCTTTACAATCTCGTTATTAACACCTTCAAATTGCATTGGAACACGTTTACTTACACCTACTAAATTAAATGCCGGTTTGTCCACAATTCTAAATTCCATGGAAATTCCTCCCTTGACGGTTATTACGAAGGAAAGCTTGGGAAACGATTTACTTATGCCTTTTTTTATTGCTTCTGAGGGTAAGAACCCGCTCCATTTTTTAAATGCCCGGGTAAAGCCGTCCAAGGACTGATAACCATATTTCAAAGCAACATCCGTTACTTTTTCTCCGTGTAATAAATCCTTATTAGCTTCCGATAGTTTTCTGTTTTTTATATATTCACTGAGCGTCATCCCTGAAAGATAAAAAAATATCTTTCTAAAGTGATAGTCAGAAACTCCGGCATACTTAGAAATTATTTCAAGAGATAGATCGCCGGTTAAATTATCTTCAATATAGTCAATCACATCGTTTAATTCCTTTAGCATTATCTCCCTCATTCCTCTTTTTCATATCTATAATATTACCAGAGCTAATTAAGCAAAACTCGACTTTTTTATCTCAATAAATATCGAATCATATATTACCACGTGGCCGTCGCCAGGAAAGATGCCAGGCAATAATTTATTGAAGCGGGAAAATCCCTCAATAACCATTGACGATAACCTGCGTTTTACTGTACAATGGGCGTGAACAAAGGCGTTCATCAAATAATGTGAATCCCAGTTAAAAAACCGGTTTTGCCGCCGGTTGGTTAGCTGGTCACATTATGTGATGTGCGCCTTTTTTTATGATAACAGTCCCGCTATAAAGTAGGGCTGAAAGAGAATACCGTCCGGCTGTCATATTGAATAACAAAGTTTTTGTATATTTGCCGCAAAGAAGCGGTGGCGGAAGGGAGCCTGAAAATGATGAGAATTAGCGGAAAACCCCATGAGGAGTGCGCCGTGTTTGGTGTCAGCACTCTGGGGGACGAAGCGGCAGGCATTACCTATAACGGTTTGCTCTCGCTCCAGCATCGCGGTCAGGAGAGCGCGGGCATTGCCGTAACCCTGGGAGGCAAAATCAATTATTACAAAAATGTAGGCCTTGTCAATGAGGTGTTTTCAAGTAGGGTACTTAAGAAGTTGCCCAGGGGTAAAATTGCCGTGGGCCACACCCGCTATTCAACTACCGGCGGGAACACCATTGAAAATGCCGGCCCTGTGATCACGGAATATCTTACTGGTCGCATTGCCACGGCGCACAATGGTAATGTTACAAACGCCCGGGAGATAAGAAGGGAACTAAAGGGACTTGGTCTTAACTTTAACTCAACCAGCGACAGCGAAGTTGTTTCCTCCCTTATCGCCTATCATATCACCCGGGAGCAGGACACGCTGCGGGGCATCATCAAGGCGGGAGGGTACCTGCAGGGGGCCTTTTCCCTTGTGATTGCCAGCAGCGAAAACAAGCTGCTTGCCATGCGTGATCCGAACGGATACCGGCCTCTCTGTATAGGCAAAAGCGCCCTGGGTACTGCTGTGGCTTCGGAAAGCTGCGCCCTGGAAGCCTGCGGGTTTGACTTTATCCGGGACGTACAACCCGGCGAGGTGGTTGTCATTGAAACCGGCGACATAACCTATGAGGAGACTGTGCTTACGGGCAGGCAGGAAGGCGCAGGTTTCTGCATCTTCGAGTATGTGTATTTTGCCAGGCCAGATTCGGTTATAGACGGGCTTAGTGTATATGAGGCCCGGTTTAACATGGGCGTTGCCCTGGCCGAGGAATATCCGGTGGCTGCGGACGTGGTCTGCGGTGTTCCCGATTCCGGTCTTGAAGCAGCCGTGGGATACAGCGCCAAAAGCGGGATACCGCTTTCGCCCGGTTTTGTGAAGAACCGCTACATCGGCAGAAGCTTTATCTACCCAACGCAGGATCTGCGCGATAGCGCCGTGCGGCTCAAGCTTAACCCGTTATCGGCCAATATCAGCGGCAAGCGGGTTGTGCTGGTGGATGATTCCATTGTGCGGGGCACTACCAGCGTGAGGATCGTCAGGAGTCTGAAAAATGCCGGCGCCAAAGAAGTTCACATGAGAATATCCTCGCCTCCCTTCCGCTATACATGCCACTATGGGACGGATATTGACAGCCCGGAAAACCTGATTGCCAACAAGATGAGCCTGGAGGAAATTTGCGCTCAAATCGGAGCTGACAGCCTGGGCTATATCAGCATGGAGGGACTTAAGAAGGCTTGCGCCAGGTGCAGGTTATCCTTTTGCACAGCCTGCTTTACAGGTCATAAATTCGCGCAGACGGGTAAAAAGCTAGACCTGGAGGAGGAATAGCGGATGGGCGGATTGCATTTGATTCTGGAAAACGGCATGGTTTTTGAGGGGCAAAGCTTTGGCAGCGAGGGTGATGTGACGGGTGAAATTGTTTTTACAACCGGTATGACCGGGTATTTGGAGACCCTCACCGACCAGAGCTACCATGGGCAAATAGTCCTCCAAACCTTCCCCCTCATCGGTAACTACGGCATCATTCCCTCTGATTTTGAAAGCAGCTCTGTGGGTCCGCTGGCCTATATCGTAAAAACACCCTGCCAGTCCCCCTCCAACTTCCGCAGTGAGGGTACTCTTGACCGTTTTTTGAAGGAGAAGGGGGTTGTGGGGCTTTACGGTATCGACACGAGGGCGCTTACAAGAATCATCAGGGAGCACGGTGTGATGAACGGCAGGATCACAAAAACAACGCCGCTCGAAGTTTCCCTTGAAGAAATCCGCTCTTACAGAATAAAAAACGCCGTGCCAAATGTTTCCTGTGCCAAACCGGCCCTTCACAAAGGGGATGGGTCAAAATACACGGTTGCCCTGTTTGATTTTGGTCTGAAGGAAAATATCAAACGCGAGCTCTTAAAGCGCGGCTGTGATGTATGGGTACTCCCCTGGGATACTTCTCCAGAGGCAGTGGTGGGGCTGGAGGTGGACGGTATTGTCCTCTCCAACGGCCCCGGAGATCCGGCCGACAATATCAAGATTATTCAAAACCTGAGAATCCTCATGCAGACAGGAATCCCTATTTTCGGAATCTGTCTCGGCCATCAGTTGCTGGCACTGGCCAGCGGGTTTAAGACGCACAAGCTCAAATACGGGCACCGCGGAGCCAATCAGCCGGTGAAAGACTTAATGAGCGGGCGGGTTTATATCAGCAGTCAAAACCACGGGTATGCTGTGACCCGGGAGAGCATCGACAAGCGCATTGCCGCCGAGTGGTTTGTCAATGTCAACGACCTGACCTGCGAGGGGCTGTGGTACAAACACATCCCGGCCTTCTCTGTGCAGTTCCATCCCGAGGCCTGCGGGGGGCCGCTGGACACCGCGTTCTTGTTTGACTTATTCCTAGAGCGTCTGGGGGAAAGAAAGCATGCCGCTTGATAAAATCATCAAAAAGGTTTTGGTCATTGGTTCAGGGCCGATTGTGATCGGCCAGGCGGCAGAGTTTGATTACGCAGGCACGCAGGCCTGCCGGGTACTGCGGGAAGACGGCATCGAAATCGTGCTGGTAAACTCCAACCCCGCCACCATCATGACCGACAGGAATATCGCGGACAAAATCTATATCGAGCCTCTAACCCTTACAACCATCAAGCGGATTATTGAGAAGGAGCTTCCCGACAGCATTTTGTCCGGACTGGGCGGTCAGACGGCTCTGACCCTCTGCATGCAGCTTGCCCGGGAGGGCTTCCTGGATAGGATGAATGTACGGCTCCTGGGCAGCACACCCAGGGCCATCGACAGGGCTGAGGACAGGCAGTTATTCAAGGAAACCATGCAGCAAATCGGGCAGCCGGTGGTTCCCTCGGTTACTGCCACAAGTGTTGATGAAGCACTTGACTTTGCGGGCGAAACAGGTTACCCGGTCATTGTACGGCCGGCCTTTACGCTGGGCGGCAGCGGCGGCGGTATTGCCCGAAGCCGGGAGGAGCTTTTAGAGATCGCCCGTGGGGGTCTGGCACTGTCCCCCATTAACCAGATAATTGTGGAGAAATCAGTAGCCGGCTGGAAGGAAATTGAGTTTGAGGTCATGCGGGACCGGGCGGGCAACGCAATTACCGTTTGCTCAATGGAGAACTTTGACCCGGTGGGCGTGCATACAGGCGACAGCATTGTAATTGCCCCGGCTGTCACCCTGTCCGATAAGGAATACCAAATGCTGCGCAAGGCGGCGCTGGACATAATTCAGGCCCTGGAGGTCGAGGGCGGCTGCAACTGCCAGTTTGCGCTTCATCCCCACAGTTTTGAGTATGCCGTTATTGAGGTCAACCCCCGGGTGTCGCGTTCTTCTGCTCTGGCCAGCAAGGCGACCGGGTACCCCATTGCCAAGGTGGCAACTAAAATTGCCATTGGCTACACACTGGAGGAAATTGTTAACGAAGTTACAGGCAGCACCTTTGCGGCCTTTGAACCGGCGCTTGATTATGTGGCGGTTAAGCTCCCCAAATGGCCCTTTGACAAGTTTGTCTACGCCAAAAGGGATTTGGGCACCCAGATGAAGTCCACCGGCGAGGTCATGGCCATTGCGGACACATTCGAGGCAGCGCTCCTGAAGGCTGTGCGCGGCGCTGAAATCGGGCTGGACAGACTTGCCCTGCCCCGCTTGCAAGCCAGGACCGATGAAGAGATCCGGGCCTTGCTCCAAACAGTTACCGACGAGCGGCTGTTTGTGCTGTATGAAGCCCTGCGGCGCGGCATGAGCATGGATGAAGTGCACCGGATCACCGGGGTCGACCGCTGGTTCTTGCACGGTTTGAGAAACATTGAGTCCATTGGATGGGAAAATGCTCAAAAGCCGCTGGTCTATAAAATGGTGGACACCTGCGGCGGCGAGTTTGCTGCAAAAACACCCTACTTTTATTCAATTCGCAACGGCACTGAAAATGAAGCCCTGCCCTTTATCGAGAAATCCAGAAAGCCGCGGATCGTGGTGCTGGGCAGCGGGCCAATCCGCATCGGACAGGGTATTGAGTTTGACTACGCCTGCGTCCACTGTGTCTGGACGCTGAAAAAGCTGGGCTATGAGGTGGTTGTCATCAACAACAACCCGGAAACGGTGTCCACGGACTTTGACACCGGCGACCGGCTGTACTTTGAACCGCTCTGCCTCGATGATGTAATAAGCATCGTTGAAATTGAAAAGCCTGTGGGTGTTGTGGTAGCCTTTGGCGGCGGCACCGCCATCAAGCTGACCAAAAAGCTGCATGAGCGCGGTGTAAAAATTATCGGCACGCCGGCAGACAGCGTCGACATCTGCGAGGACAGGGAAAGGTTCGATGCCTTGCTTGCCGAACTCGGTATCCCGCGGCCGCCCGGACTCTGCGTGATGAGCGTAGACGGGGCGCTGGCGGCAGCAGAGAAGCTCGGTTACCCAGTACTCCTGCGCCCCTCCTATGTGCTGGGCGGGCAGAATATGATTATCGCCTTTGAGCCTGCGGACATCCGGGAATACATGGAGATCATCCTGCGGCAGAAGCAGGATAACCCGGTGCTGGTTGACAAGTACCTGCCGGGGCGGGAGATCGAAGTGGATGCCATCTGTGACGGTGTGGATGTGTTGATCCCCGGCATTATGGAGCATGTTGAACGCACGGGCATTCATTCGGGGGACAGCATTGCCGTCTATCCGGCCGTAAATATCGAGGATGAACTGGCGGAGCGGATCTTCGAGGTTACAAAAAAACTGTGCCTGGCTCTCTGCGTCAAGGGTCTTATCAATATCCAGTATGTCCTTTATCAAAACCAGGTTTATGTCATCGAGGTCAATCCCCGGGCGTCGCGGACAGTGCCCTACATCAGCAAGGTTACGGGGGTGCCCATGTGCGAGCTGGCCACCCGCGTCAGCGTGGGTGAGCGGCTATCAGACCTTGGTTATGGTTCCGGCATTGCGAAAATCCCGCCCTATGTAGCAGCCAAGGTCCCTGTCTTCTCTTTTGAAAAACTCGCCGGCGTGGACACCCACCTGGGGCCTGAGATGAAATCCACCGGCGAGGTGCTGGGAATTGGTAAAAACCTTGAGGAAGCGTTGTATAAAGGACTTGTGGCGGCAGGCTATAAACTCAGAAAACAGGGCGGCGTTCTGATCACCGTGCGGGACAGCGATAAGCCGGAGATTATCCCTGTTGCCGAAAAGCTTTCTAAGTGCGGGTTTACGCTTTACGCCACCAGCGGTACGGCAAGGTTTCTCAGAAGTAAAGGCTTTGCGGTGCAGGCGGTGGGGAAAATCCATGAATGTGTGCCCAATAACACAGCATCCCTGCTGGAGAGCGGTAAAATCAGCTATGTCATCTCCACTTCGACCAGGGGCAGGGACCCTGCCTCCGACGGTGTTAAATTACGCAGAAAGGCGTGCTCGCTGGGGATACCCTGCCTGACCTCGGTAGATACGGCAAACGCGCTGGCCGACTGCCTGCTTTCCGGGTACAGCGAGATCAACACCGAGCTTATAGATATCAACAATTTGAGGGGCGAGCGCTTGAAACTGAAGTTTACCAAAATGCAGGGGTGCGGCAACGATTACATCTTTATCAACTGTTTAGATTTTGAAATTAACTTTCCGGAATCGCTGTCCGTGTTCCTTTCCGACCGGCACTACGGCGTAGGCGGCGACGGCATCGTTCTGATCATGCGCTCCGGTGTGGCTGACGCTAAGATGCGGATGTTCAACCTTGACGGCAGCGAGGGAAAAATGTGCGGCAATGCCATCCGCTGCGTTGCAAAGTATTTGTACGATAACAGAATTGTGCGCAAACTGGATATGTCGATTGAAACACTCTCCGGCATCAAAAAATTGAAGCTTTATACCAAAAATGGGGTGGCGTCAGCAGTTCGGGTGGACATGGGCCGGGCAGAGCTTCGCCCGGACCTGATCCCGGTTAAGCTTCCCGGTGACAGTGTTGTGGCAAGGCCGGTAACAGTGGGCGGCAAAGAATATGCCATCACCTGCGTATCCTTGGGCAATCCCCACTGTGTCATTTTTTGTGAAGATGTTGACAGGCTAAACCTGGCGGAAATCGGTCCGCTGTTTGAAAATAACGCGCTGTTCCCCGACAGGGTGAATACCGAATTTGTGGAAATTATGGACAGAAACTATCTGAAAATGCGGGTTTGGGAGCGCGGCAGCGGCGAAACGCTGGCCTGCGGTACGGGTGCGTGTGCCTCTGCTGTGGCGGCAGTGCTCTGCGGGCACGCGGATAAGGATACCGACATCAGGGTTAAGCTACCCGGTGGCGAACTTACCGTTCGTTATAACGGGGATACTGTGTTTATGACCGGCGAGTGTAAGAAGGTATTTGAAGGTGTTGTGGAAATATAAACGGGCTTGGGCTTGTAAGCCTGGGGTCAGGCTTGAAAAATACACTGGTTATTAGTATGATTACTCCTGGTGGCAAACTATGGCGAGGAAAAACGGATACATTATCCAGAACAGAAGCCTGTAACATGCAGTGTTTCAAAGGTAAGGACCGTGAAATAAAAAATTTTATTGTGAATTTTTATAGTAAAATAAATCCATAGCTTGTCACAAGATACATCTTGGCAGGGCAAGGGGACGGGTTATGTGCAGGAAATTACCTGGAAATTTGCAGGATTATGTGGATGGTACAAGCCTGAGCCCTTTGTCTCCGAAGGAGATTTGAAGGAAATAAGTGAATAAGGCAAGACTGACCCCGTTATGGACAAAGGACTTTTTAATTATTTGTCTAGCTAATTTCTTTGTGGCCTTAATTTTCTACCTATTAATGACCACGTTGGCCCTTTATGCCGTTGAACAGTTTAGCACTTCCCAAAGCAAGGCAGGTTTCGCTTCCAGCATCTTTGTAATCGGTGCCCTGTTTTCCCGCCTTCTAACAGGGAAATATATTGAAGTAATTGGCCGTAAAAGGCTGCTTTACAGCAGTTTTATCATGTTTTTTATTGCCACGCTTTTATACTTTCCAGTCAATAACCTGGGTCTGTTACTGGTAGTCCGTTTTTTACATGGAATAACCTTTGGTATTGCCGGCACTGCCTTGTCGACTGCTGTAATGGATTTAATACCGGACCAGCGGAAAGGCGAAGGTACCGGCTATTTTTCATTAAGTGTAACTGCCGCAACAGCACTGGGACCTTATCTCGGACTTTTCCTCACGCGGTACTCAAGTTTCGAGATGCTCTTTGCTGTCTGTGCTTTTTTTTCTGCTCTTAATATTATCGTAATCCTCTTTGCTAAAATACCTGAGGCTTACCTAACGGAAGAGCAGATGCAAGAAATGAAAAGAGGGTTTAAAATATATGATTTTTTTGAAAAACGGGCCCTGCCCATTTCAATGATCATGATCCTATTGGGGATTGCTTATTCCGGGGTTGTAACCTTTTTTAATACATACTCCGTCGAAATAGAACTGAGGGATGCAGCCAGTTTCTTTTTTGTTGTATACGCCCTGGTACTCTTTGTATCAAGGCCCTTAACCGGCAGGCTGCTTGATCAAAGGGGAGCCAATATTGTCATTTACCCGTCTATAATAACCTTCTCCTTGAGCTTATTATTGCTCAGTCAAGCCCGCACGGGTTCTTTTCTTCTCGTGTCCGGGGCATTACTGGCTCTGGGTTTTGGGACCATGATGTCCTGTGCTCAGGCGATTGTCGTAAAAGAGTCACCGAAGCACCGGGTTGGTCTGGCAACATCCACCTTCTTTATTTGCATGGATGGCGGGACGGGAATAGGCCCGTTCCTGACGGGAATGCTCGTCCCCTTTGTTGGTTTTCGAGGCATGTACCTGACGATGGCAGCCTTTGTGCTTCTGACAATTATTCTGTACTACTTCGTCCACGGGAAAAATGTGGCTTTGAAAAAACAGTTCTCCCGGGCAGCTTAAATGATGCTTCACTCATTTTAACGCTGTTTACCTGCTGGGTTTGGGCAACGGGGCGGTTGTAGAAAGGAAACAATCTGAAATAAGTGAATAGAATAATGTAGGCCCGGCCCCTTTCACTTTTTTATTCACTTTGCTATTTTCATTTGGTAAAATATAAAAGCGTACTCTGGATAACCAATTGATAAAAGTGGGGTGACCAGTACCGGGGTTGGCTCAGGCGCAGAAGGAATAACCTGGTAACAGGTAACGTTTTCAGGGTGGTTTTTTAAAGCAAACCCATTGTAAGAGCTCTTGGAATAGCATAGGAATGTCCCAAAACAATCCCATACATAAATACGAGGGAGAAATTTAATTATGGATATTATTATCAGGGATAATTATGACGAAATGAGCCGGTATGCAGCCGGCGTTATTGCCGATTTTATTAGAAAAAAGCCAAATTGTGTACTTGGGCTGGCGACAGGAAGTACACCCATAGGAACCTATAAAGAGCTTATCAGGATGCATAAGGAAGAAGGTCTTGACTTTTCACAGGTTGTAACCTTTAATCTTGACGAGTATCTCGGATTGGGTATTGATTTGGATAAACCCTATCATTTAGATCAGAGTTATGCAAGGTTCATGTACGAGGAGCTTTTTAAACACATCAACATCAGGCAGGAAAACACATATGTGCCCGATGGACTCACCAGGGATCCTGAAAAGTACTGCCAGTGGTATGAAGAAGAGATAAAAAAAGCAGGTGGGATTGATTTACAGCTTCTGGGGATAGGCGGTGACGGCCACTGGGCATTTAATGAACCGGGTTCATCTCTGGCCTCAAGAACAAGAGTACAGGCATTAAATAAACAAACACTTGATGACAATTATGAGAGCTTTTTTAAAAAAGCAGGCATAGAAAGGGATAAAATGCCACATTTTGCCATAACAATGGGGATTGGAACCATTCTTGAAGCAAGGAATATCCTTATGCTGGCAAGTGGACTAAAAAAAGCTGATGTGGTTGCAAAGTGCCTTGAAGGCCCCGTAACTTCCCAGATTACAGCTTCGGCGATACAGTTGCACAGCGGAGGAATTACTGTTGTGCTCGATAGGGATGCTGCCTCAAGACTTAATAACCTGGACCATTATCTCCATGTAGAAAAGCTTAAGCGCGAGTATGGTTTGTTATAACTAAAAAAATTCTTCCTTTTCTTCTTTGGTATAGAATAGCTTCATATCCTCTTGATTGGACGGTGTTCCTTGAGATTTTAAGAGTTGTGATATGGCATTATTTCTGTTCATTAGGGCTTTTTCTTCTAATACCTTTAGCTTTACTGGAATGCCTTTATTAAAGAGCATTTCCTTTATTTTATTAAAAATGCCCATATCACCATAAAGGAATTTACCTTCGTAAAGGATTTTTGAAGCAACCATGGATTCGAAGTTGTCGAAATCCAGTTGTCTCTCCACTTTAGAGATGTCTTTGATAATATAATCAATTTCTTCTTTGTAACTGGGGTTTTTTAAAAGAAGGTTTTTTTGATTGTATATAGATAAATCAAGGCGTTTGCTAATGCTGGCGGGCAGACCTTGAGTAACTACGACAATGTCAAGGTCGGATCCTTTAACCAATTCGCCTGTGGATGATTCCGGCCTGGGTTCAAGGTGTGACATTTCATAGGCTGCATCGCCTGCAATTATAAAGCATGCATGTTTTTTAATAATATGTGGGTCATCTTGAGACTCACATATTTTTTTTACCACTTCCTGGGCTAATTTAAACTTTTTCCTGCTTATTTCTATGACCTCTTGATGGAGTAATTCTCCCATTTTGTCTATTTCCTTCAGGTATTTTTCTGTGCCGATGATGGTATAACCATAAAACTCCCTTATTATGGAGGGTGAAAGCCTTGCATATCCATCTACTTGCTTATCAAGTCTGAGATATCTTGTACCAATTACTTTTTTGATTATGCTCCTGTTGCTGTAACAAATTTTCCACAATCTAAACCCATCTATTCTTGTTTTTTCAATAAGCGCCTTTCCAGTTAAAGGTCCATGGTTTTCTAAAATTCCAAGAATTTTATCCATCGTTTTAAATCCTTTGTAAAAAATTTGCATAACCACATATTCTCTAATCAAATTACGCTAGGATGAAGGAATTGTCAATAACCTTCTGACTACATTAATATGCCTGCAAGATTAGGTTAATATATGTAATTGTTACCAATGGAAGGATTTTTCCAATTTGCATCTAATACTAAAATGTGAGCTTTTTAGAATAATATCTGTGTTAAATTATTGAATATTTTATGGGATATTATATGGATTAAGTTTTTGGCTGGCTGAAATAATGATTCAAAGGGGGGGTGGTTATTACGTAAATGAAACCGTTTGTGCTTAATTAGGAAAACATTAACAAGTAATGATAGGGGGATTAATTAACATGAAAACAAAACTTATAGTTGTCTTAACCTTAAGCCTGTTTTTATTGAGCGCTGGCATTGCCATGGCGGCAAATCCGGCAATCTTCATTAATGGAAACGAACTGGTTACAGAAAATCCCGCTTATGTTGAAAACGAAACGCTGATGGTACCCTTAAGAGCGATTTTTGAAGCGCTGAATCAAGAGGTACAGTGGAATGCTGAAGATCGTTCAGTAACATCAGGAAACATATGGCTCCAAATCGGTAATAATGTTGCTATTGTGAATGGAGAGAGTGTTACTCTGGAAATACCACCCACAATCGTAAATGATAGAACTTTCGTGCCATTGAACTTTATAGCAGTAAGCCTGGATAAGGAAGTCCTTTGGGATGCTACTCTGTTACGCGCGGATATCAATGACAAGCCTGTTCCATCTGAGGAAGGCACACAGCCTGAGGAAGGTACCACTGAAGATGAAGGTACTGCTGAAGATGAAGGTACCGCACAAGAAGATGAAGGGACCACAGAAGAAGACGAAGGCACCAATGAAAACGAAGATACCAATGAAGACGAAGATACCAATGAAGACGAAGGTAATGAAGAATTAGATACAGAAGAAGAAACAGCAGTGGAATAGTGCGGATCTATCGTGTTTAACCATTCTGAGGTTTTCAATGGTCTATAACCAAGATAGTTTTGTTTTTTCATTAAACAAAAACTTGACATATAAAACCCCCTGTGCGGAACTGAATCCCGGCAGGGGTTTTTTATAAGCGTTTGATACTTATAGAGCTTTATTTAAACTGATTTAAACTGCTAAGGCGCCCGGCAGTCTCAATTGCGTTTCAAGGGTAAACCGGGACGGTATTATTAACTGTATTAGTATAATAGTAAATTTATGAAAGGATTATCTCCACCCCTTGAAGAATGATAGAATTATCCGTCAGGCTTATAGGGGTGTTTGTCTGTTAAAGACTTGAACTAATTAATATTTAATTCAATCTCTATTATTTTTGAGGAGTTGCTAGTGAAAAAACTGTTTATTTTAATAGTTACTTTGACAATAATACTTTCCACGGGTGCCATAAAACCGGTTCAGGCCCAAACTCAACATGGAGATATCCAGGTGTTTATTGACGGGCTGCCCGTTGACTTTGACGTGAAGCCGGTAATCAAAAATGATCGTACCCTTGTTCCTTTTCGGGCCGTGGCAGAGATGTTGAACGTAAAGGTGAGCTGGGACGGCGCCAGACAAACTGTAAATGCCTCGGATGGGGAAATTTCCGTGATGCTGCAGATTGGCAACAAGACTGCCTACCGTAATGGGACACCTGTCGTCTTAGATGTACCGCCGGTAATTATTAACGACCGGACGCTGATCCCGCTGAGGTTCTTCAGCGAAGCATTTGACTGCAGGGTTGAATGGGACGGGGTAACCCGTTACGTGCAGATTACTTCGCCCCCAAGGGCTATGACAGTGGTTGGCTTTTACGCCCTGGGTGACCGGGAAACCAGCAGTTGGACGGATCTTTTTAATGAAAACTACCCCTCTACTGGCAGTGGCAATACCGACGTGGTCTCGGTTTTGGCTTTGGGGTGGTACAGCCTGGATGAGCAGGGGAACCTCATAACCGATAGCAAGTCGGGATGGCGTCTTCCAGACGGCTGGGAAGACGTGCTGGCTGCGGCCGGGAAATATAACCTTGAGACAGAGATGGTGGTTCATTTAACCGACGGCGAGGGCACCCTTTCCAACCTGTTGACTGATGAGGCAGCGATGTCCAGGGCAATAGGTGACATTACAAAAGAAGCAGCTCTCTACCAGGGCGTCAACCTTGATTTTGAAGGTTTGGGCTGGCGGGCTGGGAATGAGGAATTGGTTGCGGTGCGACAAAGCTTTAACAGATTTGTCCAGCTTTTATCCGGACAATTGAAAGAAATTAATAGAAGTTTAACCCTGACACTTCACCCGCCAAACAGCGCCTATAAAGGTTATGATTACCGGGAGTTGGGGAGATATGCCGACCGGATCATTGTAATGGCTTATGATTATGGAACTGTACCGGAACCGTTGGAGCTGGTCATTGAGGCTGTGGAGCGGGCCAGGGCAGATGTTCCGCCGGAAAAATTGGTGCTGGGGATTTCTATTCCCAGTGAAACGGTAGAGAGCATCCCGGCCAAGGTGGGTATAGCAAAAAGATACAACCTTGAGGGTATTGCCATATGGCGCCTGGGCCTTGTTCTAGATGAGATTTGGAGTATCCTGAGAAGTACTGTTGCTTCCAGGCAATTAGGGTCTTAGGTTACAGAAGGGAAACGGAATACTTCCTCCTCTTTGAATACATAATTTTGAAAGGTTTCTGAGTAAATTAGTGAGAAAAGACAAATAAGCTGAGTTGTCTTTATGGTTGATTATATGTTGGCTCTATTAAGGTTGTTTCAACATGGACAAGCACAAAGAGTTTAAGCAGCAACAGCAAGGGGGTTTGACATGATCTTAGAACGTATTTATGATTTAGCTTTACCGAGGCTTGAGGGCAAAAAAATAAGAGAGGTCAGGATTGGACTGGGGTTGATGGCGGTTGAGCTGGATAGCGGCCAGATAGGTGTTACCTATGTCTTAAGAGGAGAAGTAGGTCACGGCTGTGGGCTTCTTCCCCAGGGCGGAAATTTTATAGGAACACCTGCCAGGGAAATTGCCGGGTGGGCTCTGCAGGGTAAGAATGTTATAACTGTAGCCTTGGGATTGGCGGTATTAAATTCTGTGGCTGAATTCGACAAACTGGAAATGAAGCAAGTGCCTCAGGACCCTGATGCGGCCTTTGCCACGGAAGTACGGCCTGGAGATACAGTTGGGATTGTAGGGCATATCGGACCCCTTGTTTTTAGACTAAAAAGCAGAGCCAGGCGCCTGTTTATCTTTGAACGGGGGGAAGATGTTGCCGGCGAGGTATATCCGGAGAGTGCCCAGCCCAAACTTTTACCTGAGTGCCAGGTGGTTTTCATCAGCAGCACGTCAATTATCAACAGGACACTGGAAAACCTTTTACAATATTGTAACAAAGCCCGGGAAGTGGTCATGGTTGGTTCCAGCACACCCTTATACCCTGAAGCCTTCAGCGGTACCGGCGTAACCGTACTCTCAGGAACAAGGTGGTTGCCGGAATACAGGGAAGCCATTTTAGCCGGAATCAGCCAGTGTCTTGGAATAAGGCAGTTAATTAAATACGGGCGAAAAATATCGGTAAGAGTTGAAAACTAGGATTTTGACAGCAGGGCGTATGCTCCAGGTAGGGAAGCGGAAAAGGGAGAGGTGAAACAAGCTATGAATCTATGGGGCTATAAGCATATTTTTCTTTCATTTAGTTAGACAGCAATGATGCAGGAGCAGCGCCAGCGTAAAGGACTTATAGTTGAGAAAGTACTTACCCAGGTAGGTACAAGAAAAATAAGTGTGGAAAAGTCAACCTCCGGCTAAGGTGTAAGCGCTGCCGGGTTATGGAGCGACATCCGTGGCGGTAGCCCGGCAAAAGTGAGGAACACAAAAATCACAAATATAAGCGGTTAAGAGGTGTGATAAAGTGAAAAAATTAAGGTTGCTTCTTTGCAGTTTATTGCTGCTCCTGCTCCTGGGAACATTATGCGGTTGTTCCGGCCAGCCGGGACCGGATGAAAAGAATTCTCCCCAGCAGCTTGCCCAGTCGGCCCAGGCTGCTTACGCAGTATTTGCCGAATATGTAGAAGTGCCGGTAGATGTAAAGCCTGCCGTACCTCCCTATAAGGTGGAACCCGACCTCGCAAATATCACCAATAAGGACATGTTTGAATTGTCCCCGGCAGCCAGGGAACTTCTTGTTAAGAACGGCTTTGTGGTGGTCCCCAACCAGTACGAAAAAGAATTCTTCTCACTGTACGAGAGAAACCACTACGAACCGTTGCCGCTGTTCATAACCACCGATTCCGTACTCCACAACTACCACCTGTTTTTTAACCACCTCCTGCGGGTTGTGGAAACCGAAAAACTGGCCGGAGAATTGATGAAACTTAATCAAGGGATGCTGTCCCAGGCCCAAAACCAGTATGAGGACCTTAAGGGCACTGAGTGGGAGAACGCCGCAAAAAGGAATGTGGGCTTTTTTGCCGTGGCAGGCAAGCTCATGGATCCGGAGCTACCCGTCCCCTCGATGGTAAAGGATGTGGTGGAGAAGGAGCTGGCTCTGATTGAAAACCACCGGGGTATCGCTGTCTCGCCGCTGATGAACGCCTTCGGGAGCAATGACTCTGACATCGCTTTCCAGGAGGACTACTCCCAGTACATACCCCGGGGACATTACGAAAGAACGGAGCTGCTGCAAAACTATTTTAAAGCCATGATGTGGTACGGCCGCATGACCTTTCGCTTAAAGAATGATGATGAGACCAGGTCCGCCGTTTTAATGACCTTGGCCTTAGACCAGGGGGATAACATGGTTAGCTGGGAGAAGATCTATGCCACTACCAGCTTCTTTGTCGGCAAGAGCGACGACCTCTCCTGCTTCCAGTATAAGGAACTGATTGACAGGATTTATGGAGCAAACGCCTCTCTAAAGACTGTGGTTTCCAATCCCGGGAAATGGCAGGACTTTTTAGCGGCAGCAGCTGAGCTGGCGCCCCCGGCCATTAATTCCATGCCCATTTTCGATGAAACAATCCAGCCGGACCGGGAAGCTGAAATAAAAGGTTTTCGTTTCATGGGACAGCGGTCTACCATTGACGCTTCAATTTTCCAGCGGCTGATCTACCGGGAGGTCAAGGAAAACAGCCAGGATCAGAGGAGAATGCTGCCAAAGGGTTTGGACATTCCCGCCGCCATGGGCTCGGCTGAAGCCTATTCCATTCTGGAATCCATGGGGGAAACGGCTTACCAGGGCTACCCTGAAAATATGGCTAAAATGAGAACATATATAGCCGGTCTGGGCAAAGAGATCTGGACCCAGAACCTCTACTGGAGCTGGCTTTATACGCTGATGCCACTTGTCCAGGAAAAACCGGAAGGATATCCCTCGTTTATGCGCAATTCCGCCTGGGCCAGAAAAGAGCTCAATACCTATCTGGGCAGCTGGACGGAGTTAAAGCATGACACCATTCTCTACGTCAAACCGGTCTATGCGGAGATGGGTGGCGGTGGGGAGATGGTTGACGACCGCGGCTATGTGGAGCCCAACCCCGAGCTTTATGGCCGCCTGGCTTCCCTGGTGAAAATGACCAGGGACGGCCTCCAGGCGCGGGAACTGTTGAATGAGCGGGACGGGGAGAGCCTGAACAGGATGGAGAAGCTGATCCTGGACTTAAAAACTATTTCCGAGAAAGAGCTGACCAACACCCCTCTAACCGACGAGGAATATGATTTAATCCGCTCCTACGGCGGCCAGCTGGAGCACTTCTGGCTGGAGGCCATGCGGGATGAGGGTATCGATCACCGCTCCGCCATTTATGACCGGCCGGCTGCGCTGGTGGCGGATGTGGCCACCGATCCCAACGGCCGGGTGCTGGAAGAAGCCACCGGCAACATCTTTGAAATTTATGCTGTTGTGCCGGTGGACGGTAAACTAAGGATTGCCGTGGGCGGGGTCTATTCTTACTACGAGTTTCCCTGGCCCATAAATGACCGGCTGACCGATTCCAGGTGGCATAAAATGCTCAACGACGGGCAGGTTCCGCCCTTGCCCCAATGGACTGACGCCTTTATTGCCCAGTAAACTCAATGAAGAAGATAAAACCTAAATTAAAGAGAAATCAATAGGGAGTTAAAATGCAACTGTAATGTAACCAAGATGAAACTGGTATAAAGCTGGCATGAAGCTTACTACCGTGCCGTTGAAGCGGCACCAGGGAAGGATTGAAACTGCAAGCAATTTCGGGAATATGAAGCTAAAAAAAACTTTGCTGTTTACCATAATAACTGTAATTATTCTTGGCAGCCTGGGCTGCCTTTTCTTTAAAAATATTCAGCCGGGCACCCCTGGCGGCTCTTCAGCTGAAGAAAACTTCACGGCTTTTAAAGAGAAAAGGCTCCAGCTGCCGGTCAGGCAGGAGCCTGTCTGCCTGGTTGCCGTCGGGGATATCATGCTTTCCCGGGGTGTGGCCGGGGAAATCAAGAAACACGGGGGTGATCCCGGCCACCCCTTTGCAAAAATGAAAAGTTACCTGAAAAGCGGCGATATTGTTTTCGGCAACCTGGAAAACCCGGTTACGCCGGGCCGGGAAATCATGCTGCCGGAGAGGATTCTGCGCGCCGACCCGGGCGTGGCAGAGGCTTTGCGGGAAGCCGGTTTCACTATCCTTTCCCTGGCCAACAATCACCTGCCTGATTTCGGGACCCGGGGCATTCTGGACACCTTTCAATACCTGGAGCAGGCGGGTCTAAAGTATGCTGGGGCCGGAAGAACGGAAAGGGAGGCCTATACTGCGACTTATACCGAAGCAAAGGGGCTCAAGCTGGCCTTCCTGGCCTTTTGCGACCCTGTCCTGGTGCCTGAGGGCCTGGCGGGGGACGATCGTCCCGGTGTAGCCGGCTTTGACCAGGACAAAGTACAGGCCGCCGTGCGGGAAGCCCGGGAAAAGGCCGATATCGTGGTGGTGTCCATGCATGCCGGTACGGAATACGAACCTGAGCCGGAACTCGCCCAAACCCGCTTTGCTCACATGGTGGTGGATGCCGGAGCGGACCTTGTTCTGGGGCACCACCCCCACGTGCTGCAAAGGGTGGAGGAGTATAAAGGAAAGTTCATCCTGTACAGCCTGGGCAATTTCGTCTTTGATCAAAAGTGGTCCCGGGCCACGCGGGAGGGCCTGCTGGCCAGAATATTCATCACCCGGGATGGGGTGGAGAAGGTTGAATTCCTGCCTGTTTACAGCAACGACCAAAACCAGCCGCAGCTTTTGGAGGGGGAAGATGCTGAACGGGTTTTGAAGGCGCTGGATTTGGAGTTGGAGGAAGCGGCTGTTCCGGCCTGGGATCAGGAAAGCCGGGTTTTTAAAGAAGGCAGGAGCTATGTATTTTATGCCCGGAGGCCCCTGCCTGCATCCAGGCTGCACAAAGTGCGCCGTTATGATCTGGACCGGGACGGCAGCCCCGAGGTTTATTCTCTTCAGGACGGCATATTGGAGGTCACAGACGGCTCCCGGTTAATCTGGCAGTCGCAGGATGACTGGTGGGTGGATGATTTCTTTTTGGGCGATTCCGACAACAACGGTATGCCCGAGCTGAACCTGCTGGTCTGGAAAGCGGGGTGTTTCGGGCCGCACAGGCCCTTTTGGATTACAGAGGAGGACTATAGCGTCAAAAACCACCTGTTTATCTTTAAGCTGGTTGAGGGCGTGATGAAGCCGGTGTGGCAGTCATCCAACCTGGACCGGCCCAATTACGAAGCGGGCCTTGCTGATCTGGACGGGGACGGCACAAACGAGCTTGTGGTCGTGGAGGGGGACTATGAAGATCCCGGGGTGCGGGAAGCCGGTGCCTGGAGATGGAACGGCTGGGGCTTCACCAAGATCTCTTACGAGGATCCCCAGGATCTGTGATATAAGGGAGGGTCCGGAATAAATAAAAAAACGTTCTCCCCGTGTACAAATTAAATAATAACAGGTAGGCTGCCTCGACGATTGCTGCACTGATTTAAAAAAGCTATAAGGTTGATAAAAGTTATAATTACAATGCTAATGTCCAATACTTTGGTTTTCCCAAACCAATACCAATTTACTCAATATCGCTAACAGCAGAAAAGGCAAGCATGCTTTATACTGCATATTAACAAGCCGTCCGGGAGGGCGGTTTTTTAAGTAAAGAAAAAGACCCAGATTAGGGTCTGTCATTAATGCCAAGATGCTCTTTTAAGGCTTTTTGCAATATCTGTGAAAAATTAACATGGTTTTCTTCAGCGATTTTATTTAACCACTGTGGAATAGTTAGTGTTTTCTTAACCGATTGATTTTCTATAGCATCCCTGTAAATAGGCAAATAAACCTCCACTAAAACTATTACTTGGCTTGGTTTTAGTTTGATTTCGTCGATGGGTGACGGTTCAGGAATTGGAACATTATCGTTTTCCATACCCCAGAGATGTAGCGCCATGGCTTCCTTAGCATTTTTTAGAGCTTCCTCTGTGGTTTTACCACAGGGTAAACATCCGGGTAGATCCGGGAACTCTATTGAAATACCATCTGGAGCGTAGCTAAATATAGCTGGATACACATAACGATCTTTTTTCGTGGTATATCACTCCTTTATCCAATGATCTATAGGGAGAGGCTGGGTTACTCGAGCTTTATTCCTGCCTGTTTTTCAATGCTCTTTAGTGTGCCTATAGGAATATCCTTTACAGGGTGTGTTATTGTTACTCTACCGGGTTTGATGGGTGTTTGTATTGATAATGACTACCTACTGACCCCACAAGAAACCAACTGTCTTTTCAAGTATTTTTATAATCTCCCTTGATGAGTAAGAATTCATCCAACCTTCACCCTTTTTACACTTACATTGTAACACGTGTTATTATACGTGTCAAATGCTTATATAAAAAACGATGAAAGAAGATTATTGCAATCCCGCCAAATAAGAATTGATAAACGGAAAATATTTATCGAATAACGATATAAATATATTGAATTGCAATAAAGCATTTGTTATAATGCAAATAATTAAGGGGTGGATTCCACCCGGTTCAGAAAGGAAGAGATCTAATGTGGAGCAGCGAAAAATCCATCATTTTGAGTAAGCTGGGTGTTTTGTTCTTCATGGGCTTAGTTTTAGCTGCAGTGGTGGCGGCGCCCTGGCTGACCCGCTGGTTTGTAGAGTTTTCCCAGGCCGGGCTTAAGGTGGAAGAAGCTGTGTATTTTATGGGAACCATCTATGTGGGATTTGTTCCCGCAGCTTTTCTGCTTTACAGCCTGTTCAAACTGCTGCGCCGGATCGAGACCGGTCAGGTATTTACAGATGAGAACGTAGACTTATTGAGGCGGATCTCCTGGAGTTGTTTTGCGGGTGCGGGAGTAGCTCTGGTTTCCCTGTTTTACTATTATCCATGGTTCTTTGTGGCGTTGGCCGCTGCTTTTATGGGCTTGATCGTGCGGGTGGTGAAAAATGTAGTCGCCCAGGTGGTGGAACTGAAAAACGAAGCGGATTACACAGTATAGGGGAGGGGAGGCAGGATCATGCCAATCATAGTAAATCTGGATGTAATGATGGCCAAGCGGAAAATTTCCTCCGGCGAACTGGCTGAAAAGATAGGCATCAGTCCGGCTAATCTCTCCATCCTTAAAACAGGCAAGGCTAAAGCTATTCGTTTTTCGACCATGGAGAAGATCTGCAAAGTACTGGATTGTCAGCCCGGAGATATACTCGAATACAGACCGGACTAAAAGTAAGGAGGAGCGTTAATGGATGGGCTTGGGATGAATAAAAACGAGGCAGCTATGACTCCGGGACCCCAGGCTTGGGGTGGAACCGGGGAAAGCGCACCGGCAGTCCCCCTATTAGAAAAGGTAAAGACGTCCTTTGCACCCGACCGCAGGGACAGCTATTTCGCCCTGTTTGCCTTTGTCCTTGGGTTTCTTTTTATCCGCTGGGTATTCTTTTCCTGGCAGGGCTGGGGAGTGACTTTGTTTACCCTGTTATTCTGCGGCTCAGTGACTGTGTACATGCTGAAGAAAGGGGTGCAGATTCCCAGGGCCAGCTGGTTCTGGCTGGCGGTAGTGATGCTGCTCGGACTAAACTTCAGCCTGTGGACCAACAATGGCCTAGCTCCCTTGCACGGTTTGCTCTTATTCTGCAGCGCCGTGTACTGGGTCATGTGTGCCGCCGGACTGCTCATCCTGGGCAAAACCAGCGATCTCCTTTTACTGGACGGCTATAATGCCATGCTGGTTATTCCCTTCAGCAATTTCGGCTGCCAGTATAAAAGCCTGGCCCTTCTGGGCAGCAGTAAACTTGCCCGGGGAAGACAGGATTCCTCTGTAGTATTAGGTTTATTCTTAACCTTTATTGTGGCGGCCATGGTTTTACCCCTGCTGCTGGCAGCGGACAGCGGCGGTTTTGCTAAACTCGTCAACTGGATATTGGACGGATTCAAGGGGTTTGGCGATAAATTTTGGGAAACATTCTGGCAGCTCATTCTTGCTGTTCCCGTTGCAGCCTATATCTTCGGCCTGGTTGCCGGTAGCGCTCATAAAAGAGGTACCGGTTCCTTTGAAAAGGACGGCACCCTTCAGAAGATTTCAGGCTTGCGGATACTGCCCATGATTACGGTTTATATTCTGATGGGCCTGTTGTGTACGCTTTATATAGTGTTCATCGGTAGTCAGGTGCCTTATTTCTTCTCTGCCTTTGCCGGTCAACGGCCGGAGGGGTGGCAGGTTTATTCGGAATATGCCCGCACTGGATTCTTTGAGCTGTGCCGGATCGCAGTCATAAACCTGTTCGTGTTGACGGCAGCCAACATCATGAGTCAGCAGCACAGCAGGGATAGTATGTTCCTGAAGGTACTCAATGCATTGCTGGCCGTGCTCACGCTGGTGCTTATCACCACGGCCTTCAGCAAGATGGCCCTTTACATCGGGGCCTACGGATTATCCATGCGCCGACTGCTGCCCTGTGTTTTGATGATCTTTATGGCTATTCTATGCTTTGGAGTTATAGCGCTGCAAAAATGGTCATTCTCCATAACCCGCCTGGCAGTTGGGGTAGGGGCGGTCATGTTCTGTATGCTGTGTCTGGTAAACCCGGACAGCCTGGTGGCCAGATACAATGCGGACCGTTATCTGTCCGGAACGCTGGAGAGCTTTGATGTGGAGATACTATACCGGTCCGGGCCGGCCGGTGTCGATCCGGCCTTGCTGGTATATGAACAAACCAATGATCCGGAACTGCAGTTTAAACTGAGGGAATATCTGCAAGCCCAGCAGCAGCGGGTTGATGAGGTGGCCGGAGAGCCGGGCGACAATTGGGAAAGCGCCCGGGCGCGGCACAGGATTACCGAATACTTTAATAAACAAGGATGACATTCAGCCTGACAAACAAATAAAACCAGCTCAGGGACAGGTTTTTTGCGGCATGAGCCTGCTAAAGGCAGAACTGAAGAGCCTGAGACAAAAAAGAAAAGAGCCTGATAAGCTCTTTTCTTTTTTAAAATATATTAATGCTTAACAAGAACTACGTTAATAGCTTTTACTAAAGCACTTACTTTGTCGCCTTTGGAAAATCTTGCTTCTTCCAGGCTGTCTCCCGTCATCACGGACGTGAGCCGGATTGCGTCATCCGTTCACCCGCCAACTCACATGGTCACCTGAGCCATAACATTATCCCTAAACAAAACCCCCTACCAGGTTAAGCCGGAAATAAAATCAGCGGTTTCCTGCCTGGCAGGCTTAGAAAAAAGCTGCCCGGTTGGGCCGTATTCCACTACCTGGCCGGCCATCATCAGCAACGTCTGGTGAGCAACCCTTTTAGCCTGAAATAAGTTATGGGTTACCAGAACAATGGCCAGCGTACCCGACAATTGGGTAAGGAGTTGCTCGATCAGCATTGTGGAGTTAGGATCCAGGCTGGAACATGGCTCATCAAGCAATAGGACCTCCGGCTCAACAGCCAGTGCCCTGGCAATGGCCAGTCTCTGTTTTTGCCCGCCGGAAAGCTCCCCGGCAGGCCGCTCCAGTTTATCCTTTACTTCCTCCCAAAGGCCGGCCTGTTTTAAGCTGCGTTCACATATCTCATTCAACTTCCGCTTATTCCTTTCGCCAAAATACCGCGGCCCAAAAAGAACGTTTTCCCGCACGCTCATGGGCAGGGCCACAGGAGTTTGGAATACCATGCCAACCCTGCGGCGGATTGAGGCTGCATCGTTTTTTTGATATATGTCCTCACCATTGAGCAGGATCTTACCGCTGCAATTAAAACCACGATCCAGCTCAGCCGTCCTGTTAATACTCTTTAAGAGCGTTGTTTTACCACAACCGGAGGGGCCAATAATAGCAAGAATTCCCTGTCCATTGAACTCCAGGTTAATATTATGCAAGACGGGGTATTTTTCAAAAGATACACTCCAGTTCTTAACCTGGACAGACATATCAGTAACCTCCTTTTCCATGCCGCCCCCTGAGCATTAAAGCGGTAATGTTTAAAAAAAGGAGCAGCAGCACCAGCAGGAGAGCTGTGCCGTAGGCTTTCTCCATGGAAATATGCTGGCTGAATAAAATATACAAATGGTAGGGCAAAGCCATAACCGGATCCAGTAAGCCCCCGCTCATCCCGGCAGAAATAACCGCCGCAGTGACCATAATCGGGGCTGTGGCCCCGGCAGCGTAGCCCATTGCCAGTAAGATGCCGCTTAATATGGCCGTCGCCGACTGGGGGATAATAACCCGGCGCAGCATGTACCAGCGGGAAACACCCAGCGCGGTGCCGGCCAGGCGGTACTGCTCGTTTACGGCCAGCAGCGCATCCCTTGCAGTAAGCACGACCACCGGGAAAATCATGATCCCCAAAGACAGGCCGCCAGCCAGCAGGGAAATACCAAAACCCAGATGGACCACAAAAAAGGCGTAGCCGAAGAGTCCGGTAACGATGGAAGGAATCCCGGCCATACACTGAATGGTTATATTGACAAGGGTTGTAAACTTTGACGAATTGCCGTATTCGGACAGGTAAACTGCCGTGATCAAGCCGGGTACAGCGGCCGCCAGAATAGCAATAAAAACAAGCAAGAGGGTACCTCTAATAGCTGGTAAAACCCCTCCACTGGTACCAAGGGGCAAACCCCTGGGTGCAGTGGTTAGAAACTCAAGGGTTAGGGAAGAGCCGCCACGCATAAGAAGGTAGCCAATGATTCCGGTTAGGACCAGCAGGATTGCCAGGCCGGCGCTCCAGAAAACTGCCAGGAAAAACCTGTCCCAAAAGCTTCGTGTAATCAATTTTTCCTCACTGTCCTGCTATAGTCTTTTCTTAAAAACGTTAGAATAAGGTTCATGATAAAGAGGATGAGCAGTAAAACTAGCCCGGCAGCAAATAGAGCCTTGTAATGCAGGCTGCCGGCCTCGGTGGTGCCCAGTTCCAGGGCAATCAGGGCGGATAGGGGTTCCCCCTTGCTGAACCAGGATGTTGGCAGGAGCAGGATGTTTCCCGCCAGCATTAAAACCGCCATTGTTTCCCCGGCCGCCCGGCCGAAACCCAGGATCAGGGCCCCCAGCAAGCCCTTTTTAGCCAGGGGCAGCAGTACCCGCAGCGCCACATATGGCCTGGACGCGCCGAGGGCCAGAGCCGCCTGCCTGTATTCTGCAGGAACGGAACGGATTGCAACCTCGGAGGTGGTTACAATATAGGGTAATACCATCACGGTCAGGACCAGTGATGCACAAAACAGCGACTCACCGCTGGCCATTTGAAAGGAAACCTCAAACCACTTGACTAAAACCGTTGCCCCGACAAAACCGTACACCACCGAGGGAATACCGGTGAGGATGTTCAAGACCGGCCTGATCAGCCCGGCAAGCCAGGCTGGGGCAAACTCCGCCAGAAAAACCGCCCCGCTAAATCCCAGGGGCGCAGCAATAAACATCGCCCCAAGGGCTACCCAGAGGGTGCTTAGAACCATCGTTCCCAGACCCAGCTTCGGGGGGTTGGCCAGAGGGCTCCAATCAGTCCCGGTTATTATCTTTAATCCATAGGTAGACCATACCGGCCAGCTTTCCCTGGCGATAAAGGCAACAATCGCCAGCAGCAAGATGGTGGCGCAGGCCGACACCACCAGGCTAATGGACCTTGCAATTCTATCTCCCATTGATTTGCCCTTCTTTATACTTCATACTCCATCCTTCGCCTAACACTGAAACACAAAAAACTGTGGGTAGTCAAGTGCCAACTACCCACGGTTTTTTCCTTCTTTGTTGCGACTGCCATCAGAGTGCTAATTGGCGGCTGGGATGAATCCCATCTCCTCCACCACCTGGCGCCCATCTTCCGACAACAGGTAGTCTATAAAGAACTTCAGATGTCCCTGGGGCTCCTCCTTGGTGAAGATCAACAGCGGGCGGGCGATCTTGTATTCTCCGCTGCTTATATTCTCTGTAGTCGGAGCAACACCCTCCACAGTGAGTACGGCAATCTGACCTTCGTTCTGTGCTACCATCCCGGTGGAAACATAACCGATTGCGTCCGCGTTTTCCATTACCTTGGCAGCCAGGGCGCCCATTGACGGGATCTGGAGGGCATCCTTGGCGATAGGCGTTCCCTTCATCACTAACTCGTCAAATACCTGGCTGGCCCCACCGCCCAGATCTCTGACGGCGACAATAATGGGGCGCTCCGGCAGCCTCTCGTCAAGCTGCTTCCAGGTGCTTATCTCACCGGCAAAGATTTTTTTGACTTCTTCCATGGTGAGATCGGGCTTGACCTGCAGCACCGGGTTCTTGGGATTAACGGCTATGGTCAGGGCATCCGTGCCAAGCTTATAGATTTTCCCGTTGGGCATTTTTTCTTTTTCGCTATTCTTTATATCCCGCGCAGTCATGCCGATATCCACAGTGCCTTCGGTGGTCGCCTTAACACCAAAACCAGAACCGCCGGTTGATACAAAAATGACAATCTGCTCCTCCGGCAAACTGGGGTCAACATTGTTCCAGGTTTTATACTTTTCCGTGAAATTGTCGGCAATTTTGGCGACAGTAGGCGCCAGGGTGCTGGAGCCTCCTATTTTTATCGATTGATCCGTTGCTGTGGCCTGATCAGTAGTGCTAGCTTGCTGCCCACATCCTGCCATTAACATAAATGATAGGATTAATAAAAGGACTGTTACGTATTTGCTTATCTTCATTTGCGTTACCTCCCATGGTTCCTTATTGAATTTTTACATTTGTTATTCACCTTTGGTGCGTATATGCACCTTTCTTCTACCCGGAACACCCTTTTAGAGTGCCTCGATTATCTATTTCCCAGCATCTCCAGGAAAGCTTCAACCCTGGTTTTAATTTGGGCTGTATCTTCCTGCCCGTAATCTGTTTCCAGGTTTAAAAGGGGTATATTGTGCTCCTTGAGTGTCTTGGCCACCCGGTTGGCCTCCACCAGGTAGGGGTCGCAAAAAGCCAGGGTGCAGTTGATTACCCCGTCCGCCTTCCTTTCCCCGGCGAGGCTCACTATTCTTTCCATCCTGCCGTCGTTGGGTGTAAAACAGGCGCAGTTGATGTCTAGGTAGCGGTTGGCAATTGCCTCTACCATTTGCTCCACGGTTTCCCCTTCCTCCGGCACCAGGTTTTCAAAATAGCGGAGCCCCGTGCACATTTCCTCGGCCACGATCACCGCACCGCTGGTTTCTATAACATGGGGCACCTTCCAGTTTGGCAGGGCCATCGGGGTACCTGACAGGATCAGGCGCGGCGCACCGGTTGCAGCAACGCCCTTTCCTTCCTTCACCCGGACCTCAAGCTCGTCGCAAAGGGCGTTGACCTGGGCGGTAAACCGGGGCACATCGTCATACATGGAGATTTGCTCAATCAAGAGGCAGTCTTTGCCGCTGATCGGGGCGGGGTCGTGCCGGCGCAGCTCATTTAAGCGCAAGAGTGCCCGCCGCTTGGCGTTGGTCTCCTTGATTGCCTGGTGCAGTGAGTCTGCTGTAACCTTATTGCCGGTATACTCTTCCACCATGGCCAGAAAGTCCTGCACCTCGCTCAGCCAGAGGGCCTTGTCTTTTTCACGCTTCATCTGGGGTGTCTCCATCACATGCACCGGCACATAGTCGTTAAGTATCTCAAAGGCTTTCTTTTTGCCGTCGCATGTCGTTTCCCCTACGACCATGTCGCAGGACTCAAAATACGGGCAGACCTTTCCCAGCTTGAATCCCATGAAGGATTTAATCAGAGGGCAGATATTTCTGGGCAGCACCTTTTCAGCCCGGGCTGTGCCGATCTCCACTCCAGAACACAGGCCGACCTGGATCCCGCCGGCAGCGCGCACAATTTCTTCAGGGACGTAAACACAAAAAGCGCCGATGACCTTACCACCCGCAGCCTTGTGGTCCTGCAGCTCCTGGATGCGCTGGCCGTGCACCTCATTGACCACAAAATCAAAGTACTCCATGCCCTTCGGCCTGTTTTCCTGGCTCAGGTAAACAGTGCCGTAGGTTGACGGCAATACGTTCATCAACTGGTCGTGCGACTCCATGTCCAGCCCGAGGGACTCCCACATCTTACGATGATCAGCCATAGCAGCATTTCTCCTTTTTAATTTTATTAGTCACTCAACTGCCAATACTAAGAATGTCCCAAACTCATGTTAGGATTTGACGCTGAACATATAATTCCTTTATCTGAACAATCTAATATTTTTATTGATAAGTCTTTATTGATAAGAAATTTTAATATTATTGATGTAGGAGAGGCAAAAGAGGTTGCGGCTCAATAAAGCCCGTGCCAGCCAAGGGGCGGAGGGGAGGATTACCTGCACTAATTTGTAACTAAGGGTAGCAAGCAGTAAGAAGTCGTTATATTTTTGTTGAATTACATTCTGTCAAGTGGACAAAAAAATTGGAGGAAATATATAGGGCAATGCATGGGTTATGTACAATCCTTCGGACGTACCGGCAAAAGGTTTCTTAGGCTGTAGGATCGCCATTAAAATCTTGAATTACCCATATCTTTCTTGTTTTTCCTGCCGAATTATGCTGTTAGACTTTTGCATTTGCTTAACAAAGAATAAAACCAAATACTGCATTTACATCAATATAATATTTTGTATTATATAACATAAGCGAAATAAAAAACCTTAGACCGAGGAGTTGCCGTGGGAAGGGGATGGCATAAAATGTTAATTGAACCCTAAAGCTATGACAAAGCATTTAAAATTAATGGAATATAATGCAATCTAGAAATCTGGAACTATCTAAAAATTGGGTTACCACCGGCCTTTCTGGCGAGTATGGCCCGTTGGAATAAAAACAGTTTCTGTACCATTTTCGAATATTAGAGAGGTCTTAGAAATTGAACGAAATAACCAAAGCATTAAAAGCAGCCTTTCCTCATACCATTCCTGTTTTTACAGGTTTTACTTTCCTGGGTATTGCCTTTGGAATCTTAATGAACACCAAAGGTTATGGGCTAGGTTGGACGGTGTTGATGAGCTTATTGGTATTTGCCGGCTCTGCACAGTACGTTACAGTTAATTTTCTTACATCAGTCTTTAATCCCATATACGTATTGCTATTAACATTGATAGTAAATGCACGGCATTTATTCTATGGGATTTCGATGCTGGATAAGTACAGAGATACCGGAAAATTCAAACCCTACCTTATCTTTGGCCTGTGCGATGAAACTTTCTCTATTTTATGTTCCACAAACCCGCCGGAGGGAGTAAATCGAAATTGGTTTATGTTTTTCATCACCTTGCTTAACCATAGCTATTGGGTACTTGGTTCAGCTCTTGGCGGGCTGTTAGGCTATATGGTTTCTTTTAATACGAAAGGTCTCGATTTTGTATTAACAGCACTCTTTGTTGTAATATTCATCGGCCAATGGAAAACTCAAAGAAACCATGGTCCTGCTATAATTGGGGTTTTATGCTCTGTTATCTGTTTGATTATTTTCGGGCGAAGCAATTTTATTATTCCTTCCATGTTTGCAATACTGGCAGTACTGACCGTGTTCCGAAAGAAAATGACAGGGGAGGGAATAGCGTGACTTTAACACCTGTTCAAACTTTGATCATTATTTTGATGGCAACTCTAGGAACTGTTATAACCAGGTTTTTACCTTTTATTTTATTCTCCGGCAAAAATGGCAATCACCCCTATATCACTTATCTTGGCAATGTATTGCCCTATTCAGCAATTGGTTTGCTTGTGGTGTACTGCCTGAAAGATGTCAACTTGCTGAAATCGCCATTCGGTCTACCGGAGGCAGTTGCCATTACCTGCATTGCGCTGCTGCATTACTGGAAAAACAATGTCCTCCTAAGCATTGGTACGGGAACAATAGTCTATATGTTTCTGGTCCAAAGGGTTTTTCAATAAATGATAAAAAACATATATTTAAGCTACCTTTATTTAAGCTACCTTAGCCAGCGGATGTCTGTCTAATCATGCTATAGATAAGAAAAGAGAAAAGGTATTTGTTACAAGCTTTGTTTTGCGTGTGTTTTTATGCTATCACTATTATTGATTATCAGTTGTTGTAACTGGGCATATGTACCCTTTGGCCCAGATCCCTGGAATAAATCTAATATTCAGTTGAGAACCGGCGTTTTCCCGGGTAGCTACAATTTTTTAACAAGACCATTGCCTCCTGTGACAAGGTGTTTATAAAGACTCCGGAAAAAACCATTGACATTAACGTTGCGTAAAGGTGTATAGTTGCTTTGTCAGGGGGTGGGACAATGGAATATACAGTACAAAAACTTGCCATTATGGCCGGCATCAGCACCAGAACACTGAGGTATTATGACGAGATTGGAATTCTTAAACCGGCCAGGATTAATTCTTCAGGGTATCGCATATACGGTCAGGCTGAGGTTGACAAGTTGCAGCAGATACTCTTTTACCGGGAGCTTGGCGTAAGCCTGAAAAGTATTAAAGATATAGTAAATGATTCCTCTTTTGACTGTTTAAAGGCGCTCGGGGAACATCGCGAAAAGCTGATTGAAAAAAGGAAACAGCTGGATTTGTTAATTGCAAATGTTGATAAAAGTATAGCTGCTATAGAAAGGAGAGTCAGTATGACTGATCCTGAAAAATTTGAAGGCTTTAAACAGAAAATGATTGACGAAAATGAAAAGAAATATGGCAAGGAGATCAGGGCCAGGTATGGAGATGAGCAGGTCGACAGGTCAAATAAAAAAATAAGAAGCATGACTGAAACACAGTTTGCCGAAGTAGAAAAACTGGGCGCCGAAATGCTTGAAACACTTAAGGTAGCTATGGCTACAGGCGACCCGGCAGGAGAGCTGGCCCAAAAAACTGCGGATATGCATCGCCGGTGGCTGTGCTTTTACTGGGATCATTACACTAAAGAAGCCCATGCCGGCCTTGCCCGGATGTATGTGGATGATGAGAGATTCGCTGCCTATTATGACCGGATACAGCCGGGTGCAGCGGTGTTTCTAAGAGATGCGATTCTTATTTACACTGGAATGTACAATCAGGCGTAAGAGGACGCTAATTCCTAAACTATAAAAACCGCCCTGTAGAACCCACCATGTAAATCCTTCCAATAAAGTTTCTTAATCCTCCCTGGGAAACACACGGGGAGGATAAAGAATTTGTGGGCTGCCGCCCTAATCAAAACACCCTTTTTGTAAACAGCTTCAATGCCGGCGGCAGCCGGGTTCGACTTAATACCGTCAAATGGTGTTTATGTTAATGAAGGTTTCGCTCTTATACCGGTATTTTTATTTGTAATCAGGAGATTAAGGAATGGACTTGATCAAGAGGTGATAGAGCTTATGTTCAAGACTTTCAGGAAGGACAAAGGATTGCCCAAAGCCCCTTTAAAGGGTGGGGGTGAAGTGCAAGTATGGTGGCGCCTGATGCGCCCTCATACCCTCACGGCTTCTTTTATTCCGGTTTTGATCGGTACATCCCTGGCCCTGTCAGAAGCCGGCCGTATAGATCTTTCCCTCTTCATAGCCATGTTCACCGCATGTGTGCTTATTCAGGGAGCCACCAATGTTTTTAACGAGTATTATGATTTCAAGCGCGGGCTGGATACTAAAGAGTCGGTGGGTATCGGCGGCACAATTGTTAGAGACGGCATCCACGAGAAGGTAGTTTTTTATACAGGCCTCATTCTTTTAGCGATAGCGGTTTTATTGGGTTTATTTATAAGTTTCAAGAGCAGTTGGCTGGTTGCGTTGGTTGGACTTGCCTGCATCTTGATGGGTTACCTGTATTCCGGCGGGCCTTTTCCGATTTCTGCTACGCCTTATGGGGAATTTCTGGCAGGTTTCTTTATGGGACCTGTTATTATATCCATATCCTTTTTTATCCAAACCGGTATGGTCCAGCATAAAACTATACTTTTATCGATACCCACAGGTATTCTGATCGGTGCCATCTTAATGTCGAATAACATCCGGGATCTGGAAGGAGATAAGAAGCACGGGCGCCGCACTCTGGCCATTGTTCTAGGCAGGGACAGGGCCGTAAAGTTCCTCTCGGGAATGTTTATTTTTTCTTATGCTTGGATTGTTTTTTTAGTTATGTCGATGATGGTTTCACCCTGGTTGCTCATTGTCTTTGCCAGCGTTCCCAAGGCTGTTGAGGCGATAAGGGGCTTTCGTGGCAAAACGCTGCCGGTGGAAATGATGCCCGCTATGAAAAGCGTGGCCCAGACGAATACGCTTTTCGGCCTATTTTTGGTTGTGGGGATCCTCTGCAGCTAAGTGTCAGAAAATATCGGGGAGTCTTAGTGAATATAGTGTGTGTCAGAGAGTCTCTGGGAATGTCAGAGGCTCTCTGTGATTATAGACCCTCTTCCAGTTCCCTTCTAAAATAATACAGCGCTTTACTCAGTCGGCTTTTGATCTTCCCACCTGGAGAATGGAAACTCAAATTATTTTGATTTTACATCAGTAACTTATACTGAGCTAACTATGATCTAAATATAGAGAAACAAAGAAGAATTTATATATACAAGAAGGAAAAAGTAAAATCATGTAGAATGTAAAATTTAGGAATAATTGTTTTAGAGGATTTAAGGACGCAGCAGTAATCTTCCAGATTAAAAAGTGCATCAGGAAAGATTTCGACTTGTTAAAAGTACTTTCAGGCTTACTGATACCGGTGCCTGAACAATATTTAGTGAGTTTTTGCTTACAAAGAAACACATACGGTGATTTCTTTATTTTTTTAACTTTTTTGCAGAAGTCTTTTGATCCATATTTATTTGGTAAGGCAATTCAGAGCTTTTATCCCAATGGGAGTGATCTGGTCGTGAATACCACCAGTTTGAAAAGGGATGATAAAGCCACCTTCGGCCCTTCAGCAGGCGCAGAACGCGTTGTAAGAATAACCAGGCTTATTTTTCTGAAATATAGACATAAAGTGAATTATATTGGATTGAATCACTGGCTGCTAGGACTTGTAGAGATCCATGGCAGAATGCTGGAAGAAATGGTCGAAGGGATTGATATCACATCATTAAAACATTCGTTATATAAGAAGCTTTATGAAAAAGATGCCGGGGATCCAATGTCCCAGGAGGAGCTTGTAAGGAAAGCCGGCTTTATTGCTTACATCCGCAGGAGAAGAGAGGTCACGGAAAGGGACCTGGCGGTAATAGTCCTGGCAGAGGCAGGTTATTGGATTGATAATGATACAGATATAAGAATTGGCACTGAACTTGAAGAGGATGCCTGTCAGAAAACCGGATACCGTCCGCTTCAGGAATTCACCGTAGAAGAAATGGAAAAAAGATTTAATGATATCTTCGATATAATCGATGAAAATTTCAAAAGAACATTAAAAAGACAGTACTATTGTAGAAATAAATCATACAAAATCCTGGAAAGATACTGCAGGAACCTGACCATGGAGGCATGTAAAGGGAAACTGGGGAGATTGGTCGGCAGGGAGGAAGAAATCCAGCTCATAATCGAGACACTTTGCCGCCGTACTAAAAGGAACCCAATCCTGGTTGGCCCTGCCGGTTCAGGAAAAACGGCCATAATCGAGGGGCTGGCCAATAAGATTGTACTGGGCAAAGTGCCCAAGGAATTGTGTAATGTGTTTGTTTATGAGCTGCAGCCCTCGGTGCTGGTGGCTATGGCGGTGGAGGACGGCGGGTTGGAAAAAGTAATGAAGGAAATGCTTGCCGAGGCCAGCCAGCCAGATGTAATACTGTTTATTGATGAAGCACATACAATAATAGGCTCCGGTGGTTTACCCGGCACGTCAGACATTGCCAGCATGCTGAAGCCGCCGCTTGCCCGGGGGGACATAGCTTGTATAGCGGCTACCACGGAAGACGAGTACTATCGCTTTATTGAACCGGACCCGGCCCTGGCCCGGCGCTTCCAGCCCATCCGGGTGCAGGAATTGAGCGCTGAGGAAACTTTGAAAGTAGTGTCAATTTTGCGTGATGAACTGAGAATATTGCGCAAAGTATGGGTGTCTGATCATGTCCTTCGCTGGCTTGTGTATTTCGCCCAGCAATTCATTAAGAACAGGCACTTTCCCGACAAGGCTGTTGATATACTGGAGCAGTGTGTCTCCCATGCCATAACCCAGGGGAAAAACACGGTTGATCAGGATACCGCAGAATATGTTGCCCAGCGCATTGCAGGGATGCCGCTTGACCTGGAAGAACGCCTGCATCGCCTGAAAACAAAAATTAAAGAGGACGGCCTGCTGAATGAAGATGAAGCTATTAATCTGTTAAACCGGCTAAGTGTTACCATGCGGGGATTTGACATGCAACCCGGCAGGCCCAATGCCGTTGTGCTGCTTTTAGGACAGGCAGCCTGCAACAGTTTAAAACTGGCTGAAACTATTGCTGAATGCCTGTACGGGGCAGTGGAGCGGACAGTGTCTATTGACTTCAGCCGCATGCAGCACCATACCGATGTTTCCATGCTGATCGGCGCAGCACCGGGGTATGTTGGCTACAGGGAAACACTCCCGATCCACCGGGTACTTCAGATGCCTTGCTGCGTCCTGCGGCTTGAGAATATTCACTCTTGCCACCCTAAAGTGCGCGAACTGGTGACAAAGATGCTTTCAGAAGGAGTCCTGGTCGATACCAATGGAAGGAAAATTTATCTCAGTGATACCATAGTGCTGGTGACTGCCAGTATCACCCTGGAGCAAAAGAAGGTTACCGGCTTCAGGACAAATGTTGTACCAAGGGTGGAGGACCTTCGCGGGGACATAGAAAGAGAGCTAGGCAGTGAGTTTTTCGAACAGGTCGATGTCGTTTGCACGCACGCTGTCTCTGCCGACTTTGCAACGCGCCACTGGATACAACACAATTTACTTAACGACCTGTCCGAGCGTCTGCGTAAAATGGGGATAAGAGTTTGCTTTGATGACAGTATAATTGATTGGTTATTGAGTATCAGCAGGTGTAAAAACAAAAGAGACTGGGAAAGGCTGGTCGATGGGAGCATAGGGGCTTTCCTGGCACGCTATTTACCTGAAATTGAAGCAGATAAAAGGATGATAGTAATAAAGTGCGAAAATGGTGAAATAACCGCTGAGATAGCTGAGACAAAAGAAAAACAGGAAAAGATGGGAAAGATGCTAAGGTTTTTAAAAGAGAATACTAACAATAGCTACATTTAGGGTGAATATCTTTTTTTCTTAATCTAAGAGGATATAGTTGTTTTTTTATGGAATAAATGCAGGAGGTCGTTTTACCCCAAAAAGGGGGGAGGTACTGCATAGGGATTTAATCTGAAGCAAACAAGAGCAAGAGAAAGAAGGAGATAGCGGGAGATAAACTATATATTGCAAATTGCGATATATAGGGATTTTTATCAAAAAAACGGCCTTACACAGACCTCCTGCAAATCAGTGCCTGGAGGTCTTGAGCCGCAAGGGCTCCAGGAGGCCGCTGTGGAAAAAAATGACCTCGTTTTAAAGAATTGAAGCATGAACTTTTCCCCCAGTGCCCTTTGATATCCCAGAATGTGGACAAAGATGACCTCGTTTTAGAGGATTTCTAATGTACACCTTTCTTAAGATTTTTCTTTAGAGGGGTTTTTTTGGCTGTCTGGGAGGTTTGTGGAATAATTCCGTAATGAAAATGGAAGAGCATAATGAGATGCTTTATGGCAGGTTATTAGACGAAAACGACCTGACAGAAGCCTATAGAAGCCTATATGAACCGCGGGATAGTCCACCTTTTGGTTGCTGAAAAACCTATTGACGTGATGGATGACTTTTTCAGGACAGTTATGATGACAAATACGCTCCTTTCCAGAAGGGCATATATGATCGGCCAGTATATGAATACAGCTTACTTACCCCTAAGGGTGTTGATAAGAAGAAAGTAGAGGAAAATATTCAGGATACTATCAATCAAATTAACCAAGTATTCCAGTCTATGAATTAACTGATGAAGGCAAATACTGGCTGGGAGAGATACAGAGAATGTTTATACATACAAGATGATCAATTGATCCGGTTTTCACCTCTTTTTTATCCATAATATGCTCATGAGTAAAGATTTGCTTAAACCTTGTGGGGGATAAATATCAGACGTGTAGAAAGGGGCATGTAATTGGGGAGGAAAGCTAATCATTCCGAACAAATAGTTTATCAGTTAAACAAAATAATTATACCTTTTTCTTATACATTGGACAGTAAAGATGCAGTAGAAATGATTTTAAATCCTGGTGATGATAGTAAGCCTGACTGGATTGCCAGGGATCTCAATACTGACCGGTTGTTCAATTATATATCGAGGCTAATACATGGTAATAATGAATGGGAGGAGACCATCGGTCATCATTATGTTATGTCCGAAGATGGAAGAATAAAGTATAATCTCCCATTAGAAAATCAACTGGTTTATATGGTGCGCAGGAAAAAAGAATATTATTATATGCGGATATTACAGGTAGAACTATTCCTTTTTGAAACTCAGGTTGGTTTTTTGGTTTATGATATAGAGCACCTTGCTAATCCTGCCGGCAGTGAAAAAGGATATCCCTTTGAAAAAATTATGAAAGCACCTGATCTCAGCGTTGATACGGTCATCGACGCCAATTGTTTTTCCAAGAGTCTAAAAAGGAAAAGGGATCTAGAGTTTAAATATTACAAGAAGGATGAATTAGTGACTCTACAACTTGCCAGCGCCACATCCAAAATCATTGAATGTTATGGTGTTGACAGTTACTTCGAGCATGAAATGGTATTTGGCGAACAGCTAGTACCTTCCACCGCTTTGGTTTATAGTGCTCTAATTCTGGGAAAGTCTTTCCTGCAAGAAGAAGATTGGCAGGAAAAGCTGGGCAGACTCCTGTTTTTTATGCGCAGGGCTATCAAACCTTCCTACAAACCAGCGCCTCAGGAATTTGATCTGGAAAATAATCCTAATGTGTTGAGGTTTTTTGAAAATAGCTATTGGGGCATATCTACAGAAGGTCTGAACAATATTGTTTACTTGGTTGATGATAATACAACCAATGAGTTTATGACCACTGGATATCAAAAAAACTTACAGAATTCCTATTACTACATTTATATATTAGCGCTGCACCAGCGATTTGCTTTGTTAAATTTTTGCAGTAGGGTAGGTTCACGTTCCGGCAATAATATACTCAATATGCGTAAGCGTATTGCTGACTTCAGGTTGCGTTCCGTATTTCAACAAGTCAGCAATGTGGACCACCAAGACGTTTTATATAGAAGAATCAGAAAAATACTGGGAATAGAAGAAATGCTTCATGAACTGCATTTTGAACTTGAAATTCTTGCAGACCTGTCAGTTCAGGAAGAACAGAGAAAAGAAAGCATATTTCAAAAATTTGTAATGATTCTATAAACTATCTTTGTTGGGCTTACATCAACAGCTGCCGTGTTGAATATATTTACATTTTTCATAGAAAAAAGATATCCTCCACCTTGGAGTACACATCTTTGTGTTTTAATTGCAATATTATCATTTATGTGGTTAAGTATAGGTTTATTGTTTTTTCTGACATTTAAGCAATTGAATAAAAAATTTAAACAATTAAAAGATGAAAGGAATGAAAACAAGTCAAGGACATTTCAAATAGGACAGAAAACCATGAGGATGTAATTTAAGCACTCTAAACTTGTTTTACACTGTTTAATATTTTATGAATACAAGGGAGTTTTATGAAAATACCAAGTTGTGTAAAGATGATTATGAAGAGGTTGTTGTCAGGGGGTTATCAGGCTTACCTGGTCGGCGGCAGCGTCAGGGACATGATCATGGGGAGGGAACCTCATGACCACGATATAATAACTTCAGCATCCCCGGCCCAGGTTAAAGAAATTTTTGATAAAGTGATACCTGTGGGAGAAAAGCACGGCACGGTAATTGTGGTTGAAAATAATGCGAGTTTCGAAGTCACTTCTTTTAAGAGCCTGGAACATGACCTTTCCAGAAGGGATTTCACTATGAACTCCCTGGCGATGGATATCAATGGGAAAGTATATGACTACTTCGGTGGTGTTGATGACATAAAGAATAAGGTTATAAGGACGGTCGGCAAACCGGAGCAGCGCTTCCGGGAAGACCCATTGAGGCTAATGAGGGCAGTCAGGTTTGCTGTAAATTTGGACTTCAGGCTGCATGTAGAGACGAAGGCGGGAATCATAGAAAATAACCATTTGATAAAGGAAACTGCGGCAGAGAGGGTGCGCGACGAGCTCTGCAAGATATTGCTGAGCGGCAGCCCCGGCCGCGGGGTTAGGTTGCTGCAGGAATGCGGCCTGCTGCGGCATATAATACCGGAACTTACAGAGTGCGTGGGCTTTGAGCAGCGAAACAGGCATCACGACAGGGATGTGTTTGAACATACCCTGGCTGTCCTGGACAATACACCGGCGATCCTGAATGTGAGGCTGGCTGCCCTTTTGCACGATGTTGCCAAACCCGTAACTTTCTCATTGGACGAAAAGGGTGAGGGCCACTTCTTTAACCACAATATCGTTGGAGAGCAGATGGCGAGGGTTATACTAAACAGGCTGAAGTTCAGCAACGAAACAATTGCCTCCGTAACAAGCCTTATTAAGGAGCATACCAGCAGGTATACCCAGATTTCAACCTCCGGTATTAAAAGGTTAATCAGAAGGGTCGGCGCTGAAAACCTGAACGATCTTTTTGAACTGCAATTAGCTGATATCAAGGGCTCTGCCAGACCTTTCGACACCAGCGCAGTCGATAGAATGAGTGAAGAGGCAAACTCAATTCTGGACAGAAAGGAACCGTTAGGTGTCAAAGACCTGGCTATAAGTGGGCGGGATCTTATCGATATGGGGTTTCCGCCGGGTCCGCAAATAGGTGCAATTAGTAAAAACCTGTTGGAGCTTGTGTTAGAAGATCCGGCACTAAACACAAGGGAATCATTATTAAAAGTGGTTAAAGAAAAGTTTATTATATGATTCCCCAGCCTCACAGGTTAAGTTCAATAAGCAAAAAGCTCAATTCATTCAAAGGGTAATTTTTACATGCTATGTGTTAATACAGCTTACAAGCTATATGCTAATACGGCACAGGCTTATGATTAAAACTTTTTAATAAGTTCAGGCGGTCTAATATTGAAATTATGACATTATGAGAGAAAGAAAAAATAAAATTACGTAGAATGTAAAATTTAGGAATAAATGCAGGAGGTCTTTTTACCCCAAAAAGGGGGGAGGCACTGCATAGGGGTTTAATCTGAAGAAAACAAGAGAATGGAGGAGATAGTGAGAATAAACTATATAATGTAAAATGCGAAATACAAGTGTTTTTACCGGAAAAACCGGCCTTTCACGGACCTCCTGCAAATCGGTGCCTGGAGGCCTTGAGCCGCAAGGGCTGCAGAAAGCCGCTGTGGAAAAAGATGACCTCGTTTTAGAGGATTGAAACATTTTGGCTATTTTAGCACCACCCGGCGGTATAATATGTGGAAAAAGATGACCTCGTGTTAGAGGATTGGACAGGCGGTATTTTAATAGTTTTAATAATGATTGAAAGTATAAAAAACGACCGCAGAAGGTTATTTGGAAAAAATACCCTTCTGCGGTGATACTTATTTCATTAGAAAACTCAAAGTAGCGATTAATTATTAATCATTATGGAACGGGACAGGATACCTGTCTCCTGTCCCGCCTGTTATTCTACCTGGCAAAGTGCTCTTGGATAAAAGCCGGGGTGCCGGCTTCTCCCAGGAAGCCGGAGATTATATCTCCGTTATTGCGGATAAAGAATATTTCGTAGGCTGCCTGTTCGCCGTTTCTAAAATACTCTCTAAGACACCACTCCAGTTGTTCCGGGTCGGTGATTTTTAAGATCCCGGGCCTTTTTTCCAATTCCGCAAGAACAATGTGCCGCGCTTTTACATAGGGTACTTCGATGTCTTTTTCGTCCCTTGCGGTAATCCTGTCTATATAGGCGCAAGTAATATCCGTTCCCGGGAGCAGCCGGGCCTGTTCATATTTTCCGGTATCTTTGAGCCACTGTTCGAAATTGGTGTATGTTTTTTTCCACTCCTGGCTGTAAGAGCGGGTCTGTATGTTTTTAAGATGGAAGTTGATACTAGCCCAGGGTGGTTTGCTGTTTATATTTACTATTTCCTCGTAGTTTTCAGCATAGATGTCGGTCTTCAGATGTTCGATGGCCTGGGCAATTAGCTCAGGATCGACCAGGCGCAAGTGCTTGTCCGACTCATAATCAATAATATCTATAAAGTCGACTTCAGCCGGATTGACGCTGAATATTTGATTATGCATTTCTTTATATTCCCGCGATTCATAGATCGGTTTCAAATTGCCGGTATAATCCGGGATGTAAATATCATACTGCCGGTACATACGCTTGCCGCCGGCCAGTTCATAGGCCAGGCAGATGCGCTCCGTGTTCCTCCTTTGAGACAGGGAGGGTTTTTTATGATCCGGGCCGTTGGCGATTATTTGCCGGTGCAGCGCATGAATACGGGCTATGTTTTCTTGATCTGTATAGATGGCCTTGACCGGTGTGTAAATATAGTCAACAGCCTGGGCAGCCGGATCACTGGAAGGCTGGTAGATTAAAGGGTAGAATGAGCTGTCCATGTAGACGCTTTTTATTTCACTAATCGGGGGCAGTCTTTTTTCATAACCGGTCCAGTCGAAATGTAAGAGGCCCAGCAGTACGACCATGGCCAGGGCGTAAATGCCGTAATTCCTGAACTGGCGTCCCTGAAATACCTGCAGGGATTTGTTCAAGAGTATTTCAATCAGGAAATAGGCCAGGAGGGAACCAATCAAGTAACCAAAATAGGTCCAGGCCCAACTTTCTTGAACCGCGTTGAAATAACTTCCCACCAGCAGCATAAAGCAAAAGGTTACCGAGTACTTGAAAACAGGGCGCAGCACCTGGAAGGTAATGGCGCTGCCGGCCGTTTCGGTATGTCGCCGCAGGTAAAGGCTTCTGCCAACAAAGTACAAAAGGATACTGATGCCCAGGTAAATGGCAATTTCTCCGGGTTGAAAAGGATTTCTGGCGATATCGGTAAGCCTGGTCAGAGGCGAAAGGTATTCTATTTTGGATGAAAAATAGTAATCGTAAGCGAAACCGTAGACGTACTGGTTCAGGTTATGCAGCAAAAGTACGGACAGCCCGCTGGGCAGGAACAGCAGTATATAAGTTAAAACACCCTGCAAGGTGGTCATGCCGGTAACCATACCCACAGCCACGCAGCAGATAAAAAACAACAGGTTAAACAGCAGGCAATTGGCTAACCAGGTTAGAATATTTATGCCCTTTACATCTTCAATTCCCAGACCGGACACCAGGCCCCAGGAGACCAGGGCGGTAAGGATAAGCGGTACAAAGAGAAAGATTAGGCCTGCAACGACATGGGTGTTATAGAGGGCTTCCCGCCTGACAGGTAAAGCGTGGGCCATATCTGCCGCCCGGCTGTCCTGTAAATAGCGAAACAACAGCAGTCCGGTCAGCACGGGAACTACAATCAGTACCAGGATCTGAATTGGTGAGTAATAATCAAACTGGAATATGCGTAAATAGGCAGTTGTGTCATTTATCCGGAGATCCTGGGCCCTGCTGTACAGCATGAGGATCTTCAGGGGAACAATTGCCAGGAGGGCCAGGAGGTAGCCGGCACCGATCCAGGAAAACCTTTTAAAATCATTGAGCAGAATGCCCATGCTAATAAAGGACGTTTTTGATTTCATAGCCTCTATCCCCCATTTCGTAGATAAATATTTCCTCCAGGGTGAGCGGCAGAATGTCCAGAATTGCCGGGTGATACGACTCCATGCGGCTGATTATTTCTTTAAAAGGGCCGCGGACGATGAGAATCAGCACGCTGCCTCTTTTTTCCTGATACAGCACCTGCAGCCCCTGCAGCAGGTCCGGGGGCGGATCGTCCCTGAAGGCAATTTGAATTTTGTGCACGTCTGATTTTAAGTCATCTAAATCCCTTTGGAGCAGCATTTCCCCCTGGTGTAAAATACCTATGTAATCGCAGATGTCTTCCAGGTCGCGCAGGTTGTGGGAAGATATGATTACGGTCATATTTCTTTCTGCCACATCCTGAATAATGAGGTTCTTTACTTTTTTCCGCATCACCGGGTCCAAACCGTCCAGGGGCTCATCCAGGATCAGTACATCCGGCATCAAGGACAAACTGAGCCAGAAGGAAACCTGGCGCTGCATCCCTTTGGACAGGGTTCTGATCCGCCGTTTAGTCTCCATGTTAAAAACTTCTCCCAGTTTATCGAAACGGGCCTGGTTCCACCGGGGATAGACCCGGGCATAGAAATGAGCCATATCTTTAATCGTAAAGTTGGGGAAATGATATGGCGCGTCGGGAATAAAAGCAGTGCGTGCCTTGATGGGGAAGTTTTCAAATACCGGTTGAGAATCTATGGTGAGTGTGCCCGAATCCGGTTTGTAAATGCCGGCCAGAACCTTTAAAAGAGTCGTCTTTCCGGCTCCGTTGGAACCGACCAGGCCGTAAATGGAACCCTGGCGCACTGACAGGCTGACTTCCTTCAGGGCTTCCGTTTCCTGGAAACACTTACTGACCCTTTCTATTTCAATCATCCAGCTTACCTCCTTCTTTGTTAGCTAACTGCTTTTTGACCATGTTGATAATTTCCTGAGGGGGTACACCCAGATAGAGCATTTCAGATATAATTTTCCCCAGCTCCTTTTCCAGAGCCTGCAGCCTGGCATTGTTGGTACCTGGAACAGCAGGTTTGACAAAACTGCCTTTGCCGGGCACGGAATAAATATAACCCCGGTGTTCCAGTTCCCGGTAAGCCTTCTGGATTGTGTTGGGGTTGATGGTCAGCTCACTTGCCAGTACCCGTACGGCCGGCAATTGCTGATCTGGTTTCAGCACATTGTTGATGATCAGCTCTTTAATTTTTTCCACCAGCTGTTCATACACGGGCGCACGGCTGCGCAGGTTCAGTTCAAACATAGAACCCCTCCTTTCAGTACTTATTGTACTAACATAAATAATACAGTTAGTACAATAAGATTATATAACCATTACCTGGGTTTGTAAACGGTTTTTTGGTTTAAGTGCCATAAAATTTTCTTAACGAAGTTACTTTTGGATTGGCAGAATGACTGGTTAGTGAGTAAGGATCTGGTATTTTTATGTTAGACATACATGCCGCTGGCGCGACACCAGCAGGAGGAAGAATAATGTCTATTTTTTGGGATGGTTTTACTAATTCTGCAAGAGGAATGATCTGCATTTAGTCCGAAACCATTTACCGTTAGGAACATTGACCGTTAAGAACAAAGAGTGTTTATATCCCTAAATCAGCGAGATATGACAGTTGATCAAGGTCGGTAGATGGCTCGTAAAAGATAATAGCTGTGTTGTGGAATACCTTATTATGAACTACGAGCAGCGAAAGCTGAGGGCCATGGGATTAGAGGATGATGTTGAGATTGTGGAAATAAACAAAATTATTCAGCTGGACATGATTTGTTACTAATATAGAGGAGGATATGAGAGATTACGATATTCAAGTGTTAATAGGAGATACTGGATAGAATGATAGTGGTGGAAATAATACCTGAGGGCGAAAAACCGGGTTACTGCAGCTGTCGCAAAGGGAAAAAATAGGATGGGAATGAGAAGGTGGTAAAAGCACCTAATAGAGGGGTGTTTTCGGGTTACGGGCGACAACCATCATAGGAGGGAGGGTATTTTTCGTAATGAAAAAACCTGAGCGGGTTGCTGAAGGTGTGTATATTGTCGGCGGGCCTCAAATAACAGATGGTCGTGATTGTTGTGTCTACCTTGTTGACGGCGGCACCGAGCTGGCCCTGGTGGATGCGGGTCTCGGGTATTCAAGCCGGTCTATTCTGGAGAACATCGAAAAACTTGGTTTGGACAAATCCCTGCTGAAATACATCATCGTTACCCACGGGCACATTGATCACATAGGGGGTTTGTCCTATTTCCGGGAGCTGGGAGCGCAGGTGGTGTGTCACCAGCTGGATTGCAAGGCGGTTTCTGAGGGAAAGCCTGAACTGACTGCGGCATGGTACTACCGGGTCAATTACCGCCCCGTACAGGTGGATATAGTGTTAAAGGGTGATCTGCAGGATGTTGTCGTAGGAAACAGGGCTTTACATTGCCTGCATACCCCCGGCCACACTCCGGGGGGAATCAGCCCTTATCTGGATGTAAACGGGGCCAGGATCTTATTCGGCCAGGATATCCACGGGCCGTTTGATTCCTCCTGGGGAGCAAATATGAAATTGTGGCGGGAATCCATGCGCAAGCTAATCAATTTAAATGCGGACATCCTCTGCGAGGGCCACTTTGGGATCTACAAACCAGCTGAAGAAGTCCGGAAGTACATAGAGTATTACCTGGGCTATTACTCCAGAAAGTGAAAGGAGGAATACCTCAACAGGCAAAAAACAAGCGAATTATACCGGGTGACCGGCCCGGGAGACCCTGCTTTGCCACCGGCGGGCCTTCCAAGCAAGCTAGCTTACCAGATTACTGGCCGGACTCTGAAACCTGCCATAATGCCCCTCGTATCCATTATGAAGAAAAAAACATAGTAGCTGCCTGCATCCCTGGAAAGCCTGTAAAATCGCTGGCAGGCTAATAACCAGGTGCGCGATGCTGCAGGAGATGATAAACTAGGAGATATGATATAAGAGAAACAAACCTAAGAGGTAAACAACATGATCTTGACAGGTGTTTTGGTCAATGCCGGGGCCATCCTGCTGGGTGGTATAGCGGGTACTTTTCTTCGCCGGGGGTTACCGGAGCGGCTAAATAAAACTATGATGCAGGGGCTGGGGCTCTGTGTGCTGTATGTGGGCATCAATGGCACTTTGGTAGGGGAGCAGGTACTGGTGGCAGTGCTGTCCATTGCCCTTGGCGGGTTGCTCGGGGAGTGGCTGGATTTAGATCGACGGTTAAACCGGCTGGGGAGCTTCTTGCAAGGGCTACTCGATCCAGGACCGTCCCGGGGCAGCTTTGCTGAAGGTTTTATCAATGCTACCTTGTTTACCTGCGTGGGGGCAATGGCCATCGTAGGGTCTCTGCAAAGCGGGTTGAGCGGTAATCACGAAACTCTCCTGGCCAAGGCGCTCATCGACGGTATTGTGATGGTTGTCATGGCGTCTACGCTGGGTATCGGGGTATCCCTGGCAGCAGTTTCGGTATTCCTCTACGAATCCTTGCTTACCCTTTCGGCCAGGGCGGTTGCCGGGTACCTGACGACACCAGTGATTAATGAAATGAATTGCGTGGGTTCACTGCTCATTGTGGCTATCGCTCTAAATATGCTCCAGTTGACTAACATCAAGGTGGCCAATTTAATTCCCGCTGCCATTATGCCCGTCTTCTTCTTTATGTTGCTTCCCTGATCCAGATCTGAATGAGCTAACAAATTCTAATAATAAATAGAAGGAATGAAATGATAGGGGTGCGAAAACAATAACCCGGGGGATTTCTGCCAGTGGTGTTAACTTTACCCCCGGGTTTAAACATTATACCGTCTTGGTCTTGATTCTTGGTTCTGGGTTTGGCGTCTATTTTTGGCTCATGACCTAACTGTTTTGTTCCGGTATATATTTATTTAAAAGGCTGTTCCTGTATTCTTCGACCTGGCTGGTTAGCTTGTTATCATTTTTGATCACCACATTAAGATATTCTTCTAAATCCTTAAGAAGCTCACTGTTGCCGTTGTTGGCCACTGCATTCAAATAAGCCTCCCTGGCCTGTGGGTTAAGTGTCTTGGTATCGTAGCTGAAAAGGGGAGTGTTGTTGCAGCCATAAAGAATAAATGTAATGTATTTTTGATATAGTTGCCTTATTTCACCGATTTTTTCAGACCCGCTGTGGGTATTAATAAACCTTTCCTGGTTTAAAGCTCTTTTTACTATTTCGTCCCAGCCGATAACAAGGGCTGCGTCTTTAGCCGGAACATTGTTGGATTCTACGGCCATAATGTCGATATAATCCTGCAGGTCAGCGGTTACATGGTCGCGGTATTTTTTATAAAACTCGTAATCGATGATGGGGAAGTAGGTTCCTTCAGCAGTTTCCACTCTGTAGCCGCTGTTTTTGGTTTTGGTTATTAACTCTTTAAGTGCGGGATCTTTGATAGTGGACGGTTTAGTAATGGATTCATATTCATTATATATTTTGGCTTGCAATTCTTCGTTGAAAAACATGTTTTCCAACTGTGGAAGGTATTCTTTTTGTAGTTTTTCAAATTCGTTCACCATCTTTGAAGCATCTTCCCGGGAGACATGTTTAATATTGTTTTCTATAAAAGCTGCAACTTCTTCAACAATGGTATCCTTTTGACTATCCCTTTCGATTAGGGACTGAAATTCATCCATTACCTCAGCGGTTTTTTGCTCCCCGGTTTTATCAGGCCCTTTTGGGTTTTCACCATAGCACCCCACAGCAGCAACGGCCAGTCCCAGGCATATAATTATAAGCGCAAGTTTTCTCAACAAGTTTCCTACCTCCCTAATAACACTCCATATTAACTTCTTTTTATCTTTAATGACCTTTTTAGTTCCTTAGTTTAGTCTGCTTCAACAATTATGCTGCAGGGGGTGGACCCAATTGTCCTATTCTGCATCCTGGGCAGGTGTTGCCACATCAATGGTTTTTAGAGTTTGATTCAATATAGTTGCCAGCTCTGCCCGGGTTATTTTCTCGTCAGGGCGGAATTCGTTACCAGGGTACCTCATTATGCCGGCGTTGAAGACAAAGCTGATGGCCGACTGTTCTTCCTGGGTCAAATCAGCAATATCCGAATAATTGGGCCAAATTAATGTGGTGATAACTGATAGCTTTTTTGCCGCGAAGGAATTAGCTATAGCGCTGGCTACTTCTGCCCTTGTAACCCTTTGCAGGGGGTTAAAATTTCTCCCGGCAATGTTTAGGATATTCAAATGGCCTGCAATAATTGAGGCCTCACTATACCACAGGTTATCTTCCACATCATCATAATAATCAAAGGGGACAGGTGCTTCTTTTAGTTTGAGATAATCGTAGTTTAAATCAAAGGTCCTGACTAAACATACAGCAAGTTGTGCCCGGTCAACGAAGGTATCCGGGCTGAACTTATTCGCTGCGGTGCCTATCATTATACCTTTCTCATAGACAGCTTCGATGTCAGCGGCAGCCGGGTTGGACTGAATGTCATCGAAGGGTGTCTGGGCAAAACCTGCGTTAGGAGCTACCAGGAGACAAAATAACAATAATGATAGAAGCAGAACTCTTTTCATGTTTTCCCTTCTCCCTTACTATTTATTTGTATTTTTATTTGTTGGACGATGGAAGGGGTTAGGAGGTTCACCTGTATGGTGTTTTTTGAAAACAGACTTAGCCGCCATCTCCCTAGACGCTGCGGGCATGCCAAAATCCAAAACCGGAAAAAAGCTAGATTAAGTAAGTGTTATTAAGGTATTTTTTGAACTACTGCAACTATCTCTCTAAGGAAGTTAGTTTTTGGGGAATTAATTATTGCAAAAACAAAAAAAACAGTTATGATTAAGAGCAGGTGCCTTAAATTGGATAGTTAATAATGGAAAATACGTGGCGATTTCTTGCGGTTTTCTTAGTGTGATCAAGCTTTTGGAAAAAGACAAGATTCCGCCCCGGGCTATAGTTATAATAACATATGTAAGTGCCACTGGGATCCTTATGATACTATTAAATAGGGTTAATTAGACATTGGTAATTAATTTACACAAAGCGCATTTTAAATATGATTTTCTCCGGGGTTTCAGGTAGGAGCAGAAAATGGATTATTATCTTAGAATAGATATAAATATTTTTTCATTTTTAATTTGTTTTATAATCCTGATTGATACATGCATCCGGGCCGAGAAACAGTTTATACAGTCTAAATTGTTTGTTGCTCTAATCGGTTCAAATTTGATTTTGTTATTTATCGATTCACTGCAATGGATGCTTGACGGAAGACAGGGACAAGTCAACGTCGCCATTTATTCAGCAGCAAGCGTGATTTCTTATATTATGGCTCCCGTACCATCTTATTTATGGACACTTTATGCCGTTTATCAGATATTTCGTGATGAAAAGAGGATTAGAAAACAGGTTTACCCCCTTTTAGTTCCCGTGCTTGTTAACGCGTTGTTGGCCCTGACGTCCCTGTCGACGGGATTTCTGTTTTATTTAGATGAAAACAACATTTATCATCGCGGCCGGGGATTTTTTTTGACAGTAGCTATCAGTTACTTATACCTCGCCTATATATCTCTTGTTATTTTATGGAACAGGCGCCTTATTGAAAAGAGATTTTTTTTTCCGCTGCTCTTATTCCCCATGCTACCTGTTCTGGGTAGCATAATTCAGATAATTTATTACGGTTCGGTTCTGCTTTGGAGTGGAATAGCTTTATCAATACTGATTATTTATATTAATATACAGAATTACAGGCTACATACGGACTATCTTACTGGGGTCTATAACCGCAGGGAGGCTGACTACTTATTAAAAAACAAGATTCACAACAAAACCCCTGGAAGGTCGTTTTCGGGAATACTTATAGATATAGATAATTTTAAGGAGATTAACGACCGTTATGGCCATTTAACTGGGGACAAAGTTCTGGAAATATCTGCGGAGTTAATTAAGAATAGTTTGCGCAAAGACGATTTTGTCGCCAGGTACGGTGGTGATGAATTTCTTGTATTATTAAATATTAAAGATCCTTCAGATTTAAAAAAATTTGTAGATAGAATAAAAGAAAACTTAAATAATTATAATCTTCACAGCAGTTTTCCCTTTAGGATCAGTTTTAGCATTGGTTATGATGTATATGATTACAGCTCGGGGATGAGCAAAGACCAGTTTCTGAATCATATTGATGCTCTTATGTATCAGAATAAAAAAATGAACCTTGCCTTGAATTCTTTGAAGCATTAACTCCAACCAATTATTTATCTGCGAACAAATAAGGAAAAGGCTTATTATGCCCAGGAGAATCCGTATTGTTATATCAGCTTTGCAATATATTTCTTTGCAGGGTTATCTCGATCAAGCCTTTAATACTAGGAAAGCGAAAGCATTTCTGCTTCCGCTTCCTGTCCCCATGCTTTACTCTTCGTAAAGCATGGTAGAAACACGCCGGGGCAAGGGGGTCTTGGGGCTTATTCTGTTTTTAGTGGACTTTTGTCTCATCTAAAACTTCCTCGCGGTAACGGTCAAAGCCAATCCTGTCGATAAACTTACCCAGGCGCTCGTTGGTGCGGGCTTCCCTTTTGTACAAGCTCAGGGTTCGGTCCAAAATTTGCAACACCTGTTCGCTGGTTTGGTGCTCGGCCAGTTTATCGCCGAAGCGGGGGTTCAACCCGCCGTTTCCCCCAACGTAAACAGTAAAACCCTTTGGAGTCCCCATAATCCCGAAATCAATCATCAGGGCGTCCATACACTTGTTAGGGCAACCGCTGACGCTTATTTTGAACTTGGAGGGCAGGGTCATGCCGTGGTAGCGCCTGTCGATCTCCATTCCCAGACCCACTGAATCCTGCTGTCCCCGTTTGCAGAAGGTAGTGCCGGGGCAGAATTTGACGCTGCGAACGCAGAGGCCGATGGCTGTGCCGGGTGTCATACCCAGCTCCTTCCAGGCAGCGTCAAGATCCTCCTCTTTAAGCCCTACAATGGCGAGGCGCTGGGAAGAGGTTACTTTGATAGCAGGACAGTTGTATTTTTTGGCTATGTTGGCTATTCTGACGAGAAGTTCCGGGTCGGTAATAATTCCACCGGGAATGTGGGGGGCGATTGCGTAAGTCCCGTCCCTCTGGAGAATAGCTCCTTTTTCCAGCATGTCCTGCGCTGTCGTGCTGTGTTGAAATCTATCATCAAGCTTGTTTGGCATTTCAGTGGTGTTTTCCACGGGTGTACCTCCTTAAAGTATTTTAATTCTATTTTCTCTGAAATGAGATAGACCTATGTATTTAAAGAGGAAATAAAAGCGTGCTGTTTACCCTGGTTAAGCTTTACGATTAGGAATGCACGGGTATAATAAGGCCTGGCCTCTGGAATAAAGAATAATATAACCGGTAATATAATCGGCCTGTTTTATTTTCTGCCGGTGCTTTTAGATATAGCTGTCCTGGCAGTATGTCAGTATTGTCTCAAGAGGGGAGCTATAAGGAACTGAAGGTGCCGGGTACAGTACATAATTCAAATCAATTCAGCTTAATAAAGGAGTAGGTCATGAGCGATTATCTTGTACGGGGAATTGGTGCGGGCGGTCAATTCCGGGTTTTTGCCGCTGTTACGACGGACCTGGCCGAAGAGGCCAGGCGCAGGCATGATACCTGGCCCGTGGCCAGCGCCGCTTTGGGGAGGTCTCTGACAGCAGGGCTGCTTTTGGGTGCCAATTTAAAGGGGGATGACCTTCTGACCTTGAGGGTGTTTGGAGACGGGCCGTTGGGGGCGATTGTTGTTACAGCCAATGCAAAGGGAGAGGTAAAGGGTTACGTTCAGGAGCCCCACGTCGACCTGGCACCGGAGGTGGAAGGTAAGCTGCCTGTGGGAAAAGCGGTGGGAAAGGGTTTTCTTTATGTGACGAAGGACATGGGCTTGAAGGAGCCCTTCACCGGAAGCGTGGAGCTTGTATCCGGTGAAATCGCCGAGGACGTAGCGCATTACCTATTAACCTCGGAACAGACTCCCTCAGCTGTCGCCCTGGGTGTGCTGGTTGCCCCCGAAGGTTCTGTGGCTGCTTCCGGAGGTTTAATGCTCCAGATGTTTCCGGGTGCGGAAGAGGATGTTTTAACCCGCCTGGAGCAAAGTCTTAGCCAACTGCCTCCGGTCAGTACCCTTGTGAACCAGGGACTGACGCCGGAAGAAATTGTAACTAAGGCTGTGGGGGGCCTGGAGGTCCAGTACCTTGAAAAGAACCCCGTGTATTTTAAATGCACCTGTTCCCGGGACAGGATCAAAGATGTTTTGGCGGCCATGGGAGAAGCGGAAATAAAAAAAATACTGGAGGAGCAGGGCGAGGCAGAGGTGCGATGTCATTTCTGCGGGGACTCATACACCTTTAACGCTTCAGAATTAGAAGCCATCCTATCAGGATTATAAGAAATCTATATAATAATAGTTTATTTAATAGAATAATTTAATTATCCCTATGAATGTATTTTATATTTTTGTAATATATGTATAAACTATTTATTTATCATTACCCCGGAAGGAAGGATACGGATGAGTAAAAAGGTACTGGACTGCCGCGGGATGGCCTGTCCCCAGCCGGTTTTAGAAACAAAAAAAGCCCTGGAAGAAGGCTTTCAGCAGGAAATGTTGATCATTGTGGACAATGACGCAGCCAGGGAGAATGTCTCCCGTTTTGCCAGAAATGCCGGGTATAGCGTTGAAGTGGAGGAGAAGGAAGGCTGCTATCATCTCACCGTTAACCGGGGGCCTGGTGAAACGCAGCCCACAGCTGCTGAAACCGCAAATGAATCCTGTGACTGTGAGGCTCCCGGTGGTATTGTTTATTTTATTACCACCAACACCCTGGGGCAGGGCTCACCCGACCTGGGTGAAGTGCTGATGAAGAGCCTGATGGTGACCCTGGCGGAACAAAAACCTCCCCGGGCCCTGTGTCTTTTGAATACGGGTGTTTTTTTAGCTCTGGAGGATTCACCGGTTATTGAACAGATGAAAAAGCTGTCAGCGAGTACAGAAATACTGGTTTGTGGAACCTGTCTGAATTACTACAAGGTTAAAGAAAAAATGGCAGTGGGCGTAGTTTCAAATATGTATGACATCAACAGCCGTTTGACCGGGGCCAGCAAAGTAATCACGGTGGGATAGGGCACCATGCCTGTTATCGGCGGCTTTGTTAGACTACGGAGAGACTTAAGATAGGCAGTCAAGTTAATGCCGGAGGAATTAAAACTAATTAGGCAATAGCCAAATAAAACCCGGCAATAAAGAACCTGTAGGGAATTTATTTACCCGTATTCCTTCTTCCCAATTAACACATAAATTGCAAATACCGGCGAAATAATATTTTAATTACCCAGGCTCACAAGCAGCGAATTCAAAATTAATATAGATTAATAATGTAAACTTCAGTGGCAAAAACATTTTTCACCGGCTACCTTCTCCGGGCAGCCTCTCTGGCTTCAGGCCAGCAGCAGGCTGCCTACACTTTTTCTAATCTGTATATCCTGGGGGAATTATCAAGCATGGGTTTTTAGGGCCGGGGGATTTTTTGGGGCGCAATTCTGCACGATAAAGCCGGGTGGCGGCCTGAGCCCTAGAAGGATTTACACCGCCCGTAAACTTGACGACGCACATCCCGGCTTCTTCCAGGGTAACCAGACCGCCAGGACACCGCCTGAAGGGCTGAGCCGGGCGGCGGGAGGGATCCTTGACAGGAAATAACCTTCTTACCTCTATATACCACTTTACCGCAAACATGTGTTCGATCTATAATATAGCCAAACACATGTTTGGGGTGATGTTTGTGCGCTGCCCGATCCTGCTGGCTGACATGAATTCTTTTTTTGCCAGTGTGCACCAGGCCATGGATCCCCGGCTTAAGGGAAAGCCGGTCATCGTGGGGGGTGACCCGGCCAAGCGCCACGGCATTGTCCTGGCGGCATCCTATGAAGCAAAGGCCTACGGAATCATAACGGGCATGGCTGTGGGGGAGGCCAGGAACCTCTGCCCGGAAGGCATCTTTCTCAAGCCCGCCTACAGCCATTACGTTGATTTCTCCACCCGGATTGTCCGGATTATGAAGGATTTCAGCCCCCTGGTGGAACCTTTCTCCATTGATGAGGCCTTTATGGACGTGTCCGGCTGCGGCAACCTTTTCGGTTCCTCCCTGGAAATCGCTTTGCAGTTAAAAACCCGGATTAAAAATGAGGTGGGCGTGCTGTGCAGTGTCGGCGTGGGCCCGAACAAGCTGCTGGCCAAAATGGCGGCGGGCATGCAGAAGCCCGACGGTCTTACCGTTCTGGACCTGCCGGATGTGCCGGCCAAAATGTGGCCGCTGCCGGTCCGGGAGCTCTTTGGAGTGGGCAGCCGCCTGGAGAAGAGACTGCGGGAGTTAAACATCCGGACCATCGGAGACCTCGCCACCTACCCCCTGCCGGTGCTGCAGAAGAGGTTCGGCCTGGTGGGGCACGTCCTACACCTGTCGGCCAACGGCCTCGATTACAGTCCCGTTGACCCCCGTTCCCTGGAGCGGGTAAAATCAATCGGGCACCAGATTACATTGCCCAGGGATTATTATGGCTACGAGTCTATAGAAGTTGTTATTCTGGAATTGTGTGAGATCGTCTGCCGGCGGGTGCGTTTGGGCGGCTACGCCGGCAGGACGGTGAACCTCAGCCTGAAGGATGTGGAGTTTTTATGGATTTCCCGTGCCCGCACCCTGCCCCAGCCCACCGCCTGCGCCGGTGACGTGTACCGTGCGGCGGTGGAACTGCTGCACCGGCACTGGCCTTCCTGGAAACCGGTGAGGATGGTCGGGGTGTCCCTGGGGGGGCTGGTTAAAAATGCCCCGGAGCAAATGGATTTGTTCGGGGAGAAGGAAAGGGCCCGCCGCCTGCACGCCGCCTGTGACCGGATTAAAGACCGGTTCGGTGAGCAAAGCATCCTGAGGGCGGTTTCCCTTACCCCGGCGGGGGTTTTCCGGGAGCTGAAGGGGGCAAAGGGGCGTGGCTAACATCCGTGACTATTACCGGAAGAATTTCCTCTACGAGGGGCACCGGCTGATGCTGCCGGAAATGCGGGACAAGGTGGTCCATACCTGTTCGGATTGCAAGTTTTTGATCAGGATTGTGGGCAGGGACGAGGTCAGGCCTGGCTGTGCCGCCATGCTCCCCCGGTACGCCAGCCTGGCCAGGAGGGTTCCGGCAGAGCTGAAGGCGCTGGATGTACTCAAAGAGGTGGGCAGGGAAGGCCTGCAGCGGGTTACAGAGGGGATTGCCCCGCACCGCCAGGCCTGCGGGAAGTTTCAGCAGGGGACGAAGCACCCCTGGAGTCAGCCTTCTGAAAAATAAAAAGCGGGCCAAAGGAGGGGAAACCATTGCGGCCCGTTTCACTGTCTTTAATTAAGTTACCAGGGGCACCAGCTTGAGCTCTCCGCAGGCGGCGAGGCGGTCGTCCTTAATAATCACCGCCCCTGTTACACCCTTAATAGAAAGGGCGAACTCCGCTGCTTTTTGAACATCTTCCCGCTCCAAAACCATGTTGCCGGCTGCGGTGGCCACCGCATCAGCCAGGGGCGCGGAAGGGGAGAGGATCACCGCTGCATCCGCCTTGCCGAAGCTGAGGGACGGACCCACGGTACCCGACGAGGTGCAGATTGCCAGCGGGGTATGCTCCGGCCTGATTTCCAGGGCCAGGCGGTTGGAGAGGGGGGACTTGCCCGCAAAAATTCCAACCCGGCGCTGCCTGGTGCTGCGCAGGTAAATGTCACCGCCGTTCTCCACAATGACATCCTTTGTCCGCCTGGACAGGGCCCGGCCCACATACTGGGCAAAGGCTCCGGCAACGGCAGCCATGGGACCGACACCGGCCAGGCGGGCCGCGTCGGCCATCTCAACCGCTATGGACGGGGCACCCGGCTTTAACTCGCAGGGGGAGAGGGCATGGAGGAAGGCAGGGTGCTCCTCGATATACTTTTCCAGAAGCTCCCTTTGCCTGCGCACCAGATCTTCCACCCAGCGGGCCATTTCCGGGGAAAACCTCTCCCGGCGCACCCCGATGTCCAGGTCGGTCTGACCCACGACCACCTGGAAATGGACCAGGTCATCCTGGCGGAACCTTAGCCGGTAGGAACGCTCCTGGTATTCCAAGACTAAAACCTGACCTCCATGGCCTTGAGCGGGCAGACCTGGACGCAAAGCTGGCAGACGATGCAGTGATCGCTGTCAAATTTAACTTCCATTGAAGGCCTTTCCAGGTGCAGGGCGCCGGTGGGGCAGATACCGGTGCAGGCGCCGCAGCTGATGCATTTTTCCTCGTTGCGGAAGACTTCCTCGGCCAGGGGCTGCACTGTAACACCCTGGCTTTTTAAAAACTCGATTCCTTTGTCGTAGTTTTCCCCGCTCAGCTCCATTACCAGCGTCCCTTCTTTATTGGGGTTGACGTTGGCCTTAAGAATGTTGATTATCAGATCGTGGTCCTTGACCAGGCGATAGATTATAGGTTTATCCGATATATCCTTGCCGAAGCGAAGGACAAATCTTTTCGGCGCCAAGCTGTTCACTTCCTTTCTATTCTAACCCTTTACCTGCAATGCGGGCTTAACTGCCCCTAAGCCATCCGGTTGTTGAGAATACATTAAAAGCCGTTCCTTTCTTTAACGAGACATATCTCTACTTCTGACATCCAAAACGCTGAAACGGTGCCTGCGGATTGATGAAAATCCTATGCTCAGGCTAGACCACTATTGGTTTATTGGCCCGGGCGGGACGGTGGATCATCCTGCCGGAGAAATCTCCACCAGCGTTAAATTCCCGGGAGTTATAACAATTTTAGATGCCTTTTATTTCCAGTGTCTTGGCAGTAATGCCGTCCTTGCAGGAAGGGAGCAGTTTCACCGGTTCGGTCAGGAAGAACTCCCCATTTTTAATCCACTGCTTGAGGGTTTCGGCTATTTCCCTGGCCTTGGGATAGCTGGACAGGGAAGCAGTGGGCACTTCCCTGCCGTTGACGGTGATCTTGCCGGATTTCAGCTGGGCGTAACTGACGTAACCCAGGTTGCCGGGTATGCGCTGGCCGTAGGCCTCACTGTAGTCCACCACGGGAGCATACAGGTCGTTGTCGCTTACCGAGACACAGCGCATTACCTCCTCGTTGAGGATGGGGATGGGAATTCCGATTCCTACCATCAACGTGGCTCCATAGCCAAGGATGCTGGCTCCAACCAGCCAGTTGGGCTTCATCTGTTTTAAGTCTCCTATCAGAGAAAGGGTCCCGCCTGCCGGTCCGTAACTGTTTCCCTGGCCGTCCTGCTGAATGCCGGGGAAGTGCTGTGTTCCGTTCCAGGCCACGTAGCCGATACCGCCGCCCAGAAAAATCCTGGTGCCGATCCCGATGGTTAGGAAGTACGGGTCGTTCAAGAGCGGGCTTAACTGGCCGGCGCTGCAATAGTTGGCGTTGCCCAGGTCGGGTTTCAACACCCCCATGTAGGTATAGATGGTCCGGTTGCTCAGGTTTACCGCACAGTTATAGTTCTGGTAGGAATTGCGCGGGTTGAAGAGGATGGCTTCGTTGATGTCGTCCAGGGTGATGTAGGTCTCCAGCTCCCGGCGGGGATAGCAGTCGGTTACATAGGAAACTGCCTCCAGCTTGACCGGCTTGCGGGCTACGAGGTCATGGATGACATGCCCGCCACCGTAACGGAATTCACCAGGGTAATTGCTGTTGCAGGGGTCGCCCTCGGGGAGTTCGGTAGCGCCGAGGTAGGCGTCTACGGCGGCGATCCCGCTATAAGCAGGAACCCCGTTAAGCCATACTTTTTGCATTTTCATGCGGGGTTTGGGGTGTCCAAAGTTCAGGAAGACGCCGGAGGAACACATAGCGCTGAAGGTTCCCGTGGTAACCACGTCCACCTGCCGGGCGGCCTCAGTGATGCCCTTTTCCTCCACCAGAGAGAGGATTTCTTCGGCAGTGAGTACAACTGCCTTGCCGGACTTGATTTTTTCATTAATCTCGGCGTAGGTTCTTTCAATTGCCATTGTTTAGTGTACCTCCCTTGTTATTGCTCTTCCCGATTAAACAAATTGAAAACCTCTTCAAACAGAAGAGGCTAGAAAAATTAACTTCTACCCTTATCTGCCAGAAGAAAACATCTCCTGCTGGAATTAGCACCATTTTGAGAAGTGGTTCTTCCCAACGGTTGCCGGGCTTCACTGGGCCAGTTCCCTCCGCCACTCCGGATAAGAGCAATGGATAAATATTTAGTTGCTTTAGGCTTTAGTTTATCAATTATACCATTGGGTGTCAACGGTTAATGTATCTTAAATCTTATGTTTAATTGTTTAATGATAGACGGTGGATCAAACACTTCTACTTCGAACCCGGCTTTTCTCAGCGCTTTTGCTCCTTTGTAGACTGGCAGCGGCTTTTTTACCTGCAAGGATTAACAGCAAGAGCGAAACCGAAAAGAGGATAATGGTGCCACCGGGTGAGAGGTCCAAATAAAAAGAGGCGAAAATACCTATCAGAACGGAAGCCAGGCTTAGCCCCATGGAAAGGAGCAGAGCTCCTTTAAAGCTTCTGGCAAGCTGGAGGGCGCCGGCTACCGGCAGGATCATCAGGGAAGACACCAGCAGAATTCCCACCACCCGCATGGAAATGGCGGTGACCATTGCCGTCAGTACCGTAAAACCCATACTAATGGTCCGGACTGCTACACCTGCGGAAGCCGCTGCATCTTCATCAAGTGTTATAAAGTAAAGCTCTTTGAAAAAAAGAGCAATCAAGCCCAGGGCGGCTAAACCGATCCCGGTGACGAGACGGAAATCCTTTTCATCAATTAAGATGATGCTGCCGAAAAGATAGCTGAGGATGCTGGTATTAAAGCCCTTCCCCAGGCTCAGCAGGACAGCTGCCAGGGCCAGCCCCGTAGACAGGATAATGGCGATGGAAAGCTCGGAATAGGTCCGGTAATTCTCCCTCAGCTTTTCAATCAGGAAAGCGCCGCAAACTGAAAAAAGGGAGGCGGAGAGCACGGGGTGAGCGCCGGTCAAAAGGCCTGCAGCCACTCCAGCCAGCGAGATGTGGGATAGCGCGTCGGCAATCAGGGACATTCTCCTGAGCACAATGAACAGGCCAATCACCGGGCAGGTGATCCCAACCACAATACCCATTAAAATTGCCCTGTTCATATATCCATACTGAAATATTTCCAAAAGCTTTCCCTCCCGTAAATCAAGCGCTCCAGAGTCTTTTGCGGCAGGTGGCACCTTGCGGAGAGTCACTCAAGTTATAACAGCAGGAGCAAAGGTACCGGTCAAGACATACCTGGCGGTCCACTATTGTTGATATAGCTTCCAGGTCATGGGAAACAAGCATCAGGGTAAGACCTTTTCTAACAACCAGATCCTTTAAAAGGGAATAAAAGCGGGCCTGGTTTTCCGGGTCCATACCCGCCGTTGGTTCGTCCAGGAGCAGCAGTTCCGGGTGTCCCGCCAGGGCCCGGGCAATGAACACGCGCTGCTGCTGCCCGCCCGAAAGGGAGCCGATGGGTTTATGAATATGCTCGGCCATGCCTACCTCCCCCAGGGCCTCCCGGGCAATGGAACGGTCTTCCCTGTTATAATAGCGAAAAAGTCCCCGCCGGCTGATGCGCCCGGCCAGCACGACCTCTTCCACGGTGGAGGGAAAGCCGCTATTGATGAAACCAGCCTTTTGGGGAACATAACTCAGCCTTCCATGCTCTTTAAACTCATTCAGGGGCTGGCCGAATAATTTGATCCTGCCACTGGCAGGTTTCAAAAGGCCCACAACAAGTTTCAGTAAGGTGCTTTTACCGGCCCCGTTAGGGCCGGTTATCCCTACGGATTCGCCGGGCTGCACAGACAGGCTAATTCCTTCCAGGACAGGGTGGCAGCCATAGCTAAAACTGACGTTTTCTATTTCTAGGACAGGCCTGGCAGTGTTCATGGTTCCACCACCTCAAGGGCTTTCTGTAAATTTACAAGGTTTTCCCGCATCACCGTAAGGTAATCCTTGCCGGCATTAATTTCCTCCGCCGTAAGATTACCCAGGGGGTTTAGCACCAGGGTTTCGGCGCCGGTTTCAGCGGCAATGATTTGTGCTACCTTGGGGCTCACCAGTGTTTCAAAGAAGATATAACGAATCCTTTTTTCGTTAATCAGCTTAATTATTTCAGCCATCCGGGCTGGGGCAGGCTCGACTTCAGGGGAAAGGCCCCTAATGGGTACCTGGACCAGGCCGTAGCGCCTGGCCAGGTAGCCGAAGGCAGCATGGGAGGTTATAAATTCCCTGTGTACGGTACGGGCCAGCCCGTTTTGGTAATCGTTATGAAGGGCTTCCAGTTTGTCCAGGTACTCACGGGCATTGGTTTCGTAAAAAAGCTTGTTTTCGGGGTCGGCCTGAACCAGGCCGGCAGCGATGTTTTCAACTATTTTCATGGCATTGACGGGGTCTACCCAGATATGCGGGTCTGTTGTTGAATGATCTTTCCGCGGGTTGCCGGAGTTATTTAGAGGGGTCTGGTCTTTATGCTCATCGCTGCTGTTCTCATTTTCATCCCCCTTACCGGCTAGCAATTGTATACCACTGCTGGCGTTCACTATGACCAGTTCCGGTCCTGCGGCCACATTCAATACCTTATCGATCCAGCTTTCCATGCCCGCCCCGCAATACACAAAAAGATTTGCTTCCTGAATTGACGCCAGGTCCCTGGGTGTAGGTTCCCACTCATGGGGTTCCGTGCCGGGCGGTACCAGGCAGGAAAGATCTATTTTATCCTTGCCGATGTTTCTGGCAAAATCATAGAGCGGGTAGATTGTGCAATAAACTTTCACCGGCCGCAAGTCCGGGGAATTGTTCACCGGTGTCTCCCTTTGCCCGGCGCAACCGGAAAAAGACAGACAGGTTACGATCAAAAACAGAGCCGTTAAGGCAGCACAGAACCCTTTGAAGGAGTTTCGTGCCGGCCCGGCAGGTTTTTGCAGAGGCTTTCCACGCTTCCTTTTCGTAATAAAACAATGGAACACGGACCAATCCCCCTATCTTGCTTGCAAGTCAATTATTTTTACAGGCTGCGCAATATCCATAGATTTCGAAACGGTGTTCCTTAATTTCAAAGTCTTTTTCCTGCAAAAATTTTTTTTGATCAAAGTATTCCAGAGGGCAGAAATCAACCGGCTCTGAGGCGCCGCATTTTAAACATACAAGATGATGGTGGTGACTGTTTAATTTGTTTATTTCATAGCAGCTTTTTCCCTCTATATGGTTAAGCTTGCAGATCAGATTAATGCTTAAAAGAACATTTAGGTTGCGGTAAACCGTATCCAGGCTGATGTTCGGGTGTTTTTCGGTGACCTTTTGGTGAATTTCCTCAGCGCTCTGAGGTACAGGACAGGAAAGGATAGCCTTCAGGATTTCCTGCCGCTGGGGAGTTATTTTATACCCGTTCATACGCAGCTTTTCAATGAGTTGCTCTTCCTTCAAGGACTCGCCTCCTAAATAATAATTATTCTTAATTAGTAATCAATATTACTTATATCAGGAAATAATAAAATGTCAAGTTCTTGACCGGTTTGATTGAGCTGCTGCAGATTTAAAATTACCAGAAAAATAATTGAAAAATAATAAAGCAGAAACAAGGGAAAGCAAAAAGGGAACTTACCCCAGGAAAAAGATAAAGATTAGGTCGAGATATATTAAGAAAGCTTAACCATATAATATGAGTGAGCTGTCTGCAGTTATCTCAGTAAGGGGTGGATAGGAAAAGGGAAAGGGGAAAATTAATATTGAGGGTCTCTTTTGTCTGGCGGCAGGTTTAGAGAAACGGTGGATTATTTCTATTTCAGCCGGCAGCCCGAAAGGCAATAATAATACAGACTTAACCAAATGGGTTAAGCAAGAACTTACAGTCTAAAAAACATTTCAGTTTTGGGAACTGTTCAAGCCGGGGAATCGCTGTTTTCTACTTAAATGCTTACCGGTTGCCTGCCCTTGCCTAAGATTTTGACAGGGGAGATGGATTTTGCTCTCCATGTTCAAGGTGGATCGATGGCGGTCGAGGGGATTTGTGACGGTGACATGGTGTTTATTCGCCGCCAGTCCCATGTGGACTTTTACGGGCAGATAAGCTGTGCCCTGATTCACGGTAAAGAGAATTCTCTATATAAATTGTTAGGGATAAGAGCAGCAAAATCAATCTATGTGTCGCAAACCCGTTATTATCTTCAGATCTTCTTGTGAGTGAGACTGAATTGGCTATTCAGGGTGTTTGCGCAGGTGTTTGAATTTCCTCCAGCCCTACCGGACTCTATAAAATACTTTCTTTTCTAAGCCCATAAGGGGTCTGAACTTCATTTGCGCTGGTCTTCAAGGGGCGGATGTGAAAATGGTTGTGTTGGATTCTAAGCAGGTGGATTGTATTGCAGAGAGGGCATTTTTTGGTTTCTCCGTCTTTGAAGCGTATCTCTCCGATGTGCTTGCCGCAGCAGGTAATCTCGATGCTGATAATTTTGCTGTTGTTAATAACATTGACCCGGTAGTCAGTTTTGTAATTTTTAACCTGATGCATGGCGACATCACCTCATTAAAAATAGTTGTTAGGTAATCCCAATATAGCATTTGTTCCATGCGGTGGCAACCCCGTTAGGGTGCTTAAGATAAAAAAGAGACCTTAAAAAAGGCCTCTTTAACATGTGGCATTTTCATTATCCTTGGAAATCCCGGATTGTGAGCAGGATTCAGCGCAACTCTCCTCTTCCAGGGAAACATCGCTTTCTTCCGTTACCGGGCTTATCTTAGGAGCCTTTCGCTTGTCTTTCTTATCGGCAGTCATTAATAAAATACCTCCTTATTTTGATTTAAATTGTATTATGGGCAGGTTTTGCTAATCATATACCTCGAAGAATGCATAAAAAATTTTCACTCCTGATAAAAAAGAAAGGTGCAGGGAGCTCCTACACCTTTTCTATAAAAGATATTTTTCACGTGGTTTCAAATTCTTAATTATGATTGCATATTATTTCTGATTATTTCTGACAGCAGCGTTTTCTCTGAAAAAGAAGGAGATGGCATAGATGCCGGATAAGCCAACCAGGGTGTAAATAACCTTACTTAGCGGGGAGGCCTGTCTTATTGTTTCACCTCCGAACAGAGCCGTGACCAGGTCCCATTCAAACAGGCCTACCAGCAACCAATTCAATGCGCCGATAATGATCAGAGCTAAGACGATTCTGTTTAACCATTCCATGATTAACTCCTCCTAGATGTTTGTGATATCTTTATTATGTTAAAAGTTAAATTAAGTTATACTTCGTGGGGGCATAAAAAGTAAGTAATGGCAGTAGCGGCAGCACCAGGAAAATTTAAAAAAAATAAGGCGACCAATAGATCACCTTTCTGCTTCATTTAAGAACACCAGTGTCAAGGTAAGTTCAAAAATGAAACACATGCCTGTTCAATTATTTATTAACAACTTCAATTGGTAATTGTTAATTGTTCTTTTTTTGTACAAAACCCAGCATAACCCTGTAGGGTCCAGGCGTACCGGGCGGTACGAAGGCTACACGATCCCCGGGCTTTACCGGATAGTCCATACCGTTTGCCAGACCGTTAACGAAGACCACCTCGATCTTGTCATAGGGCAGATCGAGCATTTTGGCCAGTTCTCCGGTTGTAGTAGGTTCTTTAAGCTCAACCGAGATGGGAAGAGGCCAGTTCCTCTCTTGAAAGATTTTTAATATATCGCCAAAACCCCTTACTTCTACAGTGCCCATTTAATCCCTCCTAACTTGCTTGTTACAATAATTCTATTGCAAAAATATTGCAAAACCAAGTCAAGCTAGTATAAAAAATATTCTAATAATTAAAACTTATAGCAAAGTGTAATCAATGGCAACTCAAAGGAGGAAGTAGGACAAGTATGTCGAAGGCAATATGTGGTACGGAATTATTTATATAAAATAGGTGGAGGATATGAAGAAAAAATATTCTATTACAATTTTTTTTCCGTGCTACAACGAAGAGCATAATATTGAAAGGGTTACCAGGGAGGCCCTGGATGTAGCAGGGCGGCTCTTTGACGATTATGAAATCATCATCGTAAATGATGGGAGTAGGGATAATACAGGTGCGATTGCAGACCGGCTGGCAAAAGAAAATCCGTTTGTCCGGGTAATCCATCATGAGCATAACAAGGGATACGGTGCGGCGCTTCGGACAGGATTTGAAAATGCAACAAAAGAGCTGGTTTTTTATACTGACGGCGACGGGCAATTTAAAATCGAAGAAATCACCAAACTGCTTCCCTTAATTGATAAGTATGATATTGTATCCGGTTACCGCATCCGCAGGCAGGATTCACTGATTCGTAAAATTAACGCCTTTATGTGGGGGCTTCTGGTAAACGCCCTGTTTAAAATTAATGTTTCAGATGTTGATTCGGCCTTTAAGCTATATAAGCGCAAGATCTTTGACGAAATAACCCTGACTTCCCAGGGCGCCCTGATTGATACAGAGATCTTCGCTAAAGCAAGGGCAAAGGGTTATACTATAACCGAGGTCGGGGTTAATCATTATCCACGGGTGGCTGGTGAGCAGACAGGGGCCAAGCTGTCGGTTATATTTAAGGCTTTTAAAGAACTGTTTAAACTGAGAAGCAGTTTTTCGCCAAGGTCCTGAGAATATGGCCGGTTGCTTTAAAAGATGCTAAAAAAGGCCAGGATAATGCCTTATTCTCCCCATTTTGTTGCTTCCTGGCTTGTTAAACTCTTTAAATGAGAGGTTTGCGTATTGACTGAAAATATTCTCCAACTGTTTAAATTTGCCATTGTAGGTTGTATTAATACCTTTATTGATTGGGCTGTTTACTTTGTAATTCTCAGGTTGTTTCCAGGTGAAAGTATTCTTTTTTACTCATTTGCCAAGGGCTTTAGCTACCTCTGCGGAGTTGTAAACAGCTTTTTATTAAACCGGTGTTGGACCTTTAAGACTCCCAGTGAAAATGAGGGCAGCCGCTTCCTGAAGTTCACACTGGTAAACACCTTGGGCCTGGGTATCAACAGTGCCTCTATTTATGTTCTGCTAAATCTGAATTTGCCTCATTTGGCGGCTTTATTCCTGGCAACTTCAATCACCTTTGCCTTTAATTTTACACTCAGCAAGGTCTGGGTATTCCGTAAAGGCAAGGTTGTAGCAAAAACAACCGGGGGGTAAGAGGATATCAAGGACAGCATAATTCGTACAGGTTACTTATTTATTCTAAACAAGCTGTATATTATATTTATTATCTGGCTGACCAGAGATATCATTTATCCCATTCTGCCTTCCCCCAAGTTCGAAAACCTGCATCCCAACGTGGTGATGGATTCTTTAATTCACTGGGATGCCGGCTGGTTTTTAAGAATTGCCGGGCAGGGTTACGACTTTAACAGCGCTCCCTTTTTTCCCATGTTTCCCCTGCTTATCAGGCTTGTGACTTTTATTACCGGCAACGGCGTGGAGGCCGGCTTTTTAGTATCCAACACGGCCCTTTTTTTGGCATGTTTCCTTCTTTATCACCTGGTTAAAGAAGATTACGGTGAGGACATTGCTTTCACCACAGTTTTCATAATGCTCTTTTTCCCTACGGCCATCTTTTTTTCATCAATTTACTCGGAAGCGCCCTTTTTAGCCTTTTCTTTGGGAGCTTTCTACTATGCCAGAAAAGGAAAATGGTTGGCGGCATCATTATTGGGTGCCTGTGCAGCCCTGACCAGGAATATCGGTGTTGTCTTGTTTTTAGCCTTCCTGTATATGCAGTACAGGGAAAACGGCTTCAGGATTTCTGTCCGAAAGTCTCTGCCTCTTTTCTTAATCCCGGCATCTTTGGGATTGTTTATGCTCGTTTTATGGAAATATACCGGCGATCCCCTCGCTTTCGCTCACTCATTAAACACCGAATACTGGGGTTATCGCCATTTCCAATACCCGGGCGCAGGCCAGCTCCTAAACCTGTCTGTCTTTTTCTACCAGAATAATTTCTATGCCCTTTTTGAGTCGGGGATGGCCTTCCTGTTTCTCTACCTTGTAGTACGCAGCTTTAAGTATATTGAGGACCGCTCCCTACTGATCTTCCTGGTGCTGGGCTTCTTAATACCCTTTTCCTCAGTGGTGGGCAATCTCCCCCTGGGCATGCCCAGGTATATCATCGTTCTGTTTCCCGGTTACATCACCCTCGCCCGGCTGTTGCACAAAAACAACCTTGTTACTACTTACTCTATCCTCTCCATCATTGTTTTTTCGGTTGTCTGTTCGTTGTTCGTAGCAGGCCGCTGGATCAGTTAAATATTTAAACTATATTTTTCAAAATAACCATACTTTGGCTTGGTGGATTGATTTATATTTTCACCTGCCTGTTTAGAAGCGGGCGAGCTGTTGCAAAACGGTGGCGCCCGGCTTTTTGTGTTGAGGAACTTCAGGCTCACAGGAAACATGGTTGGAGCCTTTTTTTGTTAAACGGAAATCAAGTATAGACTGTAACTCAATGCTGGGGAGCAACATAGGATGTAAAATCAATAGGATGAGAAGGGATTGCCCATGAACTCGTATTTAAAGGCTATTACCGCACTTGGCAGCGGCAGCCTCCACCCGGGGGGGTTTACAGGGACCCTGGGTATTTTACGAAATTTCACCATTGCCCCGGACGAAATCATTCTTGACCTGGGATGCGGTACAGGACGAACCGCCTGCCACCTGGCAAAGACTTATGGAGCCCACGTTTTTGCCCTGGACAATTCTGAGGCTATGCTGTCCAAAGCGAAGTCAAGGGCACTTCAAGAGGGGGTGGAAGTCCATTATGTTCTGGGCGATATACTCGACCTGCCTTTTAAAGATAACATCGCCGACCTTGTTATTGTCGAGTCGGTACTGATTTTTTTACCGGTGCGGCCGGCGCTTCAAGAGTGCTTCAGGGTGCTGAAAAAAAAGGGTTACCTGGTGTGCGTCGAAATGTTTGCCAGTGGGTCCCTGCCGGCGAATGAGAGGGAAAAACTCAAGGCCCTCTGCGGGCTCAAACAAATACCGACCTACCAGGAATGGCTGAATTATTTTCAAACCACTGGCTTCACTTTTATCAAGACCTGGCAGAAAAAGTTACCCGGGCCGCTGGAGGTTTTAAAAGAACTCCTTAATCCGGATCCCTGCTGGTTTAGGCCAGGGGAACAGGTTTATTTAGACCCGGCCTCTTTAAGTGTGCTTTTTAAATATAAGAGGCTGATGATGAGAAATAAAAGACATCTTGGATACGGAACTTTTATCTTAATTAAGGAGTGAAGGGGCGGGAATATTTAACCACCTGACCGGGCGACTATATGTTTCATAAAAACTGTGCCCTGTTGGTTTAGGACATGTTTATCTGTTAGCCGGGGAAAATTCTCCTTAAGAAAAAGAAAAAGAACGTGAACTAGCCCTTGACCTGGAGCAGAGAAAGTAGTAAAATATCGAATGTGCTCACTGATATTACAATAAAACATACGTGGGGACATAGCTCAGATGGGAGAGCGCCTGAATGGCATTCAGGAGGTCAGGGGTTCGATCCCCCTTGTCTCCACCAGGTAATCAAACCATCTATCGATAAAAACATTTATCGGTGGGTGGTTTTTATATTGCCTGAAATCCAGTAATTAAGCCGTTCCA
>JAKPGY010000241.1 GCA_029550685.1 Bacillota bacterium
CAGGTTGGGGGGAATCAAATCCAACAGGCTGATATCAGATATATTAAGCATCTTCTAACCCTCCAAAGGTTACGTTAACTGTATCAGTTATGGCCACCTGGTATGGCTCTACCTGGGTATAAACCGGACTTGTAACAATCACTCGTTTAGCTCCCGCAGCCATCACACGGGCTATAAGTTCAGACGGGTTGATGTCGCGGCCTAGCTTCTCCTTCTGCCAGGATATATACCCATTCACGGCTTCGGTGACTGCTTCCTGGATGGCAGATGCCTCAGTGGACCTATCCTGGGCCACAAAGTATTCAATCTCAATGTTATAATTCACTACCTCCGGAGCTGCGACTATTACCTGGTCGGTCAGCGGCCTCAGGCTTTTGCTGTTGCAAATTGCATCAACGGCATTCAATATATCCGGTGACGGTATCTCGCCATCTTTTAACAACGGACGAATCGACACTTCGCCAGGAGCCGGCGAGTAAACCGCCACATCACTTATCAAAGGAGATGCCGTCTTTGCCCAATACTTATATGCCCCTTCGGGCCCAGCCACAGAAAAGCTCTCAGGGGCTTCATAAATCCTTTGCCGGTACATGTCATCTGCTTCCACATCAGAACCGCCAGAACTGACCGTTATATTAGACACCTGACTAATCCAGGGCAACGGATCCACCAACTGGTTGATCTGGCCAACCTGCCAGCCATTTCCGACCGTTCCTGCAGCAGTACACACAGCCAATACATCTGCCTGCAAACTGCCAGCTGATACTGTGATGTCCTCTTGTACCGCAAAAAATACCTGGCCATTCGGAGTGACCCTGGTACCGGCCGGTATTATCACTGCTTGTGGTTGGGCAGCGGACAAAATGAATCTTATGGTAGTAACTGCCGGCTGTGCAGGTATGCGCTCGGTTCTGACCAAAGCTCCTATATGGTCCAGGTAATCCCCTGACGCATAGGCCAGCAGGTTCTGTTTCGCAGCATAATCAATTAAAAGCCTTTGATGGGCAATAAGCATTGCTATAGCCTGCAAAAATAACCTGACGGGATCTCCAGGCGCCAGTTTCCGCCCAGATATAGCTTCATATGTAGTAATAACGTCAGCCTCTATCTGGCTGACGTCCTTATTGGCAAATTCAATTTTAGGCAAGTTCATCCGAAACCCTCACCTTCACATTAGGAATCAGTATTCCCTCCTGACCGGATTCGGTAAATGTTACCTGTGTCACCCGGGCCCGGGGTTCCCATTTCTGGATCTCAGTAATTATTTCTGCAGTTAACTGGGCCTGAGCCACCGGCATAGGATTATCCAACCAGGACATAGTCACTCCAAATTCTCGATTCAAGGGCACTGAGTATTTAGGGGTAGTTATTATAGTACGGACATTTTGCAAAATTTCAGCCAGTTCAGTTGCTGGAGCAAAATCAATTTGTTGTGATTGAGCTATTACGGTAAACTCCATCAACTACCACCCCCTGGCCTAACATACTCTATTAAGCTGACATCAGCTTCCGCTACTAGCAACCTGCCACGGTTATCGATATGCTGCCATGTTTCTTCAAGAGATTCGATTACCCAGAGATTGTCGGACACAGGTCGTCCATCCAAAATGAAGGGAACAGCCAGGCCAGCATCACGCGTAAATCTCAAAACTGCAAGAGATTCACTCGGGTTAACCCCTAAAGCTACATCAAACCGCATGCTTAGACTAATCCGCTCGACATCGGGCCCTAAGAACTCCAGCACCGGTTTTTTCCCTACCAGCTCATGGTTTGCCCAGCGCGCGGATCCACTCCGTTTCAGATCGGAAAATGTACGTATTCTATTGGATGATGTCTCGAACACCGTAAAGCCCAGGCTGCCTATCATATTAAATCACCTCTATTGGGGAGGATCTGTGGTTTGTCCAATGTCATTTTCTTTGTGCACATGATTTACTAAGCTTATATCGCTGGCCACTACATCCCCGCTTACGTTTACATCTCCCGTGATATTGACATCCCCAGTTATATTGACACTGCCGGCTGCCGTAATATTTACGGTACCCACAGCGTATACAGTTAGTTCATGCGAGCTCCGGTCATACTCAATCCAGGTTCCATCGGCAAAT
>JAKPGY010000001.1 GCA_029550685.1 Bacillota bacterium
TTCTGACACAGTTTGCCATATTTCCACTATGCCGCTCCAGGCATCGCTGGCCAGCTGCTTTATACCATCCCAAAGGCCTGTAAAAAAGTTTACCAAAGGCTGAATAATATTAGTGTCAAACCATTCAGCTACAACTTGCCAAGTTTGTTTTATCCACTCCCACGCTGCTTTGGCTGCTGCTTTAACATCATCCCAATGCTTAATGAGCAGGACTACTATTGCAATAACGGCACCAATGGCAAGCACAACTAATCCGATAGGCGAAGTAAGAAATGCCACAGCCGCACCAAATGCTGTTGTAACCCCAGCAGCAATTGCACCAATTACGTTCCATATTCCTATTGCAAGATTGACAAGCCCCCATGCTGCTGCAAAACTTCCGACGACAATAGCTATGACCTCAATTACTCCCTTATGCTCGGACATCCAATCTCCAATCCTTGTTAATGCATCTGCAAGCCAATTAAGCGCTGTTATAAGTGCTTCACCGGCCCAAGCGCCGGCAGGCTGTAAGAATTCAACCCAAAGCCATTGTCCTAAGCCCTTAAATACCTCTAAAACAGGATTAAGAAAGTTCAATGCTCCGCCTAACAAATTAAAAAACGCAGGCACAGCTTCCGTAATTGTCCACGTTCCAAAGGGTACAAGAATATTGTCGTAAAACCATCTCAAACCCTCTCCAATATTCGCAATCACCGGTTCTGCCGCTGTTTTTAGCCTATTGAAACCCTCTATGGCCGGATCAAACAGGACGGCAAGTTTCTCAAGCGTTTCCTGCATTTTTGTGAATGTCTCGGATTCCCCTGCGTCCTCCATCTCAAGCGGAGCCATGGCACCTGTTTCCGGCATTGCAAACATACCCCCTGCAGCCGTATCGCTCATTTCCTCCTGGAGCTGGTGCACCTCGTCAAAGGTTTGCAGGTTTTTCTTTGCTTTTTTTGCGGCTTCTTCTGTAGCTTCTCCAACGTCGGCCATAGCCGCAGCCTGGCCTTTTGTACTCTCCACAAGTCCATCCGTGGTCTGC
>JAKPGY010000004.1 GCA_029550685.1 Bacillota bacterium
AACACGGTTAACAACTGTTGAATCTTATACATGAGACCTCAACTCCTTTGGACCAGGAGGGTGCTTTTTCCTAAAGCACCGCTTTTTGAGGTCTCTTTTCTATTCCTGACCTCTTTTTTCCTACTAAAACTTTACACTACCGACTGCATGAGTCAATAGGATTACCGGTGCTTGCTATCTTGGCAAAGCTGGTTTATATCAGACCACCAATAATAGACCAGGGGCAACGGTTTGTCTTCCATAGCAAAGGTTTCTTTCCGGATAATCTGTCCGCCTAAGCGTTCGTAGAAGAGGCGGTAGGGGTTGTCCTCCAGGACCGCTACATACAGGAATTCCTTGCCAGTTTGGTGAAGCTGCTGGCACACAGAGGCCATCAGTTGGCTGCCGATTCCTTGGCCCTGGCATTTATCCAGAATGTAAATAGCATATACTTCCCCGGCTGCTGGGTCATCTCCTCTGTACTCCCCAGCATGCGCAAACCCGGTTATTTCGTCCTTTTGTTCGGCTACCCACAGACAGGGATTTTCCTGCTGAAAGATATCCTGAAACTGTCGGGTGATAACTGGCAAGGACAATTCATCCAGGTGTCTCTGGGGTACAATTCCCTGATAAGCACTTCTCCAAGTGCTGATGCGTACCCGGGCAATGCTTGGGCAATCTTCTAACTTGGCTGGGCGAATTAATATTTGACTCATGAGCTTTATCCTCTCAAAAAACGTAGCTTGGCATTAATAAAAACCCCTTTTCATTATCGCCCGATAATGAGCAGGGGTTAGCGGCTTTTATGTTCCATCAGCTTGTGCGGGTGCGTCTACTCCTCCATGCTAGAGACTACCAAAACCGATTCAATGTCATAACCGCGCTGTTTGATCTCTTCTACTATATCATTGCATTCCATGGTTTCTACTCTCATAATTGCTTTGTACTTATCCTTTTTCTCATCGTAGTAAGCTACGGCATTGAGAATGTTTACTCCGCGGCTGGAAATCAAACCAGCCAAGTCAGCCAGGGTTCCGGGGGCATCACTGATATATACGTCGATGCGGCTGTGGGGTTTCTTAACCCCTAAAATATCAATTAAAGCATCAAATACGTCGGTCTCGGTAATTATTCCTACCAGATTGTCACCATCCATAACCGGCAGACCGCTGATCTTGTTCTGGCGCATGATCTTGGCAGCAGTTTCTATATAGGTTTCAGGAGTGACCGTGACCACTTTCTGCTTTTTAGGCAAGATATCTTTTATTTTGGTTTTGGCCAGCAAGTAATTAAGTTCATGCACACTGAGTGAAGTAGCGGACGATGGAGCAGCCTGGTTTAAGTCGGATAAAGTAATGATGCCAACCAGTTGGCCCTTGTCCTGAACCGGAAGCCGTCGGATGTTGCTTTCTTTCATGAGGCGAAAGGCTTCGGTTAAACTGGTATCCAGCTGCACAACTTTGACCTCTGTGCTCATCCGATCTCTTACCTTCATAGATATAACCCCCTTTACTGCTTGTGGGCTTATCCGCCCAGGTAGGCTTTTTTAACCTGTTCGCTGTTCATTAGTTCTTGAGCCGTACCCTGTAACACTATCTCCCCAGTTTCTATAACATATGCCTTATCAGCAATAGATAACGCCATGTTAGCATTTTGCTCCACCAACAAGATGGTGGTACCGCGTTTATTTATATCTTTGATAATCTCAAAAATCTCTTTTACCAACAGCGGTGCCAAACCCATAGAGGGTTCATCCATCAGCAGCAGCTGCGGACTGGCCATTAATGCCCGCCCGATGGCCAGCATTTGCTGTTCACCGCCGCTTAGGGTACCTGCCAATTGTTTTTGTCTTTCCTTCAGGCGCGGAAATCTGGTAAAGACTGTTTCCAGGTCCTTTGCTATCTGTTTTTTATCCTTGCGCAGGTAGGCACCCATTTCCAGGTTCTCCATAACAGTCATGGAGGGAAATACCCGCCGTCCTTCCGGCACATGGCAAACACCTAAACCTACTATCTTCTCAGGGGGAACGTGGGTTATGTCCTGGTTATTATAGATTATTGACCCGGAACGCGGCCGCAGTAACCCAGATATGGTCTTTAAGGTAGTAGTTTTGCCTGCTCCGTTGGCTCCGATCAGTGTTACTATGGAGCCCTGTTCCACGCTAATGGATAGTTTCTTTAATGCATGAATAGCACCGTAATAAACATCAATTTCCTTGACCTCGAGCACTAGCTGACCTCCTCTCCCAGGTATGCTTCAATAACTCGCTTGTTATTGCGGATTTCCTCTGGGGAACCTTCCGCTATAATCTGTCCATAATCCAGAACGTAAATCCTTTCGCATACTCCCATAACTAATGACATATCGTGCTCAATGAGAAGTATAGTCAGGTGAAATTGCTCTCGTATCGAGCGGATAAGTTCCATCAGTTCCGCTGTTTCGTTAGGATTCATACCTGCGGCTGGTTCGTCCAATATCAGCATCCGAGGATTAGTGGCCAGCGCCCGGGCAATTTCCAGACGGCGCTGCTCCCCGTAAGGTAAACTGGAAGCTTTCTCATAGCGTTTATCATCCAAGTTAAATATCTTCAGAAACTGCTCGGCCTTTTCCTCGATTTCATCTTCGCCTTTGAAGAAGCTGGGAATGCGCAGAACCGCACTGAGCAAAGGATATTGAACGTCCTTATGCAGGGCAATGCGAACATTGTCCAGAACGGTTAAGTCGTTGAAAAGGCGTATATTCTGGAAAGTACGGGCAATACCGCGACGGCAGATCTCATAGGGCGGCAGCCCGGTTATATTCTGATCCGCGAAACGGATAGTTCCTTCATCGGGTTTGTAGACACCGGTAATCAGGTTAAATACAGTGGTTTTACCGGCTCCATTGGGCCCGATCAAACCGATTAATTCCCGTTCCTCCAAATGGGCGTTAAAATCCAGTACTGCACTAAGTCCTCCGAAAGATTTATGGAGATGTTCAATATTCATTAGCTTCATTGTTGCTCACCCCGCAATCTTCCACGCAATCTTCCAAAGGTTCTTCTTCCTAATTCCCTATTGCCCATTAATCCCTGAGGCCGGTATATCATAACGAGAATTAATATTACCGCATACAGGATCATGCGCACGGCTGGGAAGGACTGCAGGACTGCTGTCAGAATGGTAATAAACATGGCAGCGATAACTGCGCCGGTTGTGCTTCCCAGTCCACCCAAGACCACCATAACCAGTATGTCGAAGGATTTCATGAAGTTGAAAGTTTCCGGTTTAATTATATAGAAATAATGAGCGTACAAGGCTCCTGCCAGGCCAGCAAACATGGCCCCTATAACAAAAGCCAGCACTTTATACTTGGTGGTATTTACGCCCATCAGTTCAGCAGCTATTTCGTCCTCACGTACGGAGATGATAGCTCTTCCGTAACTGGAATTAATCAAATTAACAATTACCACCAAAGTAACTACCACACCTGCAAATAGCCAAGGCCAGTTAGTCAGTTTGGATATACCCATGATTCCAGCAGGGCCGCCCACATAGTCAATATTCTGCAGAACCACACGAATGATTTCCCCAAAGCCCAGGGTGGCAATGGCCAGGTAATCCCCGCGCAGCCTTAGGGTGGGTACCCCAATGATGAACCCCGCCAGGGCTGCTGCCAGACAAGCAGCCACAATACCTACTATGAAGGGCAGGTCCATATAAGTAGTCATGATTACCGAGGCATAGGCCCCTACCGCCATGAACCCAGCATGACCCAGGGATAACTGCCCTGTAAAACCATTAATCAGATTAAGACTGACTGCCAGGATAATGTTAATGCACATGGAAGCCAGGTTTATTTGGTAGTATTGATTAAGCAGACCGGCACTTATCAAATATTGCACCAGGGTGAATATAACCACCAGGATGCCAACCTCAACAATAAATTGAACCGGTTTAAAATGTTGTGTTTTTTGCATCGATTTCACCTACACTTTTTCCCCGGTGTTCTTTCCAAACAAACCGGTTGGCTTAATCAGCAGAATAACAATTAGAACACCAAAGGCGACTGCATCTCTATAGAGGCTGCTACCGTAACCACTCACTAGAGTCTCTAAAATTCCCATAAGAAAACCGCCTACCATGGCACCAGGAATAATGCCTATTCCTCCCAGAACGGCGGCTACAAAGGCTTTTAAGCCAGGGATAATACCCATAAGCGGGTTTATGGAATTGTAATAAATCCCCATCATTACACCGGCCGCCGCAGCTAGAGCTGAACCGATAGCAAAAGTGATGGATATGGTTTTGTCTACATTAATTCCCATCAGCATGGCAGCTTCTTTGTCCAAGGAAACCGCTCGCATGGCTTTGCCGGTTTTAGTTCGTTTAATGATGTACTGCAAAATTATCATTAACACCACGGCAGATATGAAAACGAAAATATCTTTGCTCGACAGGGATATTCCCATCACATCGTAATTGGTTACAGGAAAAGCCTCGGCTGGGTACACTCTCTGATTAGGGGTTAGGAAGAAAATGGTAGTGTATTCCAAGAAAAAGGATACCCCTATGGCTGTTATCAGTGCCGCTATACGCGTGGAATTTCGCAGCGGCTTGTAGGCTACTTTTTCAATTAAAACCCCTAGTACTGCGCAGGCTATCATGGCCATGGCCATAGCTACAAAAATGTTTGTCCCCAGGACAGCTACGGAAAAGAAGCCAATATAGGCTCCTACCATCATGATGTCACCGTGGGCAAAGTTGATGAGCATGATTATGCCATATACCATGGTGTATCCCAGTGCTATTAGTGCATAGATGGCTCCCAGAGATAATCCATTAACCATTTGCTGCAAAAACTCTTGCAATAAAGCCACATCCTTTTGTTACAACTGAAAGAGAGGGCGTGTTGACCCTCCCTTTCAGAACTTGCAACACCTATCTTGAAATCAGATTTCCGTCTTTGTATTCAATGACAACAATGTTCTTAACAGGATTGTGATTCTCATCAATGCTCATCGTACCGGTAATTCCGGGAAAGTCCTTGGTTGCTTCCAGGGCTTCTTTGATCTTGATGGGATCAGCTTCACCAGCCCGCTCAATGGCATCGGCCAATAGTTTGGCAGCATCATAGCCCAGGGCAGCAAAGGAATCCGGTAGTTTGTTATATTTAGCCTTGTAAGCTTCTACAAAGCTCTGGATGGCCGGATCGGGATCTTCTACCGAATAATGGTTGGTGAAGTAAGTATTATTTAAAGCTTCCGCTCCCGCAACACTTACCATATCCGGGGAATCCCAACCATCACCACCGCCGATGGGGCAGGTGATTCCCATTTCACGAGCTTGTTTGATCAGTACCGCTACTTCGGTGTAATAGCCAGGTACATAAATAAACTCGGGGTTAGCACTCTTGATCTTGGTCAAGGTAGCGCGGAAATCTTTATCCCCGTTCACAAAACCTTCTTCAGCTACAATAGTACCACCCTTGGCGGTAAATTCCTCTTTGAAATATTTAGCAAGTCCGGTGGCATAATCATCAGAAGTGCTGCCATATATGGCGGCGTTCTTAACATTTAGCTCTTCCAGGGCAAAATTAGCCATGCGGCGACCCTGGTCAGAATCCAGGTAGCATACCCGGAAGATAAAATCTCTAACTTTATTGGCTTTCTCATCAACGGTCACATTGACAGCTGTCGCTGCAGGGGCCAGCAGCGGAATCTGGTTTTCCATCATAACCGAGGTACTGCCGGCTACATTACCGCTGGTCAAGGGGCCGATCTGAGCTACAATCTTCTCTCCTACCAGAGCAGCACTAACGCTCATGGCTTCATCGGGAATTGACTTACAGTCGCGGGACAGTGGTTCCAGCTGCTTGCCCAGAACACCACCGGCGGCGTTAATCTCTTCGATAGCCAGCAGAGCACCATTGGCAGCATTAGTACCATAGCTGGCTACTGCTCCGGACAGCTCTGTATTGATACCGATCTTAATGGTATCTCCTCCCTGCTGGGCAGAGCCGTTGTCTCCCCCCTGGGAACAACCGGCGACAATGCTCAGCATAAACAACATCAGCACTACCATCGATACCTTCCTACGTATCCTCATCAATCTTCCTCCTCATTACTTTTTATTGCCCTCACTCCCTCGAAAGGTTGTGAAAAACTCCCTGGGTTAGGCTGTCTGCAGTTCCCACTTGCCGCACCGGTCACCCCAGCGGGCCAGCAGTTCGCCATCTTGATAAAACTGTACTACTTCACAAGCATTGGAACACCCTTTGCATTCGAAACTGGTGGTAACAAATTTTATATCCCTGAGGTTAAATCCTTTAAAATTAGTGCTCCCCTTTTTGCCATAGGCATCTTTGGCTAAGAGGGCAGCTCCAATAGCTCCCATCACTGAAAAATGAGGCGGCACGGTTACTTCCGTATTCAAATAGCGGTTAAAGGCCTGAACCAAACCTGCATTAGCCGCTACCCCTCCCTGGAATATAACCGGATCCAATATTTCTTTGCCCTTGCCGACATTATTCATGTAATTTCGTACTAGGGCTTCACATAAACCAGCAATGATATCTTCGGTATTGTACCCCAGCTGCTGTTTATGTATCATGTCTGATTCGGCAAAAACTGCACATCGTCCTGCTATGCGTACAGGATTTTTTGACTTTAATGCATAATTGCCAAATTCTTCTATAGGAATTAACAACCGGCTGGCTTGCTGATCCAGAAAAGAGCCGGTACCAGCAGCACAAACTGTGTTCATAGCAAAATCTGTTACCACGCCATCGCGAAGAATTATTATCTTGGAATCCTGCCCGCCTATTTCAATTATGGTACGCACTCCGGGAACCACCGTAGAAGCGGCTACCGCATGAGCAGTAATTTCATTTTTAACGATATCCGCACCAATGATCATGCTGGCCAGAAAGCGAGCACTGCCGGTAGTCCCGGCGGAGGCTATTTCCACTTCTCCGTTCAGCTCACGTCCTATATCATGGATACCCTCCTGCACTACTTCAATAGGACGTCCGCTGGTTCGCAGGTACCTTTCCGCGAGCACCTCCCCTTGTTCGTTTATTACTACTATGTTAGTACTTACTGATCCAACGTCAACCCCTAAAAATCCTTTCATACAACTAACCTCTCCATTTTAGCTTTTTGCTCCCGGCGTCTCTGCAAAAGATCAACAAAGGCTTCCAAACGGGTTTGTACCCCAGCTTTTCCAGTCTGTTCATCAATAAACAAGGTCAATACAGGAATGCCATAATCCCGGCTGACACTGGGCAAAATCCCCTTGGCCACTATCTCTGGTATGCAAGCAAACGGGGCTAGTTGAACCACTCCATCAAACCCATGCTGGGCGTACAGTACAGTTTCTCCGATACTATTGACTCCATGCCCTCCTATGGGCGCTTCATTCAAATAGGGACGGGCTTTGGAAAATATGTCCCCTTCCAGGTTAACAATGGTATTGTTACGGGTATAGGCACTTAAGTAAATAGACCGGTCGGTTTGTACTCCCATTTCCCCTAACATTATTTGAATATAGTGGTTGGCAGCTGGTTCCAAAACTACATAGATTTCTCCTATAATTCCTATTTTCAAAGGATCACGGGTATCATCCCGGGGAATATTCTCCAGCAGTTTCAATCCTTCCCGGCGTGCTTCCTCTATTTCATCCAGGGTGTTAGCCTGATCCAGCATCTCCAGGCCCTTCCATAGAGCCCGGGTGGTGTCACCCCGGTAAATCTCTAGAGGTCGGATTTCATGAGAACGCATCTCCACGTCATCTATAGCTTTAATTTTTTCCCAGGTCACCTTTAGTACGCCAATAAATTCCTTTACCGACAGTCCCCCGGTTTTACGAATCCACCGCAGCTTCTTCCAAAAGTCTTTTAGGTTGTCCAGGGGAGGTTCGAAGGCTATCACCCGCACATCTTTGCCGATTTCCTGAAGCAGGTAGTTATGCATGACCCAGTAATAGCCGGCCCGGCAGGGCCCTCTTCCTCCAGAGGTCAAAATTACCTCCGCACCCATTTCCGCAACTTCCAAATAGGTTCCCATAAGGATCTTAAAGGGTATGCAGGCGAATTCCGGTGCATAGCGCACTCCCAGATCCAAAGTGCGTTTGCTGGGCTCGGGAGGTACAATGCACTCATGGCCCATGTTTTCAACCAGCCATTTTAAGGCTATATATGAATACCCCATATGCGGAAAACTTATCTTCATGTCTTGTCCCTCCGATAGCGAAGCATATCCACAAAAGCTTCTATGCGGGTGCGAACCCCACTCTCACCGGTATGTTCATCAATAGATATGGATAAATACGGCTTATTGCGGCGGTGAGCTTCTATCTCCAACAGCCGATCTACCATAGAATCAGGCCCGCAGGCAAAAGCTGTTACGTGGATGATACCATCAATATCTGCTTTTTTCATGAAATGGAGTCCGCCGTATACCGCCCGGTTGGAAAAATACCAGAACATGCTTTTAGGCAGTTCACGGGCTTCTCGGTTTAAGATTTTATCACTAAGCATGTCCTGAGTGTAGACTTTTATCTTTTCCTTGGCCAGCATGTTTAACAAGCCCACATTTATATAGGGATCATAAACAGCATAAGGGTAGCCAACTACCGCTATACTGAGGCCGCCCGGGAGGCTCTGCGAAGGCACTGGTTGGGCTTGATTCAGCAAGATTTCCATAGCTTCCGGCGGCATCTTGCCCTGCTCCAACAAAGCCAGAAACTGCCGGTGTACTTGGCTAGCTTTCCGGCAGGCAGTTAAGCTGTCCTGATGGCTATTGCCCAGCTTATCTCCTACTTCCAGGCATATGGATTCCAGTTCTTTTTTGCCTTGTTTGAGATCGATTCGGGTATCAATAATAGGAGGGGCTTTAGGAAAAGTCAATCTAATTAAGTCGGGCAGACCCAGGAATTTTGGGCAGAAGGTTTCTGAGCCAAAATCACCGTGCCGTCTTACACTGACCAAGCGGGGACAGAATATGAAGTCCGATTTGTCTAACAAGCTGGCTACATGGCCGTGGTATATTTTAATGGGAATGCAGGCATCATTAACCGTTTCCTCCACACCCAGGTCCAGTATTTCCCGGGTAGTAGGCGACGATACTACTACTTCGTGTCCTAAGGCTTCGAAAAAGGTTTTCCAGAAAGGATAATACAAAAAATATGCCAGCGTATGCGGGATCCCAACTCTAGCCACTTTTTAAATCCTCTCTCTCCCTAGTAACTTTTAAAGCTTTATGCGCATATCCCCTACTCTGCGTGTAAAACGAATCCTATCATAATATTCTACCAGAGGCAGGGCGTACTTGCGAGAAGTATCAAACAAGTCACGGGCTGTTGCCAAGCTCAATTCTTTTTCTGTTGCAAAATACTGTTCCAGCCTGCGTTTCCCTTCTTCAATCGCATCTGTGGAAAAATATACATCCTGGTTGATTTTAACCAACTGCTGCTCATTAACCAGATAAGCCAGCAGCTCCTGAAAATAATCCTCCTCCAGACCCAGTTCCTGCCTAAGTTCCTCTGGTGATGGAGGGTTAAATAGCCGTTGATTCATAGCGGTGTTGATTTGCTCCAGCCTCCGCTGGTCCGTCTCACTGGGCTCAGGTTTAAATCCGGGCAGAACCAATAAATTATTGCTGCTATTAATCTGCCCATGGGTTTCCAGCTGTTTTAATATAGCATTGAAAGTTTTGCCGCTAATAGCCGGAAAGTGCCGGCTGCGCATATCCTCCTTGGGATAGCCCGGCCTCAGCGGGTAACTGCGCTGGTAGGCTTCCAAAGTATTTTTTATCTTGCTGTTTATAATATCTAATCCCATTTGGCTTATATATTCATTATTTTTTAAGTCATATACTTTTTCATCTTCCAACAGCTGGGCTAACTCCCTTTTTACATCCTCTTCCTTGGCACCGGTCTTTTTCACCAATTCAGACAAGACCGCCGGCTGTTCCGGTTTGGCATGCATCTCTTGCAGCAGCATATCATAAAGACTGCCTTCCTCTTTGGTAGCTAATTGCTCCAGGACGTCTTCTTTGAAACGCTTTTGTTTGGGAGCATTGGCATCGATAATGGTGCCTCCCCCTATGGTTGTGACCGGAGAGTAATAGCGAATGACAAAGGGGTCTCCCTTGTAACCAACGATAGGCTTTTCCAAAACTATCTGGGCATAAGCTTCTTCTCCGGGGAGCAACTCATCCCGATCCAGCAGCACCACCCGTCCCAAAGCCTCGTCTGTTCCCAAGTGGAAACGAATCCGGTTCCAGTTCTTCAGATTCCGGGGCGAAGAGGGCAAGAGCCTTAAGCGTACGTCCACACGATAGGAAGGGGTCAGAACACCACTGCTGGCTAACAAATAACCGCGCCGGATGTCGGCCACCTCTATTCCTTGCAGGTTGACGGCCACCCGTTGTCCTGCATAGGCAGTATCTACTTTTTCATTATGTACCTGTACATTTCTCACTTTTACCTGGCGCTGGACGGGCATAAGTTCCAGGGTATCTCCTGGCTGAATTTGACCGGACCACAATGTGCCGGTTACAACGGTTCCAAAACCAGACATGGTGAAAACCCGGTCAATAGGCAGTCGGGCAAAGCCAAAAGCTGGCTTTTCAGGAATATTTACTGCCATCGCTTCGATAGTGTTCACTAATTGGTCAAGGCCTTCTCCGGTCACCGCTGATACTGGTATCAGAGGTGCCCCCTTAAGGATTGATTTGTCAATATACTGGCGGATCTCGTCTTCCATCAGCATCAGCCATTCTTCATCCACCAGGTCTATTTTGGTAATGGCCACAATACCCTGCCGGACATTTAACAGCTCTATGATATCCATATGTTCGCGGGTTTGAGGCATAATGCCCTCATCTGCGGCAATGGTCAGTATAACCATATCTATGCCGAAAGCTCCGGCGACCATATGGCGGATAAATCTTTCATGTCCAGGCATATCCACAATGGCTGCTCTTTGTCCACTGGGCAGGTTAAAGGAAGCAAAGCCCAGTTCAATGGATATGCCCCGCTGTTTTTCTTCCTTGAGCCGGTCGGTTTCTATCCCGGTCAAAGCCTTTACTAAAGTAGTTTTGCCGTGGTCTATATGTCCGGCCATGCCAATGACAAATCTTTTCAATGCTGATCCCCTTTCTGGCCTCCTGCTAGCTTAAGCAATACCTGCTTGATCTGTAACGTTAACAAAACGGCCTCTCCCTCCAACAGGGTACGAACACTGATCAACATGCGGTCATCCTGCCGGCGGGTAATTACCGCCGGGTTCTGCTGGCGCAGCTCAGCAGCTACTGTTTCCAGTTTTACATCCTGAAAACGAATTTCGACCCCGTACCCCGGCAGCCGATAGGTGGGATATGCTCCGCCCCCTACCATATCATCTACTTCTACTACAGTGATATTGTATCCTAGCGGCTGGTTGCTGCTTTCTGATTTTAGCATTTCCGCCAGCTGTTCTGCCCGCTCCTGCAGTTCAGTATGGCTCATGCTCAACATCTGTATGATCGGTAAGTTCTTTTCCGGAAATCCGGCCAGGTATTCGATTAAGGTAGCCTCCAAAGCAGCGATAGTCAGTTTGTCCACTCTCAGCGCCCGGGTCAGCTGATTTCTTTTCATAGCCTCTATGTACTCTTTGCGTCCTACAATAATTCCCGCCTGTGGCCCGCCTAAAAGCTTATCCCCGCTGAAGGTAACTACATCGGCACCGGCCTGTACGCATTGCTGTACGGTGGGTTCGGGCCCCAATCCCAGGCGCAGGGGATCAAAAAGAAATCCGCTGCCCAAATCCAGCATCACCGGCAAATCTTTCTCCCGGCCCAGCTTGACCAGATCAGCCAGATCCACCTCAGCGGTAAAACCTTCTATCTTGTAGTTAGAGGTGTGGGCGGCAAACAACAATCCCGTGTCCTCATTGATGGCTTGCTCATAATCACTAATATAGGTTTTGTTGGTGGTCCCCACTTCCTTTAATAGGGCTCCGCTTAACTTCATAACTTCGGGAATGCGAAAAGCCCCGCCAATCTCGATGAGCTGCCCGCGGGACACGATGACTTCCTTACCCTGGGCCAGGGTATTCAGTCCCAGTAGTACGGCAGCTGCATTATTGTTTACTACCAAAGCGGCTTCGGCATGGGTCAGCCGCCGCAGCAAATCTTCCACATGCACATAACGGGAACCGCGCTCCCCTTTATCCAGGTCCATTTCCAAGTTATTGTAAAAGGTTCCCATCTGGTATAGGTAATCCAAGGCGGTTTTGGCTAAAGGGGCTCGTCCCAGGTTGGTGTGTAATACCACTCCGGTGCCATTGATAACTCGTTTTAAGGTACCCTGGGTCAGTGACTGTAAACGGTTATCCAATTCGCTGCAGATCCATTCTGTTATCTGAGCACGGGTGATTTCCTGTTCATTAAGTTTTAATTTCTTGCGCAGGTCGTCGATGGTCTCCCGCACTATCTCAACTACAAAGGAACGGTTGTAATGCTCAAGATGTTCCTGTATACGTGGGTCTGACAGCAGCTCATCAACGGACGGGATGTTCTTAAGGTTTTTCAACATTTTACCTCCTTAGCCCCCAGTATAGCTGGCTTATATTATAATACATTCGCTGCAGGATGTCTTTTCCAGCCTGCCAGAGAACGCCTGTCAAGATTACCATTCCCAGTATTCCAAATATAGGATATATTTTACCCACTAAACTGGAAAAACTCTGCATGGATAAGGGCAGGGCCAAAGTGCTGCATAAGACCAGGCATAATCCATAGCTTAACCCGGAAAAATTGGCCATGCGCTGGGCGAAGCCGTAAGTATTGGCAATAGCGGTGGTGAGTATACCTATCCACAGGACAACGGTATATATATACTTGGTGGTACTGGAGATCTGGCCGGCCACAAACAGCATGGGAACCTGGTAATGAGTAACCACCGGCAGAAACCGGGATAGCGCCAGGTAATTCAAAACCACCAGTAATCCGAGAATCAGACCTCCCCAAACTGCTCCCGTGATGCCATCACGGCGCGCTCCTACACTCTGGTATTCAGTCAACACTACCATGGCCAGGGCGAAATTATAAGCTACATATAGCAAACTGGACAGGCCCCATAGCTGACTGGCCTTACTGCTCATATAGGCGGTGTAAGTAGCTGCTGTCGGAGTTTCATTTACAAACAGAGCCGCGTACCCAGCGATAATCAGCAATAAAACCAGTTTTACCGGTACCAGCAAGTTATAAGAATAAATCAGGCCCTGCCGCCCGGCTAATAAGGATATTACTACCATGATATAAGCGACTAGAATGCCCAGGTTTTTCGGTAGGAACAGGTGCTCATAGAATACTGCTCCGCTGGCAGAAAACATAGTAGATATGCCCAGGAATAAAAATACCGCCAGTAAAAGGTCAATTACCGGACTGAGCCTTTCCCCCACGATTCTGGCCAGCAGGTCCTGGTAATTAGAAACCCGGTAGCGATGTGCCAAGTAGAGCAGCAGCCCGCCCATCAAAGCAAACAGAAGGGTGGCGATCAGCGCTCCTGTTAACCCGAAACTTCCGTAATTAACAAAGAACTGTACTATTTCCTGCCCGGAAGCAAATCCCGCCCCCACTACGGCTCCCAGGTATCCCATTACTAACATCAGCCTAATTTTCAGGTGCTTCATGCGCTTCTCCCTGATTGGCATATGATAATAAATATTCTCTTTTTCTTGGAAATACAGCATAAAAATATTGGCAGGCGTGAAGAATGATACAAAGCAGCCTAGGAGGGACAGATTTGGCAATTAACAAGCAATTACACACCGAAGAAGGCCTGTCAGTATATTATGAGGACCCCCTTTGTTTTTCCCGCATTGAGCGCAGTGTTTATGACCTGCTGTTGGAGTTTAACTCCAATTGTTCCCGGGAGATAGTATTCGTGTGTATAGGTACGGACCGGGCTACAGGAGATTGCTTGGGGCCTCTGGTGGGTACCCGCCTGCGCAGTTTCAACAGTAGTATCAATGTATATGGAACGCTGGAGGAACCAACCCATGCCACCAACCTAGTACAAGTATTGGAGAAAGTACACGGCAGCTATCGCCATCCGCTTATTGTGGCTGTGGACGCTTGTTTGGGCAGTTCGGATAGGGTGGGGTTTATCAATATAAAAAAGGGCAGTCTGAAACCGGGTACGGCTTTAAAGAAGACTCTGCCGGAAATAGGAGACTTTTATATTTCCGGAGTGGTAAATGTGGGGGGATTTTTAGAGCACATGGTTTTGCAAAACACCAGGTTGTATCTGGTCTATCAAATGGCTGATACTATCGCGCGGGGGTTGTATATGGCCTACAGTCGTTTTGACTATGAAAGCCGCCGGCAGGCTGCTATGCTCAATTAACAGGAATGCAAGCAACCGTCTTTACTGTATCGGCTGCCAGCAGCGCATTATGCTGATGATTTCCTCATCTTCCACGGCGGTGAAATCCTGGTAGAACTGGCTCACCGCGAAAAACTCCGCCGGGATCTCCAGGACGATCATGTGATCGACCTGGTTCAAGAGAACTTCATAGGCCACCCGCGCACAGACGGGAGTAGCTATAATAATGCTGGTTGCCCCGGATCGTTTTAGATAGTCTACAGAAGCGGAGATTGTGGAACCAGAAGCTATACCATCGTCTACCAGCAGAACTCGCCGCCCCTTTATATTTAAGGGAGGACGATTACCCCGGTATAAGCGGGTTAACCGGTTTAGTTCGTTTTTGGTTTCTTGTGCTGACTGGTTATAGGTTTCTACATCCACGGGGAAAATGACCTGAACCTGATCAGGCAAAACTATCTTCCCATCGGGAGCTACCGCTCCGACTACCGGTTCATCCCGTCCCGGTGAGCCGATCTTACGGGATAGAATAACATCTAACTCCCTATCAAAATGGCGAGCTATTATATCAGCTGGCACGACCCCTCCCCGAGGTATGGCCAGAACCACATCAAATTCCAAGTCTTGTTTTTCCAACTCTTCGGCAAGCAGATAGCCAGCTTGCTTACGATTTAAAAACAACTATTTCACCTGCACTATTTTGCCTTATCGACGACGGGTTCAGAATACTTGAGCTTGCTGCTATGAGTCCTCTCATCGGTCCGCCCCATAGAAGTATTGCCGTTCAGTTGTCCGCCCTCATCTATGGTTAAAATGTTGCACTGCACATCACCGGCCATAACCCCAGTGGAAGCTAAGTCAAAACGACCGCTAATAATAGCATTTCCTTCTATACGACCAGCGAGCTGCAAATTGGCAGCTCTGACTTCACCTTTTATGCGGCCTTGTTCACCGATAATTAAATCACCTTTTACATTTACCTTGCCTTCCACTTTACCATCAATTCTAACTGACCCCTGGGTGATTATGCTGCCATTTATCTCCACACCTGGAGATAAAAAACTCTCTATGTTTTCAAAGTTCTGTCTACGCCTTATCAAAGCTAACACTCCTTCACTTTTTCTCCTGGGGATTAGGGAGATATATTAAAGGATCTATAGTTTCATCCCATTTAAAGATGGTAAAGTGTAAATGAGGCCCTGTACTTCTGCCGGTACTGCCCATATGTGCGATAACCTGCCCTTTAGTGACTTTATCCCCTTCTTCAACCAGCAAAGCTGAATTATGGGAATACTTGGTGGTAATACCATATCCGTGCTCAATAATAATGGTGCGGCCGTATGCCGGCTGCCATCCGGCGAAAATTACCTTCCCGTCAGCTGCAGCCACGATTTTAGTACCTACATCATTGGCAATATCAATGCCATCGTGGAAACTCTCAGTCCGACCGCCAAAAGGAGAATCACGCCACCCATATGGAGAACTGATTTCTCCGGAACAAGGCCATTGATTGGGCAGGGATCGAAAATATTTGGTATCATGGTTAACTTGAGCTAACAAGTCATCTAATTCTTTTTCCTGCAGGTCCAATTGATTTTTTAACTGCTGAGCCAACATAAATTTATCCCCGGCAGCCTGGGCTTCCCGTTCCGGCCCGCTCCCGCCTTTTCCGCCGCCGGAGCTTTCTGTAGTGACCGGCACATCCTCCTGCTGAATACCCATCATTTTCTTTATTTCCGCTTGCTTGTTAGCCAGCCTTTCCTGCTGCTCTTCGATAGCTTGGAGCTGCTGATCCATCAGCTGTATGGTCTCATCCTTGCGCCGGCTTTCTTCTTTAATGGCTTCCAGGCGATTAAAATCCGCTTGTTTAGCGCCATATAAAAGGCCCACACCAATCGAACTCATCACAAATAATACCGCTATGATGGCAATTATACGAATCGTTGTTTTGGAAATACTAAAACGAACCGGTCGTTCTATACTTTGCGGTATTATAATCATGGTCAAGCGTGTCGAAGCCTTTTTTGATCTGGTTTTCTTTTGACTTTTCATACTTGTCCCCGATATAGTTGAAATATAATTGCATTTAGCGTGAAACTACATAATAATAATTTGACCGTTTTTCTGCAATCATAACAAGGATTTATGTTTTTGTAAAACCGTTTGAAATACTCCATAAAGGTGTTGTTTTTGATGAAAATTTTATATATGGACTGTTTTTCTGGAATTTCCGGAGATATGTGGATCAGTTCATTACTGGATCTGGGGCTTTCTATCCAGGAACTGTCTCAATACATAAGTTGCCTGGGATTGGGTGCTGAATTGCAGCAGGAGCGCTATCATATCTCTGGTATATCTGCCTGTCGCTTCCGGGTTCATGCTCCCGGAAATCAGCCAATGCGCCATTTATCCGATATACAAGAATTATTAAAATTGCTGCCTGATGAAGAGCTTCGCCTCCAGGCCAATGCTGTTATTTCATGTCTGGCCGAAGCCGAAGCACAGGTACATGGCGTAAGTGTGGATGCCATTCACTTTCATGAGATTGGCGCTGTCGATACTATAGTCGATGTAGTCGGTGTCCTCTTCGGGCTGCGACAACTTGATATAAAATCTGTTTACGCCTCCCCCATCCCCTGGCCTAAGGGCTTTATTACCATAGACCACGGCACAGTCCCTTTGCCAGCTCCAGCCACAGCCAAGCTTTTGTGTGGGATTCCCTGTTATGGGGTGGATATAGATATGGAACTGGTTACTCCCACTGGTGCAGCTTTGTTAAAAACGCTGGTTAATAGTTTTGGCATCCTGCCCCATTGCTCTCCGGTAGCTATAGGCTACGGAGCCGGGTGGCAGCAACGTAGTGATAGGATTCCCAATTTGGTACGGGCGGTATTGGCGGAAAGTCCTGGTAATTCATCCTCCTTAGAGCCTATAATGGTATTAGAGTGCGAGATCGACGATATGAATCCCGAGATTTTTACCCACCTATTCTCCAGTCTCGGCGCCAATGAACATGTGAAGGACTTTTACATAACCAGCGTACAAATGAAGAAAAACCGGCCTGGCTTTCTTTTAACCTTGCTATGCGAACCGAACCATAGCCGCATTTTGGCCGATTGGCTGCTTATGAATACCACCTCTCTGGGAGTTAGAATATACCAGCAGCAGCGTTTAATACTGCCCCGCTGGGAAGAAACAATTGCTTCCCCCTGGGGTCCAATTCGCTGCAAAAAAGCCCTGCTGCCCGATGGCACATTTCGCTGTAAACCTGAATACGAGGATTGCGCCCGCATAGCCGCAGAATATGGTCTTCCCCTCTCCCAAGTTTACTGCAAGTTAGCCCAACTAGGTTGACACGGAAATGGGCTTTAACTATTTATTTTCTACATAGGGGGATGTATACCAATGAAAAAAGGTATGCTAACGGCAAGTATTTTCTTTATTATTTTAACTTTTATTGGGATAGCATATGTCCTAGCGACAAATGGCCGTGCCAATGCGGGATATGCAATTATCCCTATGCTGTTTGCACTTATAAGCATCGCAGCTTATCGTAAACATAGTAATATTAGCTAGACAATACTTATTTGCCGCGGCGACAGGTTGTTGATGACATTTTATGTGAGAGGAGATACCGATGAAAACTATGGGTTTGATTGGCGGAATGAGCTGGGAAAGCACGGTTACTTATTACCAGATTATAAATAGGGTGATTCAAGAAAAATTGGGTGGTTTCCATTCAGCCCGTTGTTTGTTATACAGTGTAGATTTTCATGAAATTGAAGCCTGCCAGTCCAGCGGAGATTGGGAAAAGTGTGCGGCTATCCTGGCTGAAGCCGCCCAGCGCCTGGAGCAGGCTGGAGCTGATTTTATCGTCATCTGCACTAACACCATGCATAAAGTAGCCCCCCAGGTGCAGGCTGCAGTCTCCGTTCCTATTTTACATATTGCCGAAGCCACCGCCCAGGAATTAAGGAAAAGCCATATCCATAAAGTTGGCTTGCTGGGGACTATCTACACTATGGAACAGGATTTTTACAAAGCCAAGCTGCAGGAAGCCGGCATCGATATCCTGATCCCGGAAAAAGAGGACCGCCATACGGTGAACCATATCATCTTCCAGGAATTGTGTTTGGGTATCATAGCCGATCCTTCCAAGCAGGCTCTCTTAGCGATCATTGATAAGCTGGCCAAACAGGGTGCTCAGGGAATTGTCCTGGGATGCACAGAAATAGGCCTGTTGGTTAAGCAGCAGGATATGCCCTTCCTTTGTTTGATACAGCCTTAATCCATGCTCAAAAAGCAGCCTTATATGCCCTCGACATCTAGCCAATAATTTGCCTGCCTAAGCTTTTGTTAAACCAGCGATTTGTTGGGTAGTTTTCTAATTTAGAAAACGCTAGTATATTTTGTCCAGCTTAAGGTCCCTAATTTTATCAATTTTTATGACTTGCTGTTGCAGGTTTTTTGATATATTTTATTTTATAACACTGTTTGACTTTCCTTAAATGGGATTCAAGAAATATTTAAAAGGATTGTTATACCATGGCAACTACTATTAGCACAGATATTGTGGCGATTATTACCCTTTGTTTCACCATCTGGCTGGCCAGGCGCAATATGGTCATCAGCAGATATAAAAATCAACTATACATATCTGCTGCTGCGACCATTATTCTAATTCTTATTTTGGAGATAGCTACCATATTGATGGCGCTATCAAGCAATGCTAACCTGGTAATCCCACATAGAATAGCTAATATGCTTGGGTTCTCTCTGTCCCCGGTTGTTCCGTTTATTCTACTGTTCTTCCATTGGAATAAAAAAAACAGTGTACTTCCTTTTGCTCTTGCCATCGGGCCGCTGATTCTCAATGCTTTGATATGTATCTTCAGTTATAATACCGGCTGGATTTTTTTCGTAAATGCTCAAAATCAGTATACACGCGGTGATTTGTTTTTACTGCCCGGCATTGTCAGTATATTTTACTTCATTCTGATGGTAGCAGTAGTAGTTAAAAACAGTAATGATTATGATGTCAATGACAAGCAGGTATTGATCCCCCTTTTTATTCTGCCTATAGCAGCATTAGCTGTGCAAGTTGTCTTTCCCGATATTATCTGTCTCTGGTCCAGCATCTCTATATCTTTGCTGTTGTATTACATTTTTTTGCGTGAACTGCAATTTAAATATGATGTGCAGACGGGAGTCAGAAACCGGACCGCTTTTGAGAAAGAAATGAGGCATTATGCCAAAGAGGGTAAGGATGCGGTCATTGTGGTACTCGATATTAATAACTTAAAGCTTTGCAATGATCGCTACGGACATGAAGTCGGAGATGAAGTCATCATTTCAGCCGCACAAATTATTCACGATAGTTTTAGCAGCATAGGTCATGTTTTTCGAATTGGCGGTGATGAATTTTGTGTTATCTGCCCGGAAAAAACCCAGGAAAAAGTGGATAATGCCTGCTGCAAATTGGAGCATTTACTAACCTCCTTGAATCAAGAACGTACTTATAAAATCAGCCTAGCTTATGGCTATGCCTTTTACCAAGGCCATGGCAAGAAAGACATATATGCCGCCTTCGCTCAAGCTGATCAGGCTATGTACACCCATAAAGCCAAATTGAAAGGCCTTTATGGCCGAAGGTTTGATGATAACTAGATCAAGTCATACCGTTCCATTCTATCCTCCTGTCACTTGTGCTGCCGTTTATCGCACCAGATATGCAGCAGTATAATATGGGATATAATTAAGAACTGATTTCAGCTGTTCAGGTTACAGCGTTTTTACAAATAGAACTCTATCTTTTCCCAGGCCGTTATAGTCTACAGCAACAGGTACCCCTTCTACTATTTTGCCGGGTTTTATTTGGACCCCATTTTTTTATAGAAGGCAATGGAGTCTTGATTTACTGGTGATGTAATGCTGTGTATTTCATGACATCCCTTTTGATACACCGTATTAAAAAACGTATTATATAAGCTTTTGGCCAGGCCCTTACTTCTATGGTCGGGATGTACGCCCACAAAATGAATATAGGCTTCCCACAAAAAAAATGTACCTTCCCATACCACGGCTACTGTTCTAAATGGTCTAAAGGTCAAACAACCTTATTGCAATTCGTACTCCTATCAAGCCTCCAATTAACCAAATAATTGTAAATTGAATCAAATGTTCTATATTTGTGTAACCAGTGATCAAATATTAACCAATTCTATATAGGCTAGCCCCCAACAGTCCTCCCTCAGCCATACCTAAATAACGTTTTGAATTGTTATCCATAAAGCCCTCACCTGTCTTACTATAATCTTCTCACTTCCCCTTAATGGTCTGAAAACCGTAGCCTTGTTTTTCAAGGAACTTAAACCAGCCTTTGCATCAAACTATAGATGCGAAGTACTTAATATTCTTATATTCAGTCAAAGTAATGGGGAAATTTAGTTTAACCAACTAAAACGTACAAAACCCAAGCGGACAGCTATCGGCATCTATTAGGTTAATGCAGTAATAGTAAATTGATGCGTTAATTACCAAACCCTAAACTGCCGCCTGCTTTCTTTATCAAAAATGACAATGTTAAGCCTATGCATACTTCCACTGAGATTAGCCTTTTGAGGATTCTGGTCCTCCATCACGAATCTGATTCCTTTTTGTTCCCGAGGTTGTAAAGTTAATTCAGCTAAGGTTTGTTTCCCTTCTGTTGATGCGGTCACATACCACATAGTAAGTGAATCATGTGAAGGCTTTTGCACCTGCATGTTAAACTTCACGATATCGTTAGAATAATTCCTTAAGGTAATTTGGTAAGAGTAAGAAATTAGTTCATTGGTCGGATCTGAAACGTAATTACAATTGCTCTGCGCGGGTATATAATCAACTGCATTGATGCCTTCAGAGAAAGATAAAACAGCATGATACCCCCAAGTGAAAAGTTGGTTGGCGGTAATGAACAAGATGATCACCAGTAACGGCAGATTTTTCACTAATTTAGGATAAATATTTTTTAAGTAATGCCTGGCGGCTAAATATCCTACAATACCGAATGTTAGGGAGTATAATACTGTATAATGAAATCCGTTTACAGTATGTTCTGCAGATTCCTTTGACCAAGCCTTAAACCCCAAAGCCCTGATAATATTATCACCCAGGCAAAACCCACTCGGTGTCATAGCGCTAAACAAAAAGGCAAAGATCAATAAACCAATCGACATAATGCCTATAAGCCGTTTATTCATTGTTAACCAGCCAGCCTTCCTATGATTACTTTTGTGAGATACTGGATAGTACTCTCTTATCAAACTTAATCTTGTTTTTACATATACCATTTGTTTACATATTATACCATCTATACAAAAACTTTTCTTATTTATGATATGAGAACCCCAATGTTTCACGTGAAACAATCCTATATTTTGCTTAGGCTTCTATTCTTTCAGTACTAATGCTTCACAGGCCGGCAACCTCTTTCTAATGGCTTCCTTCGGGAGTAGAACAGGTATCCTGATGATCAACGAAATTCCTGCACAAAATATTGGTATTAAATAAATAGGGCAGAAATGTTTCACGTGAAACATTTCTGCCCGTCTCTCTCTGCATTTACTTACTCTATAATTCCCATTATTTCAAGAATCCTCTCCAGATCTTCGTCACTATAGAAAGCTATCTCAATCTTGCCCCCTTTTCCTTGCTTTGTAACTAATGCGCGGGTAGCAAAATGCTGCTGAAGTTTTTCCTGTATTTCCAGTAGTTCCACTGGCTTATCCACAGGTATATCCAGTTTTATTCGTTTCGTTTTTACTTTGTTTTCTACCTGTCGCACCGTCAACTTATTAGCAACGATTTCCTTAGCTGCGGCCAACTGCTGCTCGGCGGTGGGCAGGGTTAATAATGGCCGTACATGTCCGGCATTTAATTCTCCCTTTTCCAGCATTTGCAGTACTTCATCGGGCAAATTGAGAATTCGCAGGGTGTTTGCTACATAAGCTCTGCTCTTTCCAATTTTTTCTGCAATAATCTCCTGGGTATAACCAAACTGCTCTGCTAATTGTCGATAAGCCTTTGCTTCTTCCACCACAGTCAGGTCATCTCGTTGGATATTCTCGATTAAAGATATCTCTGCAGCCTGCTTTTCATCGATATCGTGTACTACTACCGGGATATGTGACAAATTAGCTAGCTGCGCAGCCCGCCACCTGCGTTCCCCGGCTATAATTTCATATCCGTTTTTAACGGGACGAACCAGAACCGGCTGCAGAATACCATGCTCCCGAATGGAGTTAGCCAACTCCTGGAGCGATTCTTCTTCAAACTTTTTTCTTGGCTGATCTTTTCGGGGATGTATTTTATCAGTGGGAATTTCCCTAACTGGTTCATAATCACCTTCCATGGTTCCTGAGAGCAGGGCATCCAATCCCCTCCCCAGGCCACGTTCCTTTTTAGGCACGTTTTAACACCTCCCTGGCTAACTCTGCATAAACCTCTGCGCCTTTTGAGCGTGGATCATATAGCATGATTGGCTTACCATGACTGGGGGCTTCACTAAGGCGTATATTACGAGGGATTATTGTGCGGTAAACCTCTTTTCTAAAATGCTTTTTGACCTCGTCCACTACCTGAATAGATAGATTGGTGCGTCCGTCGAACATCGTAAAAACAATGCCCTCCAGTTTTAAACGAGGATTCAAACGTTTCCGCACCAGCTGAATCGTATCCATTAGCTGGCTTAATCCTTCTAGAGCATAATACTCGCACTGCAAGGGTACTAAAACCGAATCAGCAGCTACTAATGCATTTAATGTAAGCAACCCCAATGAAGGAGGGCAATCAATGATTATGAAATCATAAGTATTTCGAACTGGTTCAAGGGCCTTATCTAAAGCGCCTTCCCGGTATTCTTGGTTCACCAGTTCAACTTCCGCTCCTGCCAGCTGAATGGTTGCTGGTATAAGATGAAGACGATTAATCCGCGTCTGGGTAATAACCTGCTGGGGTTGAAGACCATTAATCAGCATATCATAGATACAAACCCTTAATCGCTTTCTATTCACTCCGAGTCCGCTGGTAGCATTGCCCTGGGGATCAATATCAACCAGCAATACCTTGTTACCGGCTTGAGCTATATAGCTGGCCAGGTTGATAGCAGTGGTAGTTTTTCCCACACCGCCTTTTTGATTTGCTATGGCTATCACCTTAGACATGGCATCTTCGCCCTTTCCTACGCAATCCCTCTAACAATACTTCTCCTGGGCTGCTCTTAAATCCTTCTATATGTCATGAAAAGCAGTTGCTCTGATTAGTCAGATATTACATACCTATCTTATCATGATTTACTTGATTATAGCTTAATCTATAGAGAATATCTGCTACTCTTTAATCTATACGAGTTTTTGCTGTTATTCCTCACGTTTTGTCATATTTTGTGCTTTATTTATTTCATTAATAATGGCCTCTCTCTGTGTATTTACATTCTTTTTTGCTGTATTTCTACGGTTTTTTCCCGTTTATGTATTGATCTGCTGTTGGCGAATTTTTATAAATTTATAATATATTTATTACACTCAGTAATTTTCGTTTGCGTATATTATCAAGGTTGTCAGTTGATTTGAAGTCATATCTGCTGCATATTGTATGTCTCCTCTATTATCAACTAGGAAACCGGAATTATGGGGGGTGATTTGCCGGTTCTTGTTAGTCCCTATCAAAACTAGAGAATTAAGGGGGGTTTGTTCTCATGGGTCGGAAGTATTCTAACGAAGACCATATTAAGCGACTTATCGATTATAAAGACGCTCGTGAATATCACCTAAAAAAAGATCGCCGTAAAAGGGACAAGCGTATGTCCCTGTCTGAAGCTATTTCTGAGTTTGTTTGGGACGGAGATATTTTAGCTGAGACCGGCTTTTCTTATGTCAGAAGCCCCATTCAGGCTTATTTTGAAATAGTTCGCCAACAAAAAAAGAATCTTACTGGTATTGGTTCCCCTATGTCCAACACCTCATATTTCATAGCCCGGGGCTGCATGACCGGGATACACCTCTCCTATGTAGGTGTAGAGATGCGTGGCAATGATAAAAACTTTGCCCGCATGATTAAAAACAAGCATGCTGAAATCTATTCCATCTGGAGCCATGGTTCAATGGCCCAGGCATTTAAAGCTGCCCAGCTAGGTTCTCCCTGTATTGCCTCCAAGCAACTGCTGGGCACTGATATGATTAAAAAGAACCCCTATGTAAAGGTTATCAATAATCCCGTCGGGGACGCTGATGACCCAGTCTGTATGATTCCCGCCCTTTTCCCAGATGTGTGCATAATTCATGTTCAGCAAGCTGATCGTTATGGAAATTCCGTGATCTATGGCCCGGCTATCAATGATATAGCATTAGCAGCAGCCTGTCGGAAAGTCATTATTACCTCTGAAAGAATAGTTCCGGAAATGACTATTCGCGATAATGGAAATGCCTGCATCCCCTTCTGGTATGTTGATGCCGTCGTTGAGCTGCCCTATGGTGCGTATCCAGGATGCTGTCCCGGTCATTATTACTGGAATCGTGAGTGGTGGGAATGGCTGATCCGCATTGGCACCGTTACCCATGAAAATATGTTGGATTTTACTGATCGCTGGATTTTCAATACCAAAGACCCATATGACTTTATTGAAAAATGCGGCGGCCTCCGCACTATAGACAAAGCCCGCCGCTTGGTTGAGGCAGCTGAAGGCAGAGCTGATGATACAGCTATCAGCTTCCATTATGATGAAGTAATCCCTAAATGGGATTAAGTAAGGAGGGAGATTATGAGCAAACTTGCACCCGCCAATCCTTTGGAAATGCTGGCCTACAACTTGTCTTTAATGATAGAAGACGAACAAATTGTTTACGTAGGTACTGGGCTTCCTATGGTAGGAGCCATGCTGGCTCACCAAACCCATGCTAAAAATATAACCATGGTTTTTGAAAGCGGCGGACAGGATCCATCCAGAGGCTGTGATATGCCCTGGTCGGTAGGCTGTCCCTTTACCTTCCGTAAATCACCTATGTCTATGGAAATGGCCTTGTCCTTTGGCCAATGTGCTCTGGGCTATGTGGATATTGCTTTCCAGGGAGGAGCCCAAATTGATATGTATGGTAATGTCAACACCTCTGTGATTGGCAGCTATGACAATCCTAAGTCAATTCTGCCCGGCAGCGGTGGTGGTAACGATATTGGGTCTCTCACTGAAAAATCGGTATTGGTCGGTTTACAGACACCGGACCGTTTTCCGGAAAAGGTAGATTTTCTAACCACTCCTGGATATCTGGACGGTGGAGACAGCCGGCAGAAAGCTGGTCTATATGGGGGACCTATTGCAGTAGTAACTCAGGTAGGTGTATATGATTTTGAACCGGTAACCAAAAGAATGCGTATTAAGGCTTTGAATCCTGGTATGACCGTGGAAATAGCTCAAGCCTGTACCGGCTTTGAACTACTGGTACCCGATGAAATTGCTATGGTGGAGCCGCCTCCAGACGAGGTCTTGCATATTTTACGTACGATAGTGGATCCTCGCGGAGTATTCACTAAAATGCCTGGAACCTAATTCTGCAGATTATATAAGCAGCTGGTCCCGTTACAACGGGACCAGTCAGCGTGTCAAAAAAGCTATCAGAAGTTGGATATTTGAGATTGCCACGCCCCTTTCAGGGGATCGCAACATTAATAGCAACCGAAGGGAGCATCAGGAGTGCCGGAACGGCCAATGACCCAAACGATGGCTTCCGGTTCTGTCATCGGCCGTTCCGGCACTACCGATGTTCACTATCGTTCATGGCTAATGTTGCGAGGAGCGTAGCGACGTGGCGATCTCTTTAAATGGACTTCTTCGATAGTCTGGCTGGTCCCGTTACA
>JAKPGY010000016.1 GCA_029550685.1 Bacillota bacterium
GGTCAAAAAGAAAGATAAACCGGAATATACGAACCTAACGCTTTTTCCTGAAACGGAAGGGGTGTAGTGGTACGTCTCTGAATAATGCCTTCAAAGCCTTGTTATAACTGAGTTTCTAATTTTTAAGTTTCAAACTTAGGCATGAGGGTTTATTGTCAGGCTTGAGATTATTGTTCATAAACATTCCTTTCTCAATTACTGGAAAAGGGCACAAAAAAGACGATGGAGAAAACCACCGTCTTTATTTATATACTATTCCATCTAAATAATATATAAAAAGGTTAGTAATAAAGATGTGCCTTCTCCGGATTTATATCCTTCAGTTTTTCAAAACAGACGCACTTATCCCTGTAAACAAAACCAGTAACAGGGATCACAGGGACAGCTGCCATATAGATTCCGGAAAAGCTACACATCTTTTTACCCTCCTCTTCAAAAAACCTATTACATGGTACTTCATTTCATTCAAAAAATCAATAATGCTTTCTCTCTACTGGTTATTTCATTCCCGGCTGGGTTCAACTTATACAAAGCCAGTTATGGGGTTTGCTGTTACGGCCAGCTTAAATCCAAGTTAAACTGACACAACTGACAATAAGCGGCTGTAAAGGTACCGGTGACTGCCTGCAAGTTACTGCTTCAGTCAATTTTGCTAGAAACCCTGTCTTCAGTACCTTGAGCAGCAACATTTTACCAAATCCCCACTCTTTCTTCCGGCGGCACATACATCCCGTCTTTTTCACCAATGTCAAAGGCCTCATAAAACTCATCGAAATTAACCACAGTACGGTTAACTCTAAGTTTAGCGTTGCTGTGCACATCAACTTTACTAAAATAATCGGCCATTTGCCGGGTTAGGGTTTGCCGCCAGATAACGGCATTAGATTTAAAAAATGCTTGATAATCCGGGTTCTCATACCGGGACAAAACCTTAAGGCAGCATGACATGGCCCCCAGGTCGGCGATATTCTCAAACAGAGTCAGCTCACCGTCGCTCTCGATGCCCGCAATTATCTCCAAACCGTCATAGAATTCTTGGACCCGTTTGGCTCTTTCCATAAAATTCTGGTAATCATCTTCGGTCCACCAGTTCTTTGCGTTGCCCATTTCATCAAATTTTCCTCCCACGGTATCAAAGGCATGGGTAATTTCATGGGCAATGACCGTCCCGATCCCCCCGTAGTTTTCGGCAGGGGAGGCATTGACGCTGTAAAACGGTTCTTGCAGTATTCCGGCAGGAAATACTATTTCATTGTTTTGAGGATTGTAATAGGCATTTACCTCATAGACAGGCATTATCCAGGTACTCTTATCCACGGGTTGGCCTTGTTTAGCTATATTTTCATTAATATAAGCCAGGCTAATCCTGCATACATTATCAAAATAGCTGCCGCCGTCCTCATAGGATATGATGTCCGTATTATCCAGAGTTGTAGGCCATTTATCCGGATAGCCGATTTTTACATTCATGTTATCAAGTTTTTTCAGGGCCCTTTCTTTGGTCTCATTGCTCATCCAATCCAGATTAATGATTTTCTGTTTATACACCTCAATGAAGTTGGCAACCATCTCTTCTACATCTTTTTTGGCCTGCTCAGAAAAATATTTTTCCACGTAAATCTCGCCCAAATAGTCCGGCAGATAATCTTTTACTGCATCCAGTGCCAGCTGTTGGTCAGTTTTTACTCCTTCCACACCATAAACCCGGGCTTTAAACTCCTGTTCAGCCTCGCTAAATTCCCTGGAAAGGGTGAAACCGCAAGCATCAATAAACTTAAATTTTGCATAGTCCTTTAGCAGTTCCAAATTCTCTTCATTAAAATACTGAGCAGATTTTAGCAGCAAACCTTTATCTTCTACCCAAACTCGGTCAGGTAACTGGTACCCGGTGTCTGTGATTGTTTTCTTAAGGTCAAAATTAGGATATAACGATGCGAGTTGTTCCAGGGTATAAACATTATAGATTTTATCTACATCGTAATATTCCTCCGGGTCCAGGCTGTTCTCAGAGAGTTCCTTTTCCAGGGCAAATATCTTTTCGGATACACTCTGGACAGTCGCTTCGTCTTCCCCGGCCAGTGTCAACAACCGGCTAATATACTTTATACAGGCATCCCTTTTGTCCGGAGATAGATAAAAATCCTTTTGCCAGGTAGGATTCAGAGCTCTATGGAACATCATGTAACTGGAACTGTCCTGGGGGTCCTGTTCTAAATAATAAAACAAGAGCTGTCCATTACCTGTTTTCCGGTTAATATCGATATCAGTCTGAACCAGTTGTTCCAGGCTGCCCGCCTCTTCGTAAGCCTGCAGATACTTCCTGACCGGTTCTATCCCCTGTTTATTCCTGCTGTCCAGGTCAAGGGCACTTTGGTAAAAATCAAGCAGTTTTTGCTCTTTTGAACCCTGGGGCCAATCCTTCTGCGAAAGGGTATTCAGGAGCTCAGAAATCCGCTTATCATTTTCATCTCTCAGCTGGTAAAATATATTGTAGCGGGCCTCCCCTGCAGGAATCTGGGAACTATCCAGCCATTCCTTATTGACAGCCGCATAAAAATCATCCTTCAAGTTGCTGCCCAACAGATCCCATATTCTTCTTATGATGTTATTCAGCTCGGAAGAGCTTATATTTTCATTTGCCCCCAATTCTCCATCAACCGGGCTGTATAATACCCCTGCTTCTTTAAGCTTATTTACTTCTTCCGCTGCCCACTGGGGCACATCATTATAATGCTGGTCAAAAACGCCCCTCCTCAGGTTATCGCCCAGGGGTGACGGGAGCTCTCCAAAGGCACGGCTGAGCATGACCAGGGCCTGTACTTTAGTGGCCGGTTCTTCTTCACGCAGGGTGCCATCCTCAAAGCCCAGCATGATATCACTTTCCGAGATCCCCGGGTTATAGTTGTCAGCAGCGTTTAAAACGATCCTCGCAACTTCCCCCCGGCTTAAATAAACCGGCGTTTCCCCTGCCCAGGCAGGGCTCATAGAAAAAACAAGAGCCACAATCAACAGCACAGCAATGATCCGGCATTTTTTGAGTTTCTGCATACAACTTCCCCCCAAACCACTATTTATCAACCTGGGTGCTAGTATTTGCATGTCGCCCCAGCGGTTTATCAATAGTAATTTCGCCATAGTTGGATAAATCCCTACCAATATTATGACAAATAACCAATATGCACAGTTTTAACCAGACAAATCAATCAGCTGGCACTTCGTTTCTCTCGTACCAGGGCCACAGTTCAACTATCATCATATCTGGACACCGCTTTCATTGCCCACATACAAAAAATGCCGGCAGACGCCGAATAGAATAACCACGGCATTGCCCGGCTTGATTCCAAAAGTCCCAACAGAGGGTCAGTCTCCCCTTTTAAAAGAAACCTTTTGTCCTGCAGAATATATTTTAACATTTTCAGCGCCGGCAGTGATTCTGAAGGCAAGTGCATTATCTTTAATGATAAACCCGGATAACTCACTGATGCCGTAATCAAATAACACAGGGGCCAGGGGAGTTGAGGGCCCTACCAGAGTGACCCGCCGGGCTTTTTGGGATAATTCCAGCATTCTGGGCAGGGTTTTATCGGTAATGGTTGAGCTGGAGATATATACATAGTCGCACTCCGGCAGAATATACTCACAGGCAGGGATAGGGTAATCCCCTTCCTGGGGCTCCCAGCTGATTATCGATAAATCGCAGATCGGCTCAAAAAGACTTTCCAGGTAAGGGAAATGCCCGATGACGGCAACTTTTTTACCTTTGATTTCGTTTTGGGACATAATAAACGGATCGTACATTCTGTCCTCAACCCGCCTGGCATCAGAAAAATTGACACCGTTTGCCCTCGCAATCTCCGGGTTGTTGTAATAGGCATTAATGGCTGCATGGCCTGCCGAGGCTTCCACGAAGTTCCACGACTTGACGGCGCCTGCTACTTCCCGCAGGGGCGCACCTATAAGGTTTTTGTTGAACATGGGCATTCTGGTCTTACAATCCCTCAGGTAAGCAATCCCCGCTCCCTTTCCGCTGCGCACATAGGAAGCTTCGTACCCGCTTATCAGCTCATCAACAATGAGGTCTTCAGGTATTCCGTCAATCAAGGCATCGTAGATTTCCCACATAGCCTGCACTCCCTTCCTTTACTTGAGAAGCTCTTCCGTAATTATTTCACCACTGCGCAGGCGGTTACGGATCGCCTGCAAGGTGTTGTCAATCTTCTCAATGGCGGCAAGGCTTTTTCTTTCGACATCCGAGGTCCTGATAACTTTACTGATACCGCCGTTTTTCATGACAATGCGTTTATCCGCTCTAAGGGCCAGCAGCGGATCATGGGTTGATATAAAGACAATTTTTTCGCTTTTCGCTAGAATTTCGATGGCCTGGCGCCTGTCGATTCCTGCATTTTCAATCTCATCGATCAAGATCACCGGCGAATTGCTCATATTGGCTGTATCTGCTATCATCAGAGCTCTGGACTGCCCGCCGCTCAGTTGGGTTAGTTTTGTATCTATGGTAAATTTCTCGCCGGAAAGTTCATTGGCGCTGAGGAAGCATTTCTCAACTATTTCAGCGGTATTCCTGGCCAATCTGCTTTTTGCGTGCATCTCCAGAAATTCGCGGACCGTCAGGTCCATAACGAAATTCATATTTTGCGAAAGCTGGGCCACCAGTTTCCCGCCCATTTCAAAACGCTGGAGGTCATCCGGTGCAATGCCGTTGATCAAGATCTGCCTGGCCGTAGGTGTATCCCTTTGGGCAAGACACTCAATATCGCTTAGAAGCCTGCTTTTCCCGGACCCGGTGGGCCCTACAACGCTGATCACTTCCCCGGCAGCAATGGTCAGCTCAACGTTTTCCGGTTCCTTCAATTTATTAAAACCGCCCAGGATGGTCAATGAGGAAACCCTGCCGGTAGACTCTTCTACCCGGGTAAAATTTTCCAGAAAAATGCAAAACTCTTGTAGTAAACCATAGCTGTCCAGTCCGAATTCAGCGAGAGTTTCCTCTCCCACTTCTTCAAGGGCCTGGGGCAATGGTAGCACTTTAGAGATGGCTTCCAGGCGGAAATTGGCCAGGAAGTCTCCGGCAATGGGGTAGTCTTTTAATATCTTCTCAAGGTTTGTGTTTTTTAAATAGGTCATTAAATCTGCAGTATTCATACGCCCTTAAACTCTAGTTTTTTTAGCATACCCATCTGGTACTTATCCCCGATTCTCGTTTCCCCTGTGCAGTAGGAACAAACCGCAGCAGGTGTGGTAAACCTCAGTTTCAAGTCTTTCAACGTAAGGATGTCGCGTGCCTCCCTTATATACTTCGACAGCATAAAGGTTCCCTGCCCGGTGATGCCGTTGACAAAAATAATTCTTGCCGATGAGTTGACCTGTTTGACATTGAACGCAAACACTTCCCTTTCCGCCTGTGAAACAATATCTCCCTTGGTAATCACTACTACGTCCGCAAACCTCAGCAGGGGGCCTATTTTGCGCGGTGTGTTGATTCCCGACAGATTATCAATAACACATATGGCAAGAATCCCGTTGATATACGGAGAACAGCGGTTGCACAGACCGGCACTCTCCGTAATAAGCATTTCGAATCCAGAACTCAGGCCCCATTGGACGGCATCCTCAATATTGCTGACATAATAGTGGTCAGGGCAAAACCTCCCGGAAAACCCTATCTGGACAGGGATACCCGCTTCCTGGTAGGACAGTTTGTCAAAGGAAGTGAGACAGTCAAATTTGACGACTCCGATACTGCCTTTCTCCAGATCCATACACTCAATGAGTTTTAGAATGACAGAAGTCTTTCCCGAAGAGGGGGGGCCGGCCACTGTGACAAGTTTCATAGCAGCTCACCTTGGATTTTCGTTGATTTATTTGTTGGTTTATTTAAACCTTAAAAATTTTTTTGGCCTTTATATTATATCCTTTATATTATAACAGAGCTTACCTTTCCCGTCATTGGCCACAGAAGAAACTTGAGCCGATCGGTCTCCGCCAGCCTGTTCATTGGTCCAGGTGTCTCAAATCAACCCTTTCACCAACAGTTGCTTTGTATAAAATATCAATAAGATCCCCATTATTAAGATTAATAAATAGTGCCGGGGTGAATCGATGATGGCCAATAAAGAAAGCAAAAAACAACCTTTGGAGCTGGCAACCTTTGCGGGCGGCTGCTTCTGGTGTATGGTGGCTCCCTTTCAGCAACTCCCGGGAGTGGTTAAAGTAGTGTCCGGTTATACAGGCGGTCACAAAGAGTTCCCAACCTACGAGGAAGTCTGCTCCAATACAACGGGACATTATGAAGCAGTACAAATAACATTTAATCCTGATTTATGCCCATATGAAAAATTGCTCGACACTTACTGGCGCCAAATCGACCCCACCGATCCGGGGGGGCAGTTTGCAGACCGGGGACCATCATATAAAACTGCGATCTTTTATCATAACGAGGAACAAAAGCAAAAGGCCCTGGCATCTAAAAAGGCCCTTGAAGAATGCGGCCGTTTTACCCGGCCCATTGTCACGCAAATCCTGAAAGCTTCCAGTTTCTACCCCGCCGAGGAGTACCATCAAAACTACCACGAAAAAAACCCGGGGCACTACAAAATTTACCGTCAGGCCTCGGGGCGGGCCGGCTTTATAGAGAAGTACTGGAGTCAAGATAAAGCACAAGATAAAAACCGAGATAAAGAGCAGGAATCACTTAAGAATAGGTTGACCAAACTCCAGTATGAAGTAACCCAGAATAACGCTACGGAGCCGCCCTTCAATAATGAATACTGGGACAATAAGCGAGAGGGCATCTACGTGGATATTGTTTCCGGCGAACCGCTGTTCAGCTCCCTGGATAAATTTGATTCCGGATGCGGCTGGCCAAGCTTCACTAAACCACTGCACCCGGAAAGTATTACAAAACATATTGACAAGAGCCATAACATGGTCCGCACTGAGGTTAAAAGCAGAAAAGCCGGTTCTCATCTGGGCCATGTATTTAATGACGGCCCGGCTCCAACAGGTTTGCGCTACTGCATAAACTCTGCATCATTACGGTTTATCCCAAAGGAGGATCTGGAAAAGGAAGGCTATAAAGAATATCTCAGTCTTTTTGATTAAAAACAGCTGCTTATCCAGAGAGGTTTTTTAATTTATTTCCTTTGAGGGATTTACATCCAGGGGAGGGATTCAGGCTCTCTTTTATAACTCAACTGGCAGGTAGTTGCGCAGGGCAATACCATGCCTGCTCACGCTACAATCCAGCGCATATATCTCTACGCCAGCGGATACAGCCCGGCGAAGCGTTTCTGTAAATAAAGGGTCGGTAACCAGGTTGGGAGAGAAAACACGGGCGTCTTCCCGCTGCACCACAAAAATAACAGCAGCCCGAAAACCATCACTAAGCGTCCTCACCAGTTCCTGAAGGTGTTTGCTACCCCTTGCCGAGGGAGCATCAGGGAATCTTGCCACGCCATCTTTTTCCACCAGAGTAACTGATTTAACCTCAATAAAACAAGGGCGGCCCCCGTCCTCCAGGTACAGGTCAAAGCGGTTTTCACCGTACCTGGCTTCTTTTTTAATCTCCCGGTAACCTCTAAATTGAACCAGAACTTGTTGCAACAGGGACTTATGAATAAGCCGGTTCGGCAGCAGGGAATCCACGGATACCAGATTTTCTCCATAATGAGCCAGGTGAATACGGTATTGAGTCCGCCTCCCGGCAGGCAGCGGGGCAACATAAACAGTGTTGCCGGGAAACAATAACTCCCGCATCCTCCCTGAACTCGGAACGTGAGCTGGGCATACCTGCCCCGCCACGTCCACCAGCCCAACAAAACGGTTTAACCTTTCTACAAAACTTGCTTTAAGGAACTCAGGGAAAGGAATAACAACATCTTTCAGCAATAAGGACTTAGGCGTAAAATACACCTGCTTAAACCACCTGCCAGAGTTCTTTCATAAAAAATTTATTTGCATATGTTTAACCAAAAAAAGAAACCTAATTCTCTTAATGCCAAAAAACTAAAAAACATCTAAATAAACTACCTGCCTATAGCCTGGAATAGTTTAAAAGTTTTCGACAACGAACAGCTTGCTGGAAAAGTGTTTTGGCCAAAAACTTCTCCTGTAAACAAAAAGTCCAGGCACATGAGGCCTGTGGAGTAAAACTATGGTACTACCTTATTTTCCTGGACCGACAGCCGTTTGTCAAGCCTCAATAGGTCATCCCATACTGCGCGTATTCTCCCACTTGAAGGTTGTAACATCCTGCCTGCCCCTTTTTTAAATTATCGAATCTCGTATTTACCTGATCGAAAGTTTATCCATGTGTTCAAGTCACCCATCCATTTGGTCAAGGTGGTTATCCACCTGGCCGGTCGATATGCTATAATCATGGGAAAACTGCTTTATGCGGGAAAACAGTTTTAATTTTGTAAGCAGGTGTTCTTAACAGTGCTTGATTCTTGCCGTCTTTGCCCGCGCAAATGCGAGGTCGACCGTACGGCCGGCAAAACGGGTTTTTGCCGTGCCCCTTTAAAACCGAAGGTAGCCAGGGCTGCCCTCCATTTCTGGGAAGAACCCTGCCTGAGCGGCGTTCAGGGCTCCGGCACCGTTTTCTTTTCCCATTGCAATTTAAAATGTATCTTCTGCCAGAACTACCGGATCAGCCAGGAGCACTTCGGCAGGGAGGTGGACATTCCCACTCTGGCTTCGATTTTTAGGGAACTGGAGCAACAGGGCGCCCACAACATCAACCTTGTTTCTCCCACACCCTACATTCCCCAGGTGGCGGCGGCGATAAAAAAGGCCCGGTCCCTCGGGATGAGGATACCGGTGGTATACAATTCAAACGCTTACGAGGAAACCGGAGCACTGGCTCAGCTGGAAGGGCTGGTGGACATCTACCTGCCGGACCTGAAGTACGCCAGCCAGGAAACTGCCGACCGGTTCTCCGGCGCGCCGGATTATTTTACTGCCGCCTCGCAGGCTATTCGGGAGATGTACCGGCAGGTAGGCCCTCCCTCCTTTGATACCGGCGGCCTCATGACCGGAGGGCTGATGATCCGGCACCTGATCCTGCCGGGCCAACTGGCTGATACTATACAGGTGTTGCGCTGGATCGCCGGGAATTTTCCCCGGGATGTTTATGTAAGTCTGATGGCCCAGTATTTCCCCACCTACCGCGCCTTACAGACCCCTCCTTTGAACCGGCGCCTGACCACAGCGGAATACAACCAGGCAGTGGACACCCTGCTCCAGCTGGGTCTGGAATCCGGATATGTCCAGGAGTTGTCCGCAGCTGACCAGTGTTATGTGCCCAACTTTGACGGCACAGGTGTACCCCCTTCACTACCTCCAGATTAAATATAGCTGTCCGGATTCCCCGTACTCATATGGAGGAATTAAAGGGTTAAATCGAGAAAACATTAATTCCAGCGCATTTGCTCAGTATAGAAAGGGGTATGGTTAAGTGAACAAGGTTCTGGTTATGCCCTGTCTGGACATTAAGGACGGGCGAGTGGTAAAGGGTATTAATTTCGTTAATCTTAGAGATGCGGGCGACCCGGTGGAGTGCGCCAGGGTTTACTGTGAAAACGGGGCCGATGAACTGGCATTTTTAGACATTACGGCGACTATTGAAAAAAGAAAGACTACATTAGAGGCTGTCCGGCGGGTTGCCCAGGTGACAACCATCCCCTTCACCGTAGGCGGAGGCATTAAGTCTCTATCAGATGCAGAGGAGGTACTTGAAGCCGGGGCCGACCGCATTTCTATCAGCAGCGCGGCTTTCCGCAATCCTGGTTTAATCGACCAGGCCGCCGCCAAATTCGGCTCTTCCAAAGTTGTAGTGGCAATAGATGTTGACCGGAATCCAGCACTTCCCTCCGGCTACGAAGTTTATATTGACGGGGGCAACACCCCCACCGGTAAAGATGCCGTGCAATGGGCCAGGGAAGCAGAAGCCAGGGGCGCAGGGTACATCCTGCCAACCAGTAAAACCCGCGACGGGGCAAAAACCGGTTACGACATACCGCTAATCCGTGGTATTAAAGAAGTGGTAAAAATCCCGGTGATCGCTTCCGGCGGGGCCGGTACGTTGGAGCATTTTCTGGAAGCCGCCCGGGACGGAAAGGCTGATATTCTGCTTGCTGCCTCCGTTTTCCACTTTGGGGAAATCAAGATCATGGACTTAAAAAAATACCTCAGAGAACATGGTTTTTAAAGTTTTGATTATATTTTTACGGCCCAAGTTCTACCGGTAGAAGACCTTTAAAACCCCTCGATTCCCTCTGGATTTTAAAAATTTTTGCTCTTAAAGTGACACCTCTTGCGAGCTTCTCAGCTTAAAGCGGTGTTTGTATTTGATTGCTCCTAAATTATATAAGACTAGAATTTTACAAAAACCAGGCATAGCAAAATACCTTACTTTTGCCATAAGGTTTGACAGGATAATATTGATAATAATATAATCAAATAATTAAAGCAAATAAATATATAATGTTATGCTTAAAATAATATCTTGCAAAATACTAATAATAACCATAATAATTCCGTACATAGAGAATATTTTAATACTAAACTAAACCCCCTCTTAATGTTTATAACATAATTAACCTTATCTTATGCTGTTTTGGAGTAAGATGGAGAACCCTGAAGGAAATTAAGCTTGTTAACCAGGGAGTCAGCGGGATTCAGAAGGAGGACGGAGCTCATCAGGCCCCGGGAAAGCCTGGCTAAGGGTAAGTAAGATGCGCCGGGTGTCCTTTTCCGGCAATAAAAAACAAAAAACTCCCGGAAAAGGGCTACTGACCTGAGCATTTATTTAAAACTATATTAGAAAGAGGTGCTTTATGGATGATTTAAAAGATGTTGCCAAGGAAGTTTTATCTTCAACCTTACCTATTGTTGTAATGGTGGTATTATGCCAATTTATCTTTTTTGAAAATCCCGGCAACATGGTAATTCAATTCATTATTGGTGCTATAATGGTTACACTTGGCTTAGGCTTGTTTCTTATCGGTGTTAAGATTGGCCTACTGCCTCTGGGAGAGGCAATAGGAGCGGAACTTCCCCAAAGAGGTTCTGTGATCATACTATTATTAGCCATGCTGTTTATTGGCATAGCCGTCACTGTGGCTGAACCACAGGTAAATATCCTGGCAAACCAATTTGAGTATGTTTCAGGTGGCAGCATACCAAAATACCTGCTCATATCTTTTGTTGCTGCAGGGATAGGACTGTTTTTTACCATCGCTACCGCCAGAGTACTCCTGAACATCCCAATGAAGCATATTTTAACCGCAGGTTATCTATTAGTATTTATCTTAGCAGCCTTTGTGCCTCCCAGTTTTTTACCAATATCCTTTGATGCGGGCGGCGTAACCACGGGGCCATTGACGGTACCCTTTATAATCGCCCTCGGAGTAGGCCTCACGTCTGTTTTAGGCGGTAAAAGCTCCATGAGCGACAGCTTTGGTTTCTTAGCCCTGGTCTTAATAGGTCCCATCCTGGCTGTTATGTTGTTGGGTGTGATCTACGGATGAACAATATAGTGGTTTTTGAAGGCTTTTCAAATGTTTTATTGGAAGTGGCTATTTCTCTTTTACCTCTCATAATAATATTCCTGTTGTTTCAATTCCTCCTATTAAAATTACCCCTGGAGGAGATTAAACGCCTGGTAATTGGCATGTGCCTTTCCTTTGCCGGGTTGTCGCTGTTTCTTCAAGGGGTCCAAATAGGTTTTCTGCCCGCGGGCACATCATTAGGAGAACAACTGGGTAAATTGGATTATAACTGGGTAGTAATTCTAATTGGCTTTCTGTTAGGTCTAGTTACGGTGATAGCTGAACCGCTCGTTCGGGTATTAAATTATGAGGTGGAGAAGGTATCCGCGGGACACATCTCCCAGCGGTTAATGATGTATACCCTGGCTATAGGGGTATCCATAGCCGTTGCCGTGGCCATGGCCCGGATAATATACGGAATACCTCTTTTATATATACTTGCGCCGGGTTATTTACTGGCTCTGATCCTGATTCGATACACATCACCCACCTTTGTTCCAGTAGCTTTTGATTCTGGAACAGTAGTAACAGGTCCCATGACTGCAACATTTATTCTAGCCCTGGCAGTGGGAGTGGCATCTGGTACAGCGGGCAGGGATCCCCTGCTGGATGGATTTGGTTTGGTGGCTATTGTTGCTCTAGCGCCCGTTCTATCAGTATTATTACTTGGATTTATCTACGGAGAGAGGGGGGTAGAAGATGAAGATAGGTAAGGATTATCAATTAATAGTAACAATCATTAAAAAGGGTTACGCGGAAAGAATCGTTAATGCGGCAAAAGCAGCCGGAGCAAGGGGAGGCACCATTCTGCACGGACGCGGTGTGGGTATACACGAGCAGAAAAAACTGCTGGGAATTCCAATAGAACCAGAAAAGGATATAATTTTAACCCTGATTCATAAAGATCAAACCAAAGACGTTTTAAAAGCAATTGTTCAGGCCGGACAACTGGAAAAACCGGGAACAGGCATCGGTTTTGTTATCGATGTTGATAAAGTAGTGGGTATTGTATCTTTGCTGGAAGAATCAGATGAGGAAATATAAAGCAATATTAATAAGAGTTTATTAAACAGGCATTTTTCCGCCCTTTTCTATTGGATTTTAGAAGATTAACATACCATTCCAACTTTAAAAATTACAGATGCAAGCCCTGGGTTTCTCTCATGACACTTAATTCACTGTCCTATTGCTCGTTGAAAGCGGTAGCCTGCCTACCGCTTTACTGATTTCCACTAGAACAAGGGGAACAATACTCAGACCCAGAACAACCGCCCAGTCAGATGACCTCAGCAGGGCGGTTTCAAATACGCCCCTTAAAAATGGTGTAAAGATCACCACAGAGGTCATCACCAGTGAGATTATAAAGGCATAGTTTAAGCTACGGTTGGTGGTGAAACCCAGGGTAAAGAGCGACTGCTTCACATTCCGGACGTTAAATGAATGCACCAGCTGCGACAAAGCCATGGTGGCAAAGGCCATGGTGTGGGCTTCCTGGAGGGACCTGTCCCAGCGCAGGGCAAGCCAGAAGGCGGCCAGAGCCAGGAGCCCGATCATGACACCCTGCAAGATTATTCTTACCCCTACTCCCTCTGAAAAAATACCTTCCTTTAGCTTGCGGGGAGGCATCTTCATAATCTCCGGCTGGGGGGGCTCCAACCCCAGGGCCAGGGCCGGCGGCCCGTCGGTGACCAGGTTTAACCAGAGGATCTGGATGGGAGTTAAGGGGCTCCCCAAACCAAGCAGCAAGGCTGAGAAAATAGCCACAAGCTCCCCGGTATTGCAGGAAAGCAAGTACTGGATGGAACTGCGAATATTGTTGTAGATGGTCCGTCCTTCCTCCACAGCCCTTACAATGGTGGCAAAGTTATCGTCCTGCAGGACCATGTCAGAGGCTTCCTTGGCCACCTCGGTCCCGCTAATCCCCATAGACGCCCCGATGTCAGCCCGTTTAAGAGCCGGGGCATCATTGACACCGTCACCGGTCATAGCCACAACATGACCATGGAACTTCAGCGCTTCCACAATACGCAGCTTGTGTTCCGGAGATACTCTGGCGTAAACAGCTACCCTGTTCACTACCTTTCTCAAATCCTCATCGCTCATTTGTTCGAGCTGTTTACCCGTCAGGCTCTCGTCGCCGGGCTGGATAATGTTTAATTCCCTGGCGATGGCTACAGCTGTCTCCAGGTGATCACCTGTGATCATAACTGTCCGGATACCTGCACTGCGGCAGAGCGCAACTGCCTCTTTAACCTCCGGACGGGGGGGGTCCTGGATAGCGAAAAAGCCTACAAATGTCATCTCCCCCTCAACAGTCTCCGGCAGGAGGCGATCCGGAATGCCCGGCCAAATACGGGTAGCCAGGGCCAGAACGCGCAGCCCCTGGGAAGCAAATTCAGCATTGACTTCCAAAAGCCGTTTTCGTTTTTCTTCGTCCAGCGCTGTGGTTGCTTCCCCGGTCAATACACTGGTGCAGCGCCCCAGAACCACATCCGGTGCTCCCTTGGTAAAGGAACGGATAGAACCATTCAGATTGTGAAAGGTGGTCATCATCTTGCGTTCGGAATCAAAGGGGATTTCAGCCAAACGGGGGCTGTCTGCGTCAACCGCCTCCTTGGAAAAGCCTGCCTTGGCTGCGGCAACCACAAGCGCCCCTTCCGTAGGGTCACCGATTATATCATAACCCTTCCCAGTTTCGTCCAGGCGAGCATCGCAGTTCAAGAGCCCGCCCAGCAGAAGCGGTTCAATTATTTTCAAATTCTGAGGCCGGATCTCGCTTCCGCCCTGGTCTAAAAACTTCCCCTCAGGCGTATACCCTGTTCCGGTCACCTCAAACAGCCTGTCGGCAACAAAAATCCGGGTAACAGTCATTTCATTTTTTGTAAGTGTTCCCGTTTTATCAGAACAGATCACAGTGGCTGTACCCAGCGTCTCAACTGCGGGCAGTCTCCTGATAATCGCCTTGCGGCGGCTCATCCTGGTCACACCCAGGGCCAGCACAATGGTAACCACTGCAGGCAGTCCTTCAGGTACGGCTGCCACAGCGAGGCTGATGGAAATCACGAATATTTCAAGCAAGTCCAGACCGCGCCATAAGCCAATCAGGAAAACAGCAATGACGATGATCCCGGCAGCTACCCCAAGTACCCGGCCCAGCTTTCCCAGGCGCTGCTGAAGGGGCGTGGTTTCGAGAACATCCTCTTCCAGCATGCCGGCTATATGACCCAGCTGGGTCTTCATCCCCGTTTCCACCACAATGGCTTTTCCTCGTCCGGCAGTTATGGTAGTGCCCATGAAAAGCATGTTTTTCTGGTCACCAATTGGGACATCGAGGGCCTTTATTACAGCGGGATCTTTTTCTACGGGCGCTGACTCCCCGGTTAGAGCCGACTCGTTGGTACGCAGGGAAGCCGACTCAATAAGCCTTGCGTCAGCCGGAACCGAATCACCGGCATCCAGCAGGATTAGATCACCGGGGACCACTTCCTCCGCGTTTATCTGAAGGATCTTTCCCTCCCTCAACACCTTTGCCGAAGGCTTTGTCATGTCCTTTAAGGCCTTGAGAGCATTTTCGGCTTTATTCTCCTGAAAAACACCAATGGCAGCATTAAGTATAACAATAATAAGGATGACAATGGAGTCCGCCCATTCCCCAAGGAGAGCCGATATAACAGCAGCCACGATGAGTATCAAGACCAGTATTTCCTTCATCTGGGCGATAAATATTGAAAACAGGCTGCGGGCAGGTTTTTCCTGAAGCGCATTGGGTCCGTATTCCTTTAAACGACCGGCTGCTTCTTCTTTCGTAAGCCCCGAAGCTGGGTTCGTACCCAGCTCCCGGCACAGCTCCCCAATCTCCAGGTAATGCCATTTGTTCTTCTGCATTTTCTCCTCCAGAGCCGGCTTAGTATTGCAAGCCTGACCTAACAACGCTTGTTACTATTATGTGGCGGAATTTTTCTATTAAACACATAAACACACTCAAAAAAACATTACAGCAGGAGGATGTTAAATCATATTAGTGAAACAGAATCTGTCACATCACTATCTGCTGACAATTTAAAAAAGCTATTATGTGGCTAATTTTAACAACACATTTTTTTGTTGTAAAGAATAATCGGTGCCGGAGGATAGCACCACCATTACCACCTAAGTTCTTTAAAAAATATTTGCCGGCATTGCAACTGGTGGGCATGCCCCCTACCGCTCTAATTCAGGTCCATATTATTTTATTATCCTAAAGCCCTGTTCTTAGTAGCCTTAACCAAATAAACATCGAAACTTGCCTCCCCTATCCTGTTAGTCCCAGATAGTACCATGTTCTCATTTTTTCAAATACCAAGACACCCCTTGCGGAGTGTCTCAGGTACCAGCGTTTTACATCAATCAATAATAACACGCAAAAATCTGCGTAATGCTTAAGTCCTGTTCCAGCGTTTGAAATTAATCTCTTTCTTCCGCACAACAGCTTGATTATGTTAGTCTAATCAACCGGCACTTTCAAGAACATTTGTCCCCAAATAAAACTTCACATAGAAGGTAGTGCCTGCTGAGCTGGTTTCTATTTTAATATCAGCATTATGCCGGTTGGCGATACTATAGCAGACTGCCAGGCCCAGGCCGGTTCCATGGTCTTTTGTAGTAAAAAATGGTGTACCGATTTTATCCAGAATTTCAGGGTCAATGCCCGGCCCCTGATCTTGAACTGCAAGCACAATAGCTTCCGGTTCCAGAAAAGTCTTTATAGTTATGGTGCTGCCGGCGGGAGTAGCATCCAGGGCGTTACGAATCAAATTATAAATTATCTGCTTTATTTCCTTTTCATCCAGGAGTAAATCGGGGACTACTTCCAGGTCCATTTTCAATTGAACATTATGCTTTATTGCATCAGATTCGAGCAACGGAGACAGGGTTTGAATGATTCTATTTAAGTTATTTCTTTTTTTTTCGACCGGCTTGTTTTTGGCCATGGTTAAAAACTCCGTTATAATAGCATTCGCCCGGTCTAATTCACTGATCATCAAATCAAAATAATCTTTATCCTCTACATATTTCTTTCTGCTGCCGATCAGCTGCAAGAATCCCCTTACTGTGGTCATGGGATTCCTAATCTCGTGACCGATACCAGCAGCAATTTCACCTACTAGATTTAATTGAGCCAGGCGGGCAACTTCTTTTTCCATTTTCTTTCGCTTGCTTATTTCCTCTTTAAGTGATAGAAAGTTTACCTTTAACTGCTCCCGGTGTTTTCTTTCGGTATCAACAGTCACACCAACGGACCAGCCTACCACGTACATTACACCACAGAGGATCAGTATGTTTTCTACGGCCTGTACAATACCATTTCCTTCAATAAGGATTGAATGCAGCAACAGAATAACTGTACAAAGACTGGATATATATAAACCGGCCTTCATCCCGGCAACGGACGCAGCTATTATTACCGGCATGAGAAACACTGTTTTTGACCAGTATGTATGCTCCTTTACCAAAAATAAAAGCAGCACTGTCATTACCAGGGGAAAAGTTATGTAATAGGAGACATATTTAGATTTCTTAGTTTTATCATAAGGCCTCAATTTAAACAACAATATAACGCCAATGAAACATAAAAATATAAATAGCCTGATATGATACACGGGATATATTTGCTCATCACTGCTGCTCAGGATTAAGACCACCAGCAAGATGAGAATACACATTATATGGGTAATTGTAAAATATTCACACAGCTCCTTTTCTCTTTCTAAAATGTCCCTTTCATCAGCCATTAAAAATAACACCCCGGGATATAGTTGATACAGAAAGAGGTGGATTAGACCACCTCTTTAAAACAATTACCCTACCTCCTTAAGGATTCAGGTACGGCAGTTTGATATTGAGAGACAGAACAGGGAGCTGCCGAGGCAATATTTGCCAGCAATAATAACAACGTCACTACAAAACCAAATATTCTATATTTCATTACCACTCACCTCCTACCTGCTCTTTCTTTTTTAATTGCTATTCCGTCTATCCAGGCCAAAATCCGGTGCCCGTAACTGCTAAGCATCAAGCTGATCCAAAGCACAGTCAAGGCCAGGCATAGTTGCACCTGCTGCGCGTATGGCCACGGGCTTTGTCGCAGGAATGCCAGCACAAGAACCACGGCAAGTAAAACCATTAATGACGCGATTTTTAATTTCTTGCGCCTCAGAGGTGATATTATGGGAGCAGCGGGACTATCCACCGGTGCTGATTGAAGGAGCTTGAGCAAACATATAAGGACACTGGCAGCGGCAATGAGATCAATATATGGCTGCCTTAAATATGAAAGATACGACCCCAGCAGGGCAATTATAGGGAAAACGGTCATAGTAACCAAACCGCAGCGCCAGGGTGAATTTGAATGCGCCCCGCCGGCAGTATGCCTGAAAAAGAACGCTGTTACAAGGCAAGCAACGGTACCAGGCAATACACCCAGAGAATAGCCCAGGAGAAGAGCCAGGCAGATATTTAAAAGGTTAATTACCAGAACTTCAATTATATATGCCAGGATTATTTCTTTTTCATGATCCAGACCTGTGCGGGTCGCCAGGAAAACAGCGCAGCGCCTACTGAAAGGGAGATAACTCATATTTTCCACATTCCCTCCCTGGGCTTCTTATACTTGGAGACCAGCAGGGCAAATATGATCATGAGGATAGCCTGTGGCATACCGATTAACTTCCACAGGAAATTATTAGAAATGACAGACTGGGGGTCAAGTTTAAAAACTGAAAAAAACAACTCGCTGAATAAAAACTCAAGTGCTGCAAGGGTTGCAAAGATTGTGTCTAGTCTGGTTCGCAATTTTCCATCGAGACTCCACTGAACTAAGCTGCTTTACGCCTGGTAATGATTTGCTGAAGGATGTCTTTTTTAATATAACATCTAGAGGTTTCCCAGTCCTCAGCGTACTCAATTAGA
>JAKPGY010000084.1 GCA_029550685.1 Bacillota bacterium
ATAATCCCCCTACTCTAATCCGGAGTACTAGGTCTTCATTTTTTATGATCATTTTGCGTCTGCCAGGTAGGCGTGTTGCTCCCGCGAATATTTCGGCCGCTGTCGCGGTTACAGTCACCACGCCGGTAACAGGAGTAGAAATAACATGGTTTAGGACGTCGTCTCTGTTAGGGAGATATACATCCGTCAATTAAACCACCTCCTCATAGGTAAAAATCAAGTGATTATCCTGCGCCTTAAACCCATATCGGTAAGTTTTATTTGTAGATGTAAATTGGTGCGGCATTTCATCAGCCTTATGCGCAACTAGGTCGCTACCTGCCGCATACTGCGGGTGCGGATCGGCGGCTTCCTCATGAGCAGTTAAGCCGGCAGATAAATCTGTTATTTTGGCATACTGGGGGTGTGCCTCTGCATCTTCTATATGATCTTCTAGATCCTGCTGAGTTGCCCATGCCAACGATTGATCTAAAACTGCGGACACGCTGCTGGCCTGCCCAATGAGGACTATAACAGTGATCACTTTTTCGATTACATCAGGTCCTCCACCGGCCGGAATATACTCAGCCAGAGCCCCTGCATTCCCGTAACAGTACAATATCTCTCCCAGGTCAGGATCCTCAGCAAATATGCCCAGCTCACGCCAGTAGAAGCCGCTTGCAATATCCTGGTTTGATAAAACAGTACCTAATCTGGCTCTACCACTAGTTAGTAACTCAAATCTGGATAACGTCAAAGATTTGACCTCATGTTTCAAAGCTGTGAGGTCAACAATTGAACTACCTCCGAGCTCACCATCTCCCAAACCCATCCTTGTGAATTGTAATTGAGCCCCCAATTGTGCTTTGGCCTGCAGGGCCCGTCCAACGTTGGTTATAATCAGGCCTCCGAAAGCACTCATTTATACCACCTGCCTTATTTCCGAATAATCTCCTATATGGACCGCCGCGCCGAAGTACAACGGCAGCTCTTCCATCTGTGTGATTTCAACACTCTCCAGCCAGGACCGCGCATTCTTAATCGAATTTAAGGCCCGGATAAACTCCTGGGCCTTTTCAGTAGTAACTGCAGCATTGAATGTGATCACCTTGAATGTGTACGGGTCTCCTCCATACTCCCACCATTCCTCCACCTGGCCTTCATCAAAAACTGCCGTGATCAGTTCCTCCACTGCTGCCGGCGTCCCTTTGCTTCGGTGCCAGGTCAGAGCGTTTTTCACCAGAATGCGCTTTACTTCCAGTGGGAGGCCCGGGTCGTAATAATCGACGTGAAACTGCCAGGCCAGGTGGTCGATTATTTCTCCCGGCAACTCGTCGATCCGTGAGTAAAGGATGATATTTTTAACCGCTTCTGTCACCGCTTTAAGTTCTGCATCCAGTGCTGCAGCTGCTGCTTGTACCTGCGGATCACTTTTCAGGTTGGGGGGAATCAAATCCAACAGGCTGATATCAGATATATTAAGCATCTTCTAACCCTCCAAAGGTTACGTTAACTGTATCAGTTATGGCCACCTGGTATGGCTCTACCTGGGTATAAACCGGACTTGTAACAATCA
>JAKPGY010000038.1 GCA_029550685.1 Bacillota bacterium
CTGCGGGGGCTCGCAATGACACATTAGGAAGCCATTTTCACAGCAATAACAAGAGAGATATCAGGTTTAAGTTTTCTCACTCATTGTGCCTGGCGCCACTGGTGGCAATTGTCAAGAAGCGGCCGCAGATAACGTCCAGTATAGGATGCAGGGCACTGGGCCACTTCCTCCGGGGTACCTTCGGCCAGGATTTCTCCGCCTTTTTCCCCGCCTTCCGGCCCTAGATCGATTAAATGATCCGCTGACTTGATTACATCCAGATTATGCTCAATAATCAAAACCGTATTACCGGCATCAACCAGGCGATTGAGAACACCTAACAGGTGCTTGACATCGTGCTTGTGCAATCCGGTAGTGGGCTCATCCAGTATATACATGGTTTTACCGGTGGAGCGCCGGGACAGTTCCGTAGCCAGCTTTACCCGCTGGGCCTCCCCTCCGGACAAGGTAGTAGCAGGCTGACCCAGCTGGATATATCCTAACCCTACATCCTGCAGTACCTTAAGTTTGCGATGGATGCGGGGGATGTTTTCGAAAAAGTCTACTGCCTCGTCTACGGTCATAGCCAGTACATCAGCGATGTTCTTGCCCCGGAACTTAACTTCCAGGGTTTCGCGATTATAGCGTTTTCCCTTGCAGACTTCACAGGGAACATACACATCGGGCAAAAAGTGCATCTCAATCTTTATAATGCCATCGCCGGAACAGGCCTCACAGCGTCCTCCCCGGACATTAAAACTGAAGCGCCCCGGCTTGTAGCCCCGCACCTTGGCTTCGGCAGTTTCCGCAAACAATTCGCGGATATGGTCAAAGGCACCGGTATAAGTAGCCGGGTTGGAACGCGGTGTCCGGCCAATAGGAGACTGATCAATGTTCACTACCTTGTCAATAGCTTCCAGACCCTCGATGCCCTGATGGGCGCCGGGGCGATACCGCCCGCCGTATAAGCGTTTCATCAAAGCAGGGTAAAGGATATCCTCCACCAAAGTACTTTTGCCGGAACCGGACACCCCGGTTATAACTACCATTTTGCCCAAGGGAATAGTCACATCAATATGCTTTAAATTATGCTGGCTGGCACCTTTTATAACCAAACTGCAGCCATTGCCTGGGCGCCGCTGTTTGGGTACCTCAATATCCAGCTTGCCGGACAGGTATTGCCCGGTCAGGGACCTTTCACAGGCCACTATGTCCTCCACGGTGCCCTGGGCCACTACTTCTCCCCCATGGACCCCAGCCAGGGGACCGATATCCACTATATGGTCGGCATTACGGATAGTTTCCTCATCGTGTTCCACCACAATAACGGTATTGCCCAGGTCGCGTAACCGCTTGAGAGTAGCCAGCAGGCGTTCATTATCCCGGGGATGCAGGCCGATACTGGGTTCGTCCAGCACATATAAAACCCCCACCAGGCTGGAACCCACCTGGGTAGCCAGACGAATACGCTGGGCTTCTCCTCCTGACAGGCTTCCTGCTTGACGGTCCAGAGTCAGATAATCTAACCCTACGTCAACTAAAAATTGCAGTCGTGCTTTGATCTCTTTAGTAATCTGCCGGGCAATAAGCATCTCCCGTTCGCTTAACTGCAGCTGATCAAAGAAGTTGATAGCTTCCCGCACCGACAGGGCGGTAACATTATTGATAGATTTGCCTCCTACCAGTACCCACAGGACCTCTTCCCGCAGGCGCTGGCCCTTACATTTAGGACACAGGGAGTAGGTCATATATTTTTCAATTTCTTCCCGGGAATAGTCACTGCGAGTTTCCATATAACGGCGATTGAGATTATTGATCACCCCTTCATAGGCAGAGCGGAAAGTGCCGGTCTCACCGTAGGAATTGGTATAGGTAACCACGAATCTGTCGCCGCCATTACCATAGAGAATAAAGTCAATCTGCTTCTGATCCATTTCCTTCAAGGGGCGATCCAGGGGTATGTTGTAGTGCTGGGCAGCCGCCGCCAGGATCTGATTATAGTAGGTAAAAAAGTTGTTGGACCAGGGAATAATCGCTCCATCTTCCAGGCTCTTATCCATATTTATAACCAGACTGGGATCGATCTCCCTCTTCCAGCCCAGGCCATCACATTCCGGGCAGGCTCCAAAGGGACTATTAAAAGAAAACATGCGCGGACTTAATTCCGGCAGGCTAAAGCCGCAGTCCGGGCAGGCAAATTCCTGGCTGAAAAGCAGTTCTTCCTCCCCTTCTTCTTTCAGCCACAGCACACTAATGGTTCCTTCGCTGAGCTTGAAGGCCAGTTCCAAAGACTCAGCCAGACGGCTGTTGATACCATCTTTGATTACTAACCGGTCCACCACTGCACTAATGTGGTGCTTTTTGTTCTTATCCAGTTTTATCTCCTCATCGGAGGTGTACTCGTAGCCGTCTACCATTACCCGCACAAAGCCATCTTTAAAAAGGTTCTGCAGGATCTTGCGATGCTCACCCTTTTGCCCCCTAATGATGGGAGCCAGTATTTTAATGCGACTGCCAGGGGACAGATCCATCAGAGTATCCACAATCTGGTCTACCGTCTGACGCTGAATAGGTTTCTGGCAATGGGGGCAATGAGGCCGTCCCACCCGGGCAAACAGCAGGCGCAGGTAGTCATAAATTTCCGTCACGGTTCCTACTGTAGAACGAGGATTATTGGAGGTGGATTTTTGGTCTATGGAAATAGAGGGAGACAGGCCCTCAATATAATCTACATCAGGTTTGTCCATCTGCCCCAGAAACTGGCGGGCGTAAGTAGACAGCGATTCCACATAACGGCGCTGTCCTTCACTATATATGGTATCAAAGGCCAAACTGGATTTACCGGAACCAGAGACTCCCGTAAACACCACCAGCCGGTCACGAGGTATGGTCACATCAATATTCTTCAGATTGTGCTCCCGGGCACCTTTCACTACGATTTGGTTTCTTATCATAATCTCTCTCCTATCCACCGGTTTGCCCTGTATCCTTCATATCAGGCAGTGAAAAAAGCTTGCGCCTTGTCATCGCGAGCGCGTAGCGCGTGGCGATCTCTTTCAACACGACTTGCAATCCCCGTTCGAGATTGCTTCGTCGCTTCGCTCCTCGCAATGACAATCCACAGCAACTACTTGCGGCGGCGGCTCTTTTTCTGAGCTGGGGCTGAAGCCGTCAGTTCTTTTATCATATCCCGCAATTGGGCGGCTCGCTCAAATTCCAGGTTCTCCGCTGCCTGGCGCATTTCTGCTTCCATTTCCCGGGCCAGCCGCAGTCTTTCCTCTTTAGGCAGGTTGCGGAAGCCTAAAACTTCATATTCTACCGGTGTTTCGGCTATGGTGGCCTCCACCGCGGCATACACTGCTTTCTTTATAGATTCCGGGGTTATGTTATATTCCCGGTTGTATTCCATCTGCTTGGTGCGGCGCCGGTTAGTTTCTTCCAGAGCGGTCCGCATGGAAGGAGTAATGGTATCTGCATACATGATCACCCGGCCTTCCACATTACGGGCCGCCCGCCCAATGGTCTGAATCAGGGAGCGTTCGGAACGCAGAAATCCCTCCTTATCGGCATCCAGGATAGCCACCAGGGCTACCTCGGGCAGATCCAGGCCTTCCCGCAATAAGTTGATCCCTACCAGTATATCAAACTCCCCGTTGCGCAAATCGCGCAGAATCTCCAATCGTTCCAGAGCCTCAATGTCCGAATGCATATAGCGAACTTTCAGACCGGCCTTTTCCAGGTAATCGCATAGGTCCTCAGCCATACGTTTGGTCAAAGTAGTTACCAGAACGCGAAAACCCTTATCCACAGTAATGCGAATCTCGTTAATCAAATCATCAATCTGGTTTTCCGTAGGCCGCACCTGGACCTCCGGGTCTATCAAGCCGGTAGGACGAATAATCTGCTCCACCACCTGCCGGCTGCGTTTAAGCTCATAATCGCCGGGAGTAGCGCTAACATAGATCACCTGATTAATTTTTTCATCGAATTCATCAAACTTAAGAGGCCGGTTGTCCAGGGCCGAAGGCAGGCGGAAGCCATACTCAATCAGGTTGACTTTGCGAGAGCGGTCTCCTTCATACATACCTCTGATCTGGGGCACCCCGATATGGGATTCATCGATAAACATAATGAAATCCTCCGGGAAAAAGTCGATTAATGTATAAGGCGGTTCCCCAGGAGCTCGTCCCGTAATATAGCGGGAATAATTTTCAATGCCTTTACAATAACCCACTTCCCTGATCATCTCCAGGTCAAAGCGGGTGCGCTGTTCAATGCGCTGGGCTTCCAGCAGTTTACCCTCCTGCTTAAATTTCTCTACCTGCTGGGCCAGTTCTGCTTCGATCTCATAGGCTGCTTCCAGCATCCTTTCCCGGCTGGTAACATAGTGGGAGGCGGGAAATACAAAAGCATGCATCCGGCGCCCCAATACTTCCCCGGTCAAAGGATTGAACTCTATGATGCGATCAATCTCGTCCCCGAAAAACTCCACTCGCAGGGCTTGTTCCCCTGAGGAAGCAGGAAATATTTCCACCACGTCCCCCCGCACCCGGAACTGTCCCCGGGTAAAGGCCACGTCATTACGGGTGTAGTGGGTCTCCACCAGGCGCCGCAGAACCTCATCCCTGGAGATCTCCATCTTGGGGCGCAGGGACAGAGCCATAGTATAGTAATCCTCGGGCGCACCCAGGCCATAAATGCAGGAAACACTGGCCACAATGATAACATCCCTTCGTTCCAGGAGAGCTGCCGTTGCCGAGTGGCGCAGCTTATCTATCTCATCATTAATGGATGAATCCTTTTCGATATAGGTATCGGTCTGGGGCACATAGGCCTCAGGCTGGTAATAATCATAATAGCTGATGAAGTACTCCACCGCATTTTCGGGGAAGAACTGCCTAAACTCAGAATAGAGCTGGCCGGCCAGGGTTTTGTTGGGTGCCATGACCAAGCAAGGCCTCTGCACTTCTTCGATGATGCGGGCCATGGTAAAGGTCTTCCCGGACCCGGTAACCCCCAGCAAGGTCTGATCCCGGTAACCTTTATTAAGCCCTTTCACCAAACGACGAATGGCTTCGGGCTGGTCACCTTGCTCGTGGTATTCAGAATGAATGCGAAATTCCGGCATAAAGTCACTTCCTCTACGGCCTCTATCTATAAGAATATTAATACATTAATATATAATCGCAAAGACCAGCCCGGATTGACAAGAAAGTTGCAAACCATTCCCTCTTGTCACTATTGGAGGTGGGTTATTTCGTCCCTAACCTGCTGGCGTTTGCGGTCTAAAGCTTCAAAGTCCATGGCCGGGGAATAAATCTTTTTCAGCCCCTTCATGCAGCACCGGGTTTTTTCCAGTTCCTGCTGCGCTTCCAGCAAAAGACTTTCAAATATGCGCAGAGCTTCGCTGGACTCGTGCAGCAGTTCAGCTTCATCGTAACCTTCGAGACACTGGCTCATATCAATGACTGTGTCCCAGGGTTTAACAGCCAGGTCCAAGGTCCCGGCATCTATTAAGGCGATTTGCAGATTGCGGATAATGATCATCTGAATGTTTTCAACTTCCAGACCGCAGTGATAATACTCCAAAGAATAGCCTTTTATACGGGCCCGGTTGGCCAGTTCCATTAGCGCGGATGACTTGCCGCTGCCGGCCGGTCCTTTGAACACATAGCGTTTCTGGCAGGATGAACTGATTTCATCAATATAGTTTATCATCCCTTCGGCAGTAACTGCGCTGGCAAAATAGTGCTTTTCCGCTGGTCCGGTGTCCAGAATTTCCCCGGCTAGCTGCCCTACCAAATCATGCAGCTTTTCCAAATTCAGATAAGCAGCCGCCTTTTTCTTAATATTGTCTCTTATCTCCGCAGCTCTCTTCAAAACCAGAGTAGCCTGCTGGCGATGCTGCTCTTGTTGGTCATACATATTTACAATTTCTGGACCGTAATCTTGCAGGAGATTTTTATTCCAGTAATCACCCAGGTAAATAATATCTCCGGTCACCCCCGGATAACAGGGATCAATAGGAGAGGAAAGACTTCCATTGACAACGGCAGCTCTTAACTGTGGGATCAAGACCCCTTCAGGGCTGACGGGATCGGCGGCTGATACCCAGAACTCCACCTCATAACCCTGATCGGAAAACGCTTCTCCTAAAAGCCGTATAAAAGTGGATTTGCCTGTGCCGGGAGCGCCTTTTAATACAAACACTTTAGCCACACCCTGCAGCAGTTCCGGCAAAAAAGTACGAAACCCCTGGCTGGTGTTGCTGCTGGTGAGAACATAGCGCACTTTACCCCTCATATCATAAAACTCCTTGTCGCCACATTATTCATTAGCATATTCAAAGTAGCCGCATAATGTGAATACTCTGCATCCAATGAGGAAGTAAATTTTCAGCTTGCTCTTTTTAAGCGGCGCCACCAGCGCCGGAAGGCAAGAAATATGGTATCTTCCTGAAAGGCTAAATAGCGAGGCGTATTATCATCCGGTACCGGTATCAATCCCACCGGACCGGTGTTGTGACGAACCAGTCTAATGCTGAGCGGCTGTCCATTACGCAGGATGTTGAGATACATTCCCTGCCAGGCCCATTTAAGAAGATTGGTTAGCTCCTCCCCCCGGTTTACCGGTATCCCGTTCACTGACAACACAACATCACGGGATCTGAGACCTGCCAGCGCTGCAGGAGTACCGGGACGCACGTCCAGTATCATCACTCCCCGGGAAGGATTAACATAGTAGGGAGGTCTATTTCTCTCCGCTCTCATTCCCATCCAGATTACCATTTCATGTCCCAGGGGACTGAATAGAGCTGCCATCCATATTAATGGGGTCCAACGGGAACCAGCCAGAGCCAGCAGCAGCAAACTCAGGCTGAACACAAACAAATACCAGGCTGACTCTCTGGCCTTTTGCCCGGGAGTAGTGGTAGTAGTTATTTCTCCATACCCGAGTATCGCCAATACCGGGATGAACACGTAAACCTGCTGGGCATTCTCTGGAGAATATCCTTTTATCAAAGGCCACCAATCCGGCATGGCTAAACCGGCTCCACTGGTGTCTATCCAGCCTATACTTACAAGTGCTACCAGGGGCAAAGGCCAGAATTTTTGGAGATTGAATCCCCCTTGCACTTGCCTGCTCTTTTTTACATATATCGGTACCGGATTTAGGTGCCCGTTCCACCATATGAGAAGGCTTTCTGCCATATGAAGAATAGCCACCAAGGCCAGCAGCTGCGGTATATCGATATCCGGGTAACCCGTTACCAAACTGGCCAGGGACAGCAGTCCGCCTGCATAAGCAAAACAGAGAAAGCGCGGATTAATAAACATCAGCAGTAAGGCCACTACCCACAGCTGCATGATGCCGACCTTCAGCAAATCGATTCCTACTAGTACCAGCAATATGCTGGCCAGGCAGCCTCCGCCCAATCCCAGCAAGGTAGAAACCAAAGCGGCACCCAGGTAGCTGCGCTGGGTGGTGCCCAGGAGTTTACCCGACATATCCTCCACGCGTTTATACTGCCAGGCCACAATGGCGAACAGCAGAAGATAAATAGCCAAAAATAGCGGAGTGGTAAAAGTCTCCGCCAATTTCTGCCCCATTAGGGCCAGCAGCATCAGTATAGTTTCCATAAACATCACCTGGGCTTCTTGGTATCCAAAGGGACAACCCTGCACCGGATACGAAGAGGGAAAACCTTGCCGCTTTCCCTCTCTGATTATAGCTATTATTTATTTGCAGATAGCTTATGCGTCATCACCAGGGCGTAGTGCGTGGTGATCTCAAAAAGTGCCATCTTATGTGTCATCGCGAGCCCCGAAGGGGCATGGCGATCAATCCTCAACTGGTTTTAGAGAATCTCTTTTTTCAACAATTCCACAGCTTTCTCCAGCTGCAGATCGGTCTGGGCATCGGGTTCCTGTTCTACGACATAATCAGGGACAATTCCTATATCATTAATATCGGTCCCTTTAGGAGTATAATACTTCCGAGTGGTCAGCTTCAGAGCACTACCATCCCGCAGAGGATAGATGGTCTGCACCAGTCCTTTGCCATAGGTTTTTTCACCCACCAGCAATGCCCGCTGGTTATCCTGCAAGGCACCGGCTAATATTTCGGAAGCACTGGCACTATCACCATTTACCAGAACTACTAAAGGTATATCCAACCCTTCGCCTGAAGCCTGGTGGACCGTCTCATTGTTTTGGGCATCCGCTTCCTTTACCACTACCTGCCCATCCAAAAAGAGACTGGCGATTGCTATACTTGCTTCAAAGTCACCTCCGCCATTGCCACGCAGATCCAGAACCAATCCTTCCATACGGTGGTCTTTAAGCAAACGGTTTAAGGCATCAGCCATTTCCTGGGCTGATTTTGCATGGAACTGGTTAAGTTTGATATAACCGATAGCTGGTTTATCGTCCAGCATGCGGTCTTCTACCGACGGTACGTTGATTATTTCACGAATAATGACAAACTCATGTTCCTGGCCGTCTGATTCCCGGTATATTGTTAAGACCAGTTGGGTTCCAGGTTCCCCCCGCATTAAATGAACCGCATCATCCTGACTCATATTCAGAGCACTTTCCCCGTTAATGCGCATAATGATGTCCCCATTTTGAAGTCCTTCTCTATATGCGGGAGTTCCTTTGATGGGGTTTACAATTTTCAAGCGGCCGGCTTCATCCTGAAGGATGTAAACACCAATACCGCCAAATTCGGCTTTAAGTCGCACTTGCAGGTCTTCCCAGGTCTGTTTGTCCAAGAGCTTGGAGTAAGGATCATCCAAAGAATCCACTATACCGGCGGAAGCTCCTTGAATCATCTCCTGCAGAGTGATGTCAAAAAGGGACTGGCTTTTAACCAGTCCGATTACACTCAACAGCGTACCCAGCCCAGCTGCATTGGTTATCATCAGGAAGATAATGGCGGCTGTGACCGCCACTCCTATCACTGAAAAGAAAATATTTAGTCCCCGCCATATGCCACGGTTTTTCAAAACTTCACCACCAGTAGTATTGTATTAATAAAAACCAATTATTATGTTATCCCACCTTTAACCAGATTACAATTCCCCCCTGTCAATAAAGGAAGGGAATTGCAAGAGAATGGCGTGGTACTTCGTGCCACGCCATTATTACCTGAAGATCAGGACAGGTGTCTTTTCATTCATCGTGGCCTGTGTCACAGGAGAATAACGAGCGTAGCGGAAACTTAAGTTTCCGCTACCACTTTGCAAGTATCGAAATTCCGTTAGAAACGTTTCCCTTGTTATACGCTTAATTAAGATAAGGCATGGGATCGGTGTAAGATCCATTGATGCGGACCTCAAAATGCAAATGCGGTCCGGTGCTCCACCCGGTAGAACCTACTTTGCCGATAGCCTGTCCCTTGGTGACTGTCTGCCCGTTACTGACCAGGAAAGCTGATTGATGAGCATAAAGGGTAGAAATACCATTTCCATGGTCGATTACCAGAACCTGCCCATAACCTCCCATCCAGCCGGCATGAATGACCTTACCGCTGTCGGCAGCCACAATAGTGGCGGACATGGGAGCCTTTATATCAACTCCAGTATGCATTTTGCGAACCTTTAATATGGGATGGTAGCGCATACCGTAAGGCGAAGATATACTAGTATAGCCAGGAGTAGGCCAGGTAAATACCCCGGTTCCCAAGGCTTCAGAACTGCCTCCCTGCATCTGACGAATCAGAGCTTCCAACTGGCGGGAGTTCTCTTCCAGTTCGGCCAAAGCTCTTTCATAGGCTTCTCTTTCCTGCTGAACGTTGCTTAGGATTTCCTGTTTCTCCTGTTTCTGCAGATCTAACTGCTCCTTCATGGATTCCTGTTGCTTCAGAGCGCTTTCCAACTCTTTCTTTTTAACTTCCAGATCACTCTTCTTCATTTCCAGGTCTTGTTTTTCCTTATGGATGGAAGCAATTAATTCAGCATCCTGCTCAATTATGCTGTTTATCATTTCGTAACGGGTAAGAAAATCCTTGAAATCAGTGGCGGACAGCAGTACTTCCAGATAAGTGACCTCTCCTTGTTCATGGAGGACCACCAAACGTTCACTGAGCAGGTCGGTTTTAGCCTCCAAAGCCTTTTCCTTTTCTTCAATATCGGCTTCGGTTTCGGTTATGCTTTTTTGCAGAAAAGCTATACGGTCCTCAGTAGCAGTAATCTGGTTCTCAGTGTTCTGGATATTCTTTTCCAGATCCTGAATTTGGCCCATTATACTTTTTTCTTGTTTTTTAACGCTGTTTACTTTGCTCTGAGTAGCATTAATGCTGCGGCTGATTTCCTGCAGCTGCTGCCGGGTCTCCTCCAGTTCGTCAGCATAAACCGGTAAGATTGCGCTGCTTAAGAAAACCACCATTAAAGATACAGCCAGGATTTTTTTCCTCAGTTTCACCTGCCATACCCTCCCTATGTGCAATTCTCCGTCTCTAAGGCCTTATCTATATATCGCTATACATCCAGGAAACGATTCAGTGAGATATAGGTTCCCAGGACCCCTAAAACAGCCCCGGCCGCCACCAGTGATAAATACACTTTTCCCAGCAAAGTCATGTCGCTAACAAGGTTAATGATAGCCATAGAGGTTATATTCTGCAGCAGAGCCCCGTAGCCCAGGGCCAACAAGCCAACTGCCAGCAGACTTCCCGCTACCCCCAGAAATATGCCTTCAATAAAGAAGGGCCAGCGGATGAACCAATCGGTTGCACCGATTAGTTTCATCAGGTAAATCTCTTTGCGCCGGGCGAAAACCGACAGCCGGGTGGTGGTGGCTATCAAAAACACTGCTCCCGCAGCCAGCACTATTATAAAAGCCACGCTGATAATGCGAACCCAGTGAGTAACCTGAAACAAGCGTTCCACTATTCCCTGCCCGTAGTTGACCTTGTACACACCTACTATCTTGTCAACCTGCTTGGCGATCTTAGGTACCTCCTGGGGATTCTGGGCTTCGATTTCAAAAGTATGAGGAAGCGGGTTCTTACCCAGGGTGGCTTTCAGATCATATTCACTGCCATAGGTTTCCTGCAGCTCTGCCAGGGATTGATCCCGGGATATAAACTTAATCGACTTGATGCCTTCAATCTTCTCTATTTCCGCCCGGACCTCATTAATCTCGGCCTTAGTCAGGGTCTTATCCAGAAAAGCTATCATCTGCACATCCGATTCCAGGCGGTTTATAAAGCGGCTGGCGTTCAAGGTCAGCAAAACTGCCATACCCAATATCAGAATACAGACAGCAACTGTGGTTATAGTAGCAAAACTCAGCAAACGGTTGCGCGACAAGGATTTGGATGCTTCTCGGAAAAAATACATCATATTACTTAGCTTCATGACAGTGACTCCCCATGGGGGGTATCATTTACTATCCGGCCATGCTCCAACATAATAATGCGTCTATGCGCTTGCTTTACCAGTTCCCGGGCATGGGTAGCCATTATAACTGTAGTGCCTTTACGATTTATATCGTAGAGCAGTTCCATAATTTCCAGTGAGGTTTCCATATCCAGATTACCAGTTGGTTCGTCAGCAATCAGCATAAGAGGCCGGTTAGCCAGAGCCCGGGCAATACCCACTCGTTGTTGTTCTCCGCCTGATAACTCCGTAGGCAGGCAGTCTTCCTTGCCTTTCAGTCCCACCATATTAATGACCTCTGGGACCCGTTGTCTGATATCGCGATTACTGGCTCCTACCACTTTCATGGCAAAAGCTATATTCTCAGCTACCGTTTTATTTTCCAGAAGCTTAAAATCCTGAAAAACTATGCCCATATTACGACGCAGCTTAGGAACTTCGCTGCGTTTCATACGTACAATACTGCGTGAAGCTACGAAGATTTGCCCCCGGGTAGGCAGTTCCTCCCGAAACAACATTTTGATTAATGAGGATTTTCCAGCACCGCTGGGGCCCATCAAGAACAGGAATTCCCCGCGATCGATCTTCAAAGAAATGTCATCTAGGGCTTTAACACCGTTAGGGTAAATCTTGGAGACATTGTAGAATTGAACGAGCATGATTTACCTCCAAAAATAACCAACCCAACTGAGTTCGAGTTCTGGTGGCAATTTTCGCCTCCCAACATTCTCGGACCTAACAACCGGGATTTTTCGTCCATATTTTTCGTCCATTATGGGATTAAAGTTTTAAACCCAGGAACAAAAAAACCACCAATAGTGGTGGTTCTACAAAAAAACCTGAAAATCCTTTTTTAGAGTTAGCGTTTTTCTAGTAATTTGTGGATATTGCGGACTATATTATCCACAGTCAGACCGTAATGTTCCAGCAGGTTATCCGGTGTCCCTGACTGGCCAAAAGCATCGGCAATACCCATCCTTAAAACGGGTACAGGAAAATGTTCACTGACCGTTTCACAGACCGCACTGCCCAGTCCCCCTATAACCGAATGTTCTTCCACCGTAAGCACAGCCCCGGTCTGGCGGGCTAACTTTAATACTAACTCTTGATCCAGAGGTTTAATGGTATGCATATCGGCTACGGCCACCTGAATACCGCTGGCAGCTAGCTCATCGGCCGCCTGCAGCGCTTTAGCAACCATAATTCCGCAGGCTATAATGGCAGCATCATTGCCTTCCCGCAGTAAATTGCCCTTGCCTATTTCTATATGATCCTCTTCTTTATACAGTATAGGTACCGCTGGACGTCCCAGCCGCAGGTAAGCAGGTCCTTCCATCTGGTATAGATTTTGCACCATCTTCCGGGTAGACACCCCGTCAGCAGGAACCACCACCGTCATATTAGGCAGGCTGCGCATCAAGGAGATATCCTCTACCGCCTGGTGGGAACCTCCGTCTTCGCCCACAGTTAATCCGGCATGGGTGGCACACACTTTCACATTTAGATGGGGATAGGCTATGGAATTGCGTACCTGCTCAAAAGCACGACCGGTGGCAAAAATAGCAAAAGAACTGGCAAATACCACCTTGCCGGAGGCAGCCAGACCCGCGGCCATACCCATCATGTTCTGTTCAGCTATGCCGGCATTGAAAAAACGTTCCGGGAAAGCTTTGGCAAAATCAGCTGATTTGGTAGACTTGGATAAATCCGCATCCAGAACCACTACATTTTCATATGTCTGGCCCAGCTCTACCAGAGCTTGACCATAGGCATCTCTTGTCGCCTGTTTCTCCATGATTTCCTCCTTAGACAAAACAATCTAGACTGATTGTATTGTTGACGCTGATACACGCAGATTTAATATGATTACGCTGACATTTATAACACGAAAGGTTACTTCTGGGTCTGTCATCACTGTGAAACAGAATTCTCAAATTGTCATCGCGAGGAGCAAAGCGACGTGGCGATCTATTAACTCGAACCGTAAATCAATATAGAGATTGTCACGCCTCCTGCGGGGGCTCGCAACACTAGTAGTGAGCGTAAGCGAACACCGGCAACCTTAGTAGTACCCGTCAGGGTACATCGGGAGTCCCCGAAGGGGGAGTCCTTTAGGGCAATGACAACATAGTGATTTTCTTATCACCGTGAGAGTTATTTCCACAGCAATTATCACCTGCGGCGCAGGCCACGATGAATGAAAACATCGCTGCCCATCTTGAACAGGAGTATTAGCCGGGCGAGCGACGTACGACGAGCCGTTGCAACCCACGGCGAAACTGAGGGCTGCGAAGCGGAGCGAGAAACAGGACGTTTCGAGCAGCGAGAACTGAGTGCATGGATGCCGAATTCCGAGTGATCCGCTTCGCACCGAAGTAAGCCGGTGTGTTGCAGGCGAGGAGTCCCGGAGCGAGCCGGCTAATACTCCTGCATCCCTGCTAAACTCTTGCCAAGCCGTAGTTGGCTTAGATTGGCGTAGAGATTGCCACGACCCCTTCGGGGTCTCGCAATGACACGCACCGATGTATTTTCACAGCAATGACACGCAAGATAGCTAATAGGTTATATCTATCAACCACGTAGTTCCTCTAGTGCTTTTTCAACTTCGTCGGGTTTGGGGGCCACTCCGTGCCATTCCACCCGGTTTTCCATAAAGGAGCAGCCTCTGCCCTTAATGGTTCTGGCTACTATGGCCGTAGGACGTCCCTTGGTCAGCCGGGCTCCGTTTAAAGCAGCCATAATCTGCCCGATATTATGTCCATCAATTTCCACTGCATGACAACCAAAAGCGGCAAACTTTTCCGCTATAGGTTCCGGTGACATAACCTCACTAATGGGTCCGTCTATCTGGAGGCCGTTATAATCAATAATCAACACCAGGTTGTCCAATTTATAATGAGCTGCCGCCATGGTGGCTTCCCAGACCATGCCCTCTTCCAACTCTCCATCACCCAGCAGGGTATAAACCCGGTAAGATTTTTTATCCACCCGGGCAGCTAAGGCCATGCCCACTGCCCAGGAAATTCCCTGTCCCAATGATCCAGTGGAAGCCTCCACCCCAGCGAGTTTACGCATATCCGGGTGCCCCTGCAGGGGACTGCCCAGCTTCCTTAAGGTTTTCAGCCATTCCTCCGGGAAAAAGCCTTTTTCTGCCAGGGTAGCATATAACACCGGAGCAGCGTGGCCTTTACTGAGGACGAAACGATCACGGTCCGGCCAATGCGGCTGTTTGGGGTCAAGGTTCATTTCCCAGAAATAAAGACAGGCCAATATATCGGCAGCCGACAGGGATCCTCCGGTATGACCAGAGCCGGCTTGCCCCAGCATAGTAATAATATTTTCCCGAATACGACGGGCCTTTTCTTCCACCATTTTAATGGTGTCTCTATTGGTTGGGCGCAATTTCCTTCCTCCAAACTTGAACTAAAGCCTATACCAGTTTATTCTTACTGCGCAGGCAGGCACTTATAAATTCATCTATGTCACCGTCCAGCACCGCATTGGCATTACCAATTTCCAAACCGGTGCGGTGGTCTTTAACCAGAGTAAAGGGATTCAGGGTATAGGTGCGAATCTGACTGCCCCAGGCTATTTCCTTATATTCTCCCTTGAGCTTCTGCAGGTTATCCTCCATTTCCCTTTGTTTTAATTCGTAAAGCTTGGCTTGCAGAATTTTCATGGCTGACAGCCGATTGGCATGCTGGGATCTTTCATTCTGGCACTGTACCACTATACCTGTGGGGATATGGGTTATGCGTACCGCAGAATCAGTCTTGTTAACATGCTGCCCGCCAGCTCCGCCGGAACGGTAAGTATCAATCCGCAGGTCTTCCGGATCAATATTTACTTCTACTGTTTCGCTGATCTCCGGCAAAACTGACAGCGAAGCAAAGGAAGTATGCCTGCGGCCGGAGGCATCAAAAGGAGAGATGCGAATCAACCGGTGCACGCCTTCTTCGCACTTCAATTTACCGTAAGCATGGTCTCCCTTAACCAGAAAGGTGACACTTTTGATTCCGGCTTCGTCCCCTTCCAGGTAATCCAATATCTCCACCTGGTAGCCAGAATCCTCGGCCCAGCGAGTGTACATACGGAAAAGCATTTCTACCCAATCCTGAGCTTCGGTTCCCCCCGCCCCAGCATGGAGGGTAACTATGGCATCTTTGCTGTCATGCTCCCCGGAAAACAAAATAAGCATTTCAAATTTCTGAAATTCTTTCCGCAAGTCTTCCAGGTCACTTACAATTTGCCGGTACAGTTCATCCTCTTCTTCCTGTTCGGCCATATCCAGTAAATCATTAAGGTATACTGCCTGATCAAAGAGGTTTTCATAAGAAGCCACTTCTTGTTTCAATTCACTGATACGTTTAAGTACCCGCTGGGCTTCCTGGTTGTCATCCCAGAAGTTTTCCCGGGCAGCACGGGCTTCCAATTCCTGAATTTCCTTCTTGGCACCATCTATGTCAAAGAGAAACCCTCAGTTCACGGAGGCGGTCAATGATATCCCGGCATAAGCCGCGTGGATTTTCAATCATAACAATCCCTCCTCAAAAATGGGGACGGCCCCTAAACTGGCTCTTCATGCACCACCTAACTCTATAGAACCTTCCCCTAAATGTCATGGTATTAAATTAGCAGAATACCCTGGTGAATGCAAGATTAAACCCCCGTTTATTCAATACCTGGGGGTTCAAAGTAATCGTATTTCTGTTTCAGAATAACTATATCTACCCGCCGGTTCATAGCCCGGCTAAGGTCATCGTCATTAGGAACCAGAGGACGGTATTCTCCATAACCAATAATTGATAATTTATCCGCTGGTATGCCACCCTCCTCCTGAAGTACGTGAACTACATTGGAAGCACGTAATACAGACAACTCCCAATTGGATGGAAACTTGGGGGTATTGATGGGCAGATTATCAGTGTGTCCTTCCACCCGAATGTAGTTAGGCAGTCCTGCCAGAGCCTCGCCTACCTGGCGAATAATACTGCGAGCCTGAGGGGTCA
>JAKPGY010000075.1 GCA_029550685.1 Bacillota bacterium
AGCAAAATCTTCAATAATCTGCTCATACATTTTCTTTGTTGCCTCAGGAATTTCAGGATCTTCAAGAATAGGTTTATATAAGCGTTTTAGAACATGAGGCATTTGAAGAAACTTACCTAAACCTCTTACAACAGGCCAAACCGCTTCTTCAACCGCATCTATAGTTTCCCTTGCTACTAGCCCGATAGGTTTTTTAACGTAACTAGGCGTGGGTATTATTGACTGTTCAAATGGTGCTGGCGCTCTTTCAGGAGTCCTGTATTGCGACGGGTGAGCAATCTGCCACATATCGGGCGTGGTTGTGCCGGAAACAGGAGTTACAGGTTTAGCCGGAATTAACTGTTGTGAAGGAACCGTTGGTGTAGTAACGGAAGGCGTCTTGGCTCCAGTAACAGGTCTTTCTTGTGGGAGAGGCTTAGGTGCTTGTGCTTCTATCTCCCTGAAACTTCTTTGCAGATCAGCTGGCGCAGGTTTAACAGGGGTAAGGAGGTCTAATGGTTCAATCGGTGCCCTGGTCTTCGGAATCGTGTCCAGCCATTTTACGGCAGGCTTCCGTTTCTTTTTTTGCTCTTCATATGTTTCTATTAAACCTATCGGATGGAAGTCTGTAGCCATTAGTATCACCCCCCTTTAAATTAAGGCAGATTAATAGCAGCGCCGGTTCCTACCGGCGTATAAGTAGTCTTATAGCGTTCGATGGTTTTTTCACGTTCTGCCTCTTCAAGCGGCGCTTTGAGCAACAACTCGTTTACTTGTTTCCTGGCTCTCTCTAGGTCTTTCAGGTATTTCTTACGTTGTTCTGCCCTCTGTGTGATTTCCCTCAATCGTTCAAAGGCCGTGCCCCCCATTACCAGGGGACGATAGGAAGTCTCACGGTCAACAGCAGATTCATATTCTTCCAGGGCACGTAAAAGAGCGTCTTCAAATGTTAACGCATAAGCAGCCAGGTCTGGCCTCTTGTTTTCCAGCACGTTCATAATATCTTTCCATTTGCCGCCATCTGCAATAATATAGTCTACGGTAGCCCTAATTTCACTGCCGGCGAGTTCTCGTAAGATGCGATCTCTTTCGGGTTGAGTGCTTATCCACGGATAATTTTCTAAAGGATTATATACTTCACCTTCGTCGCCGCTATCTTTTTTTATTGCCGCGCTATATCCTCCCCCACTTCTGCCTCTACTTGCTGCCGCCAGCCTTTGCAAAGCAAGCTGTGCCTGTCTGTATCTCTCATCAGCTTCAAACTTTTCCCTGGCAAGAGCCATTTCTTGTTCAAATTTTTCTTTATTAAAGGCCATTTGCTCTTCAAATTCCTTGGTCCTCTGTTCTTCAGCGGCCTTAGTTGCTCTCATGTTCTCAATAAATTGCTGGTGTTGCAGGGTTGGTTCCCACGGCAAAGACTGCTGTTTTTTTCTTACGTCATCTATCGCCACAGTTGCCCTTTCTCTCGGAGACACCCTGCTAGTGCTAGGCATCGAAACTGCCATTGGTGGCACTTCTGCCCTAAGCCCTGTCATAAAGCCTGTTGGAACATGAGAAGATAAAGGCACCGAAGCAAACTGTTTTCTCTTTTCCTGTGCCCTTCTTGCAGCTTCAACTAACCATTGCATTTCACGTTCTGGCATTTTGGGAAATCCCTCCCATCTTATCTGTTCCACCAATCAAGCCTTGCTTTCTCCAACTGTTCCGGCGTTACCCCATGCTGGAAGGCTTCTTTTCTTATTTCTTGGCCACGTGCCGCAGCTTCAGCCATTTTTGCCTTGTTCCCCGCCTTCTGTGCATCGCTGTAATCACGCTGTGCCTGGTAAAGCATATATCCGTAACTATTAGCCAACTGTTCCGTAGGAATACCTTGCCCTGCTCTGGGAACCAGTAAATAAGGAGCTTGCGCCTCATACCATTTTAATTCCTGTTCAGCTTCCCATCTTGCTTGTTCTGCCGCCCTTTCTGTAGCCCGCTGTTCCTGCATCATTTTCTGTTCGGCTTCCCACCGCGCCTGTTGAATTGCCCTCTCCAGGTTGGAAGCTATAGCTTCTTCACGCTTTTTCTGTTCCTCTTCCATCATCCTTAGCCCTTCTAGTGTATAAACCTGGGCTGCCTGTATTCTTTGATTGGCAAAGTTCTGGAGGGCCTGGTTAAGCCTTGTCTGTAAATCAGCCAAACGCTCTCCCAACATCCTCTGTTCTTCTGTAAGGTAGCCCTGCCTCAAGCGGGTTTCCGCTTCAATCCAAATACCGGATTCAAGCAGCCCCCTCCTGGAAAGATCCTCCAGCATAGTCTGCCGCTGCCGTCTAAAAGTCTCTTTCAGCGTAGCCAGGGCTGCCTGCGTCGCCGGGTCCACCCCGCCTATTTGTTCCTCGAACTGCTTCTTAATAGCGGCTTCAGCCTGTTCAATGGTAGAGATAACCTGCTGGTAAGCCTGTGCAACCAACGGCGCAAGGGAAGCATCTGAAGAAACGCTATCATAAATAGCCATAAACTCACGGAAGACCGGCTCAATATTAGCCGCCACGTATTTTGCAGGGTCAAAGACAAGCTGAGGCTGTTGGTACTGTTGTCCTGTTCTAATCAATTGGGTTGGTTGTTGAGTTCCTGTTCCTATTCCATATCCTAACCGTGCTGCATCCTCTGTAAATCTTTCATATGCTGCTTGATCGCTCCATAGCTCTGGGTTTAAATAGAGTTCTACCGCCGACACCTGCTGACCATCTGGCAATGTTACCATCCCTGTTTCAGCTAATATTTCTGCTGCTGTTTTACTACTACCGCCGGTTCCTTCTGTAATACTTGATTTACCGCTTGCATAACTAGAAATACCCTTTGGCATACTTGGTTTTGATCTAGCATTGGCTGCTTTCTGTGCTTCTTTAGCAGGGCTTGAAGATTGAAAATATTCTGGATGAGCAGCCTTAAAAGCTTCCGCTGCGGAAGGATCAGAAAATGATTGCCCAGTTGATTCTTTTCTTTGAATTTCCTTAGCATAAGCTTCCGGGGAACCAAAATAACTCATATGCTTCTGCCACGGCATATTTGTCAACTCCTTTCATGCACTTGCGTACCCGCACAAAAATTGTTTATAATAATAAAAAAAGGAGGTGTTTTCTAAAATGAAAAAATTTCTGACTGGTTTAATCATAGGAATCATAATGGCCACTGCACTAAGTGTGTCTGCCAGTTCTAACAGCGTAACAATCTTTGTCAACGATACTGAAATAAACTCCGATAAAGCATATATCTCCGACGAAGGAATTACAATGATCCCCTTAAGGGCAGTGGTAGAAACACTAGGCTTGACTGTAAATTGGGACGGAACAACTAAAACTATTTATATTTCTTCTCCAGAACAACCAAAGGAAACACGCCAGCCGCTTACATTGGAAGAAGTAACAAAGCTTATTTTACCGGCAGTTGTTAAGCTCGAATCAGGAGGTATGCCTATCGGTACGGGGTTTTTTGTTAGCAGTGATGGCAAGGTCATTACAAATGTCCACGTAATTGAAGGATATAACAATATCACGGCTGTCTTACAGGACGGCAAAAGGTTAAAAGCTGACTTATTAAAAGTAAAAAAAGACTGGGATCTATGCCTGCTAAAAGTATCAGGAAGTAATTACCCCTACATAGGAAACTTTAACTATGAATACGATACCTTTGATACCTGTTACTACTTCCCTTATGGTTTAGATTACCCAGTTGCAAAGGGGCAGGTTAGAGCATTTATTGATCAGCCTATTAATGAAAAATTTAAATTTATATATTACAGCGGCCCTATCACACGTGGTAGCAGTGGTGGTCCAGTAATTAATGAATACGGTGAGCTTATCGGAGTTAACTATAGGGCATATGGATATACTGCTGTCTTTGCTATTGCTTCTGAATATGTCGCCAAAATGCTGGAGTAACCTAAATACCTGGTATAAATATTAGTCTTGCCGCTCCTAAACTGGCAGCATAGCTACTGTTGCTTGTCTTGAGAACAATCCACAAGTTTTCTGGACCCGGGGGCATGGCTATACTCTCTGATCTTACTAGGGTAAGCTTGGTTTCCTGTGTTTCTACCTGCCCCCATTCCTGGCTGCCCTTAAGTATGCAGATTGCCGTTCCTTTTTCATTGCTTATGGCTATACTTGCTTCTAAAAACCACTTGCCAGAATCACGATAAGCATTAGGGTTCCAGGCAAAATAGCCTCCTAAATCCTTGCCAGTAGTGCTGGTTGTGTTTACCTGCTCTGCCGGTAAGATTAAAGGAATTGAAAACTCTACCCACTTCAATTTTGATAGCGGCACATC
>JAKPGY010000076.1 GCA_029550685.1 Bacillota bacterium
CCCGCCAGCAGGAAATTGAAGCTGCCGCAGCTCAAGTATCCTATAAAGAAGCTGCTCTGCAAAAAGCTCAGCAGGATCTAGCCCGGGCTGAATCCCTTTCCCAGGCTGGAGCTCTATCCCAGGAAGAACTGGAACAAGCCCGGCTAAAATTGCAGCAAATTGAAACCGAGCTCAAAGTAGCCAAGGCACAGCTTAACCTGCTACAGGCGGGTAACCGTCCGGCTACCATTGAAGCTGCTCAAGCAGAGGTAGAACGCAGCCGCGCAGTATTGCAGGCCAGCCAAGCTATGCTGGACGACTTAAAATTGATTTCTCCCCTTAGTGGAACCGTAGTAAGCCGCAATTATGAACCAGGTGAATATGTAACCGCTGGAGCAGCTTTAGTCACCATAGCCGACCTCAGCTCCATGTGGATTAAGGTTTATGTACCCACCGTTGATCTGCCAAGAATTTATTTAGGGCAACCTGTGGCAGTCACCGTCAGCGGCAGTAACCAGACCTTTGCCGGTACTGTTTCTCACATAGCCACCCAGGGAGAATTTACACCTAAAACCATACAAACCGAAAAAGAACGAACCAATGTAGTATATGCTGTCAAGATATTGCTGGATGAGCCGGACAATATCCTTAAGCCAGGCATGCCGGCCGATGTTACCTTTTTGAAGGAGTAACCCATGATCAGAGCGGAAAATATATCGAAAAGATTCTCCTCCATCCAAGCTTTGGACCGGGTCAGCCTGCAGGTCAACCAGCAGGATATTTTCGGGCTGATCGGACCTGATGGTGCCGGTAAAACTACCCTTATGCGCATTATCTGCGGTCTCATGTCTCAAGACGAAGGTCAAGTCAGACTTATGGATCAGGCTCCTGAACTGATTGACCGGCAGAACCTGGGCTATATGCCCCAGCGGTTCAGCTTGTATCCAGATTTAACTATCCAGGAAAACATAGAATTTTTTGGTTCTCTTTATAGCTTGCCCAAGCAGGTCATACGCAACCGTGCCAAGGAGATTTTGGAAATCACCGGTTTGTCACCTTTTACTAATCGCCTGGCCGGCAGCTTGTCGGGAGGCATGAAGCAGAAGCTGGCCCTCACCTGTGCCTTGATTACCCGTCCGGCTCTGCTGGTTTTGGATGAACCCACCTATGGAGTTGATCCTCAATCGCGCCAGGAATTCTGGCGTATACTCTACCAACTCAATCACCAGGGTATGACTATTATGGTTTCCACTCCTTATATGGATGAAGCGGAATTATGTACCCGGGTGGCTTTTATTAATCAGGGACATATCCTGGCCTGCGACACCCCGCAAAATTTGAAGAAACCTTTTAGCCAGCGGGTTCTGGAGGTGCGCACTCCCTGTCAGGATCCCCGCCTGTTTGACAACCTGGAGGAAGTCGAAGATGCCTCCTTTTTTGGTTATAAGTACCGGCTGGTAGTTAGCGATGGTCCCCAGGGGCAACAGGCAATACGGTCATACCTGGCTGCCCAGGGCCTGGATGGCATTATCGAGCCGGTTTCACCAGCAATGGAGGACCTTTTTGTTATTATGACCGGGAAGGATGATTGATATGGATTATGCGGTGATTACCCAGGATCTCACCCGCTGCTTTGGAAATTTTACCGCCGTAGACCGCATCAATCTTGCTATTCCCACCGGACAGGTATGCGGTTTTTTGGGACCCAATGGCGCCGGTAAAACCACCGCCATGCGCATGCTGTGCGGCATACTGGAACCCACCAGCGGTTCAGGCGAGGTACTAGGATATGATATCGCTACCCAGAGCGAACTTATAAAACAGCACATTGGCTATATGTCACAAAAATTCAGCCTGTACGAAGACCTCACTGTGTTGGAAAATCTGGATTTTTATGCGGGTCTGTACAATTTGTCCGGTTCTGCCAAACGCAGGCGGATTGAAGAGATGATCGAACTGGCCCAACTAAAGGAACGCAAAGACCAATTGGTTAGTACCCTTAGTCTGGGATTTAAGCAGCGCCTGGCTTTGGGTTGTGCTCTGGTGTCTCACCCGCAACTGGTATTTCTGGATGAACCTACCAGCGGGGTCAGCCCTGCCAGTCGACGGGCTTTCTTTAACATCATCCAGGATCTGGCTGCCGGCGGTACTACTGTGATTGTTACCACCCATTTTATGGAAGAAGCTGAACGCTGCCACCAGATCGCCTTTTTCTCACGGGGAAAACTGCTGGCTTTAGCCTCCCCCGATGAGCTCAAAAAGACCACTTTGGAAGGAATACTGCTGGAATTGATCCTGCCTGATCCTTTAAGGGTTATCGATGATCTGCTGAATTTGCCCTATGTGAAGAATTGCAGTGTGCATGGTTCCAGCCTGCATGTGCTGGTAGAAGAAGAATCCTGTATCCGGCAGCTGGCCGCCTATATTGGTGTGCAGCCCAAATTGATTACTCCTACTTTGGATGATGTATTTGTTGCTCTGGCCAAGCGACAGGAAAGCGAGGTACCTGTATGAATCGCATTGCTGCTGTTATACGCAAAGAATTTATCCAGATGCGCCGTGACCGCATGACCTTGGGTATTATTTTCCTGATACCCTTGGTACAGTTGGTGTTGTTTGGCTATGCCATTCAAACGGAAGTAAAGCATATTCCCACCGTAGTGTTTGATCAATCCCTTTCGGCAGAAAGCCGGGATTTAACGGAAGCCTTTTCCAGTTCCAATTACTTTGATATAGTGGCTTCAGTCGACAGCTATGAAGAAGCAAACCGTATGATTGACAGCGGTAAGGCTAAGGCAGGAATTATCTACCCGCCTGACTTCGCTACCAGGTTGCAGCGGGGGGAACCGGCTCAGGTGCAAGTTATAGTGGATGCCAGTGACAATATGGTATCCAATCAGGCCATAGCTATCGCCAACTCCATTGGTTTACTGAAATCGCAGCAGGTATTAATCGAAAAAGTGCCTTCGGCCAGCCTCCCCTACGATATCCGGGTTCGCCCCTGGTATAACCCGGACGGGATCACGGCTTACTATATGGTTCCAGCTATTCTGGGTATAATCGTGACCATGACTATGGTTATCCTGACAGCTATCGCTATAGTACGGGAGCGGGAACGGGGCACCCTGGAACAGCTGATAGTTACTCCAATCAAGCCTTTTGAGCTAATGATTGGAAAAATAGTACCTTACATCACCCTGGGCTACCTGCAGATAACCGTAGCCCTCCTGGTGGGAGCTATTTTCTTTCAGGTACCTATTCGGGGCAGCCTACTGCAGCTCTACTTGCTGACCCTGTTTTTCATAACCGCATCATTAGGTCTGGGATTGATGATTTCCAATATAGCTCAAAATCAAATGCAGGCTTTTCAGATGGCCTTCTTTGTTATGCTGCCCAGCATACTGTTGTCTGGGTTTATGTTCCCGCGGGAAGCCATGCCCCAGATAATTTATTATATCAGCTGTCTTATCCCGATAACCTATTACCTGGATATTATCCGGGGAATTGTCTTAAAAGGGATTGGTTTTCAGTACCTGTATGGCCAGGTTACAGCCTTACTCGTGTTCTCCGTGCTGTTTCTAGGGGTGAGTACGGCAAGATTCAAAAAGAAAGTTGTTTCCTAAGGAAAGGAGTAGCAAATGGGAATAAATCAGCGTATTATATCGGCGGTACGCCAGTTAACAACTGAAAGAGGCTTTAAAGGCTGGACCATGGATGAACTGTCGGCCCAGGCTCACATCAGCAAACGCACTCTTTACCGTTACTATTCCAGTAAGGAAGAACTTATTGCGGCTGTGATTGATGACTTTCTCGCCAGCATGAGCTCCAAGGCTGATGAATTAATAGCCTCTGGTTCTGCTCCCCAGCAAATAATCCGAACCCTTCTAGCCCATTTGCTGGATCAGGGTAAATTCATAATATCCGCTCGAAGCTTGGAGGACTTACGCCTCATCTATCCCCATCTCTGGGATAAAATAGATGCTTTTCGCACCGAAAAAATACGTATCATTATCGATTACATTATCAGAACTAATTCTAATTCACCAGTATCCGATATTGACCTGCGCATTTTTTCTGCAGTTGTGACTGCTTCTATTCAGGCCGTGGTTAATCCTGACTTTATTTTGGAAAATGGTCTCACCTTTGAAGAAGTCAGTGCCCAGCTGATCCGCTTTCTATTGGCTTCGCTAAACATAGCCTTGGACTAGCCGCTCTTTCCTGATTTGTCTCTTAAATTCAGATCATCCTTACTGCGCGTCAAAATTTGGGTAAAATCATTTGTTTTGCAGGCTTATACGAATTTTTCCCGAAAAAAGAGAGCAGGAGATCTATTATTTTTGTTTAATTAGTTAAAACATATCTGCTAGTATTTTCAAGGGGAGGGTGGTAGCTAAATCATTTATAATGTTATTTATAAACTGAGGAGGGCGATTGAATTGATAAAACCTGTTAGACGTAGTATTGCTTTACTGGTAGTTATGGTTATGCTGGCTGCCCTGGTAATTGGCTGTAGTTCTTCTGGTTCAGACACCGGAGAACAGACCCCGAAAGCCCAGACCCAATACATAAATATCGCTACTGGCGGAACCGCCGGTACTTATTACCCTCTGGGCGGAGCTATGGCAGAAATATTAAAGGACAGTATTCCTGGAGTGAATGCTACCGCCGAGGCCACCAATGCATCAGTGGCCAATGTGAACCTGCTTAACGGCGGCAGTGTACAATTAGCCTTTATTCAGAATGATGTCAGTTATTATGCCGATAAAGGGGAAGAACTGTTTCAGGATAATCAGGTAACAGGTCTGCGGGCCCTGTGCACCCTTTATCCGGAAACTGTGCAGATGATTACCCTGAAAAGTTCAGGAATCAAGTCGGTGGCTGACATGAAGGGCAAGCGTATCGCGGTGGGTGCAGCCGGCAGCGGTGTAGAAGCAAATGCCCGCCAGATCCTGCTGGCCAATGGTATTACTTACGACGATATACAGGTACAATACCTGTCCTTTGCCGAAGCTGCCAATGGCTTGAAGGACGGTAACATTGATGCCGGCTTCATAACGGCCGGATTCCCCACGGCAGCTATCCAGGATATTGCCGCTCAGCACGATGTGGTGCTGATTCCGGTAGATGATGCCACAGCTGACAAGCTGATGGCCCAGTACCCGTTCTATACTAAAATCACCATTCCCGCAGGTACCTATCCAAAGCAGGAAGCTGATGTACAGTCATTGGCAGTCAAAGCCATGCTGGTGACCACTGAGGACATGGACGAGCAATTAGCCTATGATATTGTCAAGGCGATCTATTCCAACCTGGATAAGTTAAAGGCTGCTCACTCCGTGGGCGAACTTATAAACAAGGAAACAGCTAAAGAAGGTATTTCTATTCCCATGCATCCGGGAGCAGAAAAGTACTTCGATGAATAGGGATTAGGAAAAGGTGAAAAGCAAGGCTTGGATTAAAAGGCTATTAGCATTTTTATGTATAGTGCTGGCAGCCGGGTTAATATTACACCCGCTGCCAGTGCTGCAAGTTAAGGATAATAACCACCAGGCCTTGCTGATCCCTTTGGTAAAAGGAAAAAACTTTTCTTTGGAATATGTCCACTCTGTGCAAAAGTCCCCAGTCCGGGAACATTTTGTTGTAGTGGCAGGGAATCAAATACAACTTGTTTCTACCACCTACCAATCCCTGGGAGTAGGCCTGCCTTTCCTACCATCTGAAGGCCAATTGGTCAACAACCAGGGTACATTTGAACTAAGTGGCTTAAACCGGGTATTCCGGGAAATACGACTGGCGGTTATGCCCGTGTCCTACCAGGGCCTGGTATACAATAATCACCGTTATTTATTGAGCAATTACTTTTTGCCAGGCAGTCTGGTAGAGATCAGTATTCAGTCGTATTCCCCAGGATACCTGATCTGGCACAGAATCGCAGCTTTTAAGGGAGGATTATTGTGAACAAACCAGACGTCACACCAGGAAATGAAGTAAATATAGATGAATTGCTGGCCCGCTATGATCGAGAATCGGATTACCGCCGTTTCGGAGGCTTTGGTAAATGGGTGGTGGCCCTTATAGCCATCAGCTTTTCTCTGTTCCAGCTTTACACCGCAGCCTTTGGGGTACTGGATGCTCACCTGCAGCGGGCAGTTCACTTGGCTTTTGCCATGAGTCTAGTGTTCTTGCTATATCCCAGCCGAAAAAGTTGGTCCCGTGAACACCTGCACTGGATAGATGCGATTTTGGCGGTAGTTGCCACGGCAATGCCCCTATACATCGTGATCTTCTACAAAGAACTGGTGTATCGCGCGGGAATGGCAACCACCATCGATATGGTAATAGGAGCTCTGGGTATCCTGCTGGTTTTGGAAGCCGCTCGCCGTGTGGTAGGCTGGCCACTGGTAACTGTAGCTCTGATATTTATCGCCTATGCCTTTGCCGGCCCTCATATCCCCGGCACCTTTGGTCACCGGGGCGTACAACTGGAATTACTGGTTGACCATCTCTTCTTCACCACGGAAGGTATTTTCGGCATACCTTTGGGGGTTTCGTCCACCTTTATCTTCCTGTTCATTCTTTTCGGTGCTTATCTGGATAAAACCGGACTGGGCAGGTTCTTCATAGACCTGGCCAATGCCGTAGCGGGCTGGGCCAGCGGAGGCCCTGCCAAAGTAGCGGTGATCTCCAGTGGTTTGATGGGGACCGTCTCTGGAAGTTCAGTAGCTAATGTGGTAGGCACCGGAAGCTTTACCATTCCCATGATGAAGAAATTGGGCTACCGTCCGGAGTTTGCGGGTGCTGTAGAAGCGGCTGCTTCTACCGGAGGTCAGCTTATGCCTCCCATTATGGGAGCAGCGGCCTTTTTAATGGCCGATTTTGTGGGTATGCCTTATATAGAAATAGTTAAAGCGGCGGTAATTCCTGCTCTGCTATATTTTACAGGTGTCATGATCGGTGTTCACCTGGAAGCCAAAAAACATGGATTAAAGGGCATGTCCCGCGATGAATTGCCCAATGTATGGCGTTTGTTATTGGACCGGGGTCATCTGGCCTTGCCCTTGATAGCCATTGTCTACCTTCTGGTAGCGGGCTACACTCCCATGCGAGCCGCCTTATGGGCCATTGGTCTTACCATTGTAGCTTCCATGCTGCGGAAGTCTACCCGTATTTCCTGGCGCACTATAATCAAGGGTTTGGAGGATGGAGCTCGTTCAGCTCTGGGGGTAATCGTTGCCTGTGCCACCGCCGGTATTATTATTGGCGTAGTAACCAAAACCGGCCTGGGATTAAAACTGGCTTCCTCCCTGGTAGATCTGGCACATGGCTATCTGCTTCCCACCCTATTCTTTACCATGATTACCTCGATTCTGTTGGGTATGGGGGTTCCTACAACTGCCAATTACGTTATCACCTCAACTATTGCTGCTCCAGCTATCATACAGCTGGGAGTTCCTGTACTGGCGGCTCATATGTTTGTGTTCTATTTCGGAATTATTGCCGATATTACTCCTCCGGTAGCCCTGGCGGCCTTTGCTGGCTCCGGTATAGCCAGGAGTGATCCGCTCATTACGGGAGTGCAGGCTTCCAAATTGGCTATAGCCGCTTTCATCGTACCCTATATCTTTGTAATGTCACCGGTTTTATTAATGGTGGATGTTACCCTGCCTAAGGTGCTGATGATAATATTGACGTCTACTCTAGGAATGTTGGGAATAGCAGCAGCGGTTTCCGGTTATTTGCTGACTTATGCCCACTGGCTGGAACGCATCCTGTTCTTTGTGGGAGGTTTGCTGATGATAGATCCCAATGTCACCTCCGATGTTATTGGTTTTGCATTGCTGGCCATCACCTTTATTATTCATAAGGTAAGGGCTAACGTTGGGTCCAATAAAAGTAAATCCGGCCCCGTGTTAAATTAAAAAAGGCATCCTGCCAATGCCCCGGAACGTTCCTATGATCCGTTCTGGGGCATTTTCTATTGCCCATGAAGTTATAAAAAGCTTGTCAATGTCTTACACTGTGTTAAACAAGTAATTCTTTTAGCTAGAAGGGGGACAGCTCTTGGCCCTATGGCTTGAAGTAACCGTCCAATTATACCAGCGATTTAAGGAACATGACCTGACTGCGCTTGCAGCTCAGCTCACTTTTTACCTGGTGCTGGCCTTTTTCCCATTTCTAATCTTTTTAATCACCCTGCTCAGCTATTTTCCGGTAGCCAATGACCTGCCTCTGGACCAGCTGGCCGGCATATTGCCCTGGGATGCTTATGTACAGGTGCGAAGTATTATTGAGGAAACCTTGCAGGCCCGTTCCCATACCCTGCTGTCCATTGGTATGATTATTACCATCTGGGCAGCTTCCACAGGTGTCAGTGCTCTTATTCACGGCATAAACCAGGCACATTGTGATAAAGAAAACCGCTCCTTCTGGAAGGTGCGGGGATTGTCACTGCTATTCACCCTGGCTTTGGCTTTAATTATTTTATTTGCTTTGGTTATGCTGGTCCTGGGCAGGATAATGGGCGAGTCTTTGTTTTCCTTACTGGGTGCAGATCATTACTTTACCCGTATCTGGAGATATCTACGCTACTTGATTCCCATGATCACTATGCTGCTGGTTTTCAACCTGCTCTACCGTTTCAGCCCCAACCTTAAACTGAATTCCCGGGAAGCTCTGCCCGGATCCATACTAGCCAGTTTGGGTTGGATCGCTACCTCCTCCGTGTTTGCTTGGTACGTGGAGCACTTTGCCGATTACACCCTCATCTATGGCAGTCTGGGCGGGATTGTAATACTGCTGATCTGGCTCTATCTAAGCAGTGTGGTGATACTGCTGGGAGGAGAATTGAATGCGGTATTGCGCCGCATTACACAACTCAACTAGATGGCTGGGTACCAAATAACACAATTTGGTTATCCCCCAGCTGCTTGGCAGCATACATGGCCTGATCAGCCTTGTTCAAGAGATCATCCAGAGTGGTACCATGGTCGGGATAAATACTTACGCCCAAGCTAAGGGCTATCGGTATCAATTGTCCGTCTATAGAGAAGGGATCGTTAAAGCGATTTACTAGTCTCTCAGCAATAGCCAAAAACTCCTGACGATTACTGCCCTGCAAAACTACAACAAACTCATCCCCGCCCACGCGGGCCAGCAAATCCCGGTCCCGTACGGCTTCTTTCAGTCGTGCGGCAATCATTCTTAGGAGTTTGTCACCCGCCTGGTGTCCCAGACTGTCGTTAACAGATTTAAATCTGTTCAGATCCATAAATAATACTGCCACCTTACTATCCGTTTGCTTAGCCTCTTGCAGTATGTAATGTGAACTTATCTCCAGATAGGCTCGATTGGGAAGTCCGGTTAAACTATCATGATATGCCAAATGTTCAATCTTTTCTTCCATGTGTTTATGATCAGTAATATCTATTATTACCCCGGCTGACTGCGTAATCTTTCCCTCTTTATCCACAAGGGGAAATATCCGGCTCTGCATCCAGCGAATGCTTCCATCCTTGCCAATAATCCGGAAGTCAGCCGTGGCGGGGATTCCCTTATTAGTCTGATGCAGAGCTGCTTCTATTAACTTGATGTCTTCGGGATGAGTAAACTTTCGCCAGGAATTCTCGTCTTGATTAACAAGTTCAGTAGGGACACCGGTTACCCTCTGCAAACTGGAAGACAATTCAAACTCACCAGTCTTTACATCATAGGTCCAGGTAGCAATATCTACATTCTCTAAAATATTGTTAAGCTGAATTTGGCTTTTTTGAGCTTTTAGCCATAGATTACGGATGAAGCGGGTCATAGCCAGCAAGATCAGAGTTAAGAATATATTAAACAGTATTATGTAGACAAAATGTGAATAAGGTACCTGGGGGAAAATAATATCATGCTTGATGAAAAAAAAGCATAAAAGCTGATCAGCAGAGAAAAAGTACCTGACAATACAATAATGATATAGGACTGGTATATAGCACTAAAAACTAATCCTAGCCACATAAACAGAAAATTTACTAACAGCGGGGATCCGGTAATAAGCAGAAAAAAATATAGATATATTAAGCAGATATATCCATACATGACAGGAATTGTGAAGACTTTCTTTGCCACAAAAGCTGTAAGAATTAAACCCAGAACCACTGCAAACATAATAGGATGAACTAACAGAGCAGCTAAGTCTTTCCCCATATGCAGTCCGGCTATTAGGGCTACTGCCAAAAATCCCCAGGATAACTTGCAGACCAACAGGTTACGTTTATGAACCAAATATGTTGTCTGATCCATTGCTTCTCACCCCAAAGCCTGAATACAATTCTATTATCACTTAATTGGAAATAATTAAAAAGTTCCTATTCATAATTGTACAAGAGGAAAAATGAGGTGCATTAAGAGATTATCTCCATATCATTATATTTGCGCGAGTAAATTTCTCCTGCGGGCATAAAGGGCTTGCTGTACAAATTCAGTTAGCCGTATTCTGCAGCCCGGCTGGTACTCGGCCAGACCGTGGCTTATAACCGGCTGCCATTCATAGTGGCTCAGCTGTTCATCAAGCTGGCAAGCGATATCTATTCTATCTGTTATAGCAGTTGCCTCCTCTATTGAACACTGAGGCAAGATAACCATTAATTCGTCCTCACCCATGCGAAACACAGTTTCAGAAATGCGAATATTGCTCTGGATAATCCGGCTCAGCTCTTTTACCATTTGATCTACGCAATCATGTCCATACCTTTCCTTCACTTGCTTGAGATTATCAATATTAATAGACCAGATAGTAAGTGGCCACTGGTAACGTTCCGACCTTTGCATCTGGCTAACCAGCAAGGCCATGCCTGTTCTTCTATTAGGTAATCCTGTCACTGAATCAGTAGTGGCTTGGTTTTTCAATTGTTCGGCTAAAAGGCGGCGTTGTTCACTTTCCTGGTCTAACTGGGTAACGGCCCTTTTTAACTCGGCCTTCAAGAGGCTGACTTTCTGTTCCAGTGCGGCATTGCTCACCCGCATTTTTTCGGTCAGCATACGCTGATGATGAACTATATACCTGGCATGCCGCAGCTTGCTTAAACCATATGCCACCAGACCTACTGATACAGCCAACAGCACGTTAAGTATTACCAAAATGCTTGTTACCATCATATTAAAGCCTTGGTGATCATACAACTGGTGCGGCAATTCTCGAAAAAAGTCATGAATCACCATCAGGAGATAAACAGCTCCTCCTGCCAATGAAAGCCATAAAACGATGCCGGCAACTAGAGTAGTTTTACACTTCATTGGCTAGTACTCCGCTCCCATGTTATATTCAAAATGCTTTCTCCATGGGGTCATATTTTTCCTCCTATCCTGTCGAAATCTGGTCTTAGGTCCCTGGCACTCTTACAGGTGTTTAGGCAAATTGTCTTAATACGATTATTACGCAACTATTTAAACTCCATTGGTCTTGGGGAGGTAACGTACTTCCCTTTAGTACCTACTAAATACCGGTACCAATAGTCAGCTGTCTGGTCCATTATCTTTTCCCGGAGGTTACGTGGCCACCCCCGCTTAGTGCTAACCAAATCAAATATTTTTTCTGATTTACTCAAATCCCGGTAACTTGCTCGAAGCAGGTTCAGAAATTCTTCCAGATGATATATTTTGAATCGCTCCACACCGCATCGCCCCGCAATTTCCTCCAGCAACCGCAGCCCTATTTCCTCATAATCGGACTGTTGATTTATTCCCAACAAGTCGCAGTAACGCGGTAAAATCTGCTCAAAAAGCATGCGCCGGTAAGATCTCCCCTTAAAACCCATCAGCCGGCCTAGGTCGCGTACCATCTCTTCATCCAGTGATAGAAAACAATCCAGAAAATAATCATTATCCCAGGGGTAAATATAAAAGCGGAAACCCTTTAATTGGTGCAGGGTTTTAAAGGCATCATAGTATCCCATTCTTAGATTGGTGCGGGCTCTTTCTGGACTAAACTCCAGTATGCCCCCCAAATGGTCTGATGGGCTGATATAGGTGAGATGCAGTCCTTTTTGCCGCACCCGCCGGTAGCGTCCTGGCCCATGGGTTCGCAGAATAATAATCTCCTGGTACCCTTTGTCCACCAGCAACTTAACCGGCAGGTTATCATGCAGCCCTCCGTCAATCATGCGGCGACCTTCCACCGGATCTACCTTAAAACCGGGAAAACTGGCACTGGCCATCAGGTAATCTGCCAGCATTCCCTGGGGAATATCTTCCAGAAACAACTCCAGAGGGCGCAGGTCATGGAGGGATACTGCCACCAGGCCAAAGTCCAGACCGGCTTGGCGAATCACTTTTTCCTTAACAACCTCGGTTATTAGCTCTTTCAGCGGAGTAACATCCAGACCTCTTTCGTGGAAAATTTCCCGCAGGCGCTGCAGCAAGCGAGGCAGGCTTTCCCTCCTTAAGCCCAGGCTATTGATGTGTTTCATTCCCGCAGAATCCAGCTTAAATACCCGATCCGGTGTGATATCCCACCACAGTTGATAGGCAAGTTCAGCATCGCCTTGAGCGATCATGGCACCGTTCAGAGCTCCCACTGATGTTCCGGCAATACCCCTGATTTCTATTCCTATTTCCTGAATAGCCCTGTAAGCTCCTATTTGATAGGCACCCCGAGCTCCTCCGCCTTCTAGTACCAGTCCGATCACAGTTCCACCCCCGTAAACAATGTATCGCCATTAGCACCTGTGGAACATGCCACGATGAACGAAAACAAACATCGCTTTACGGCTTAAGCAGGAGTATTATCCGGACGAGTGACGTACGACGAGCCGTTGCAACGCACGGCGAAACCGGGGGCAGCGAAGCGGAGCGAGAAACAGGATGTTTCTAGCAGCGAGGACTGAGTGCTGGATGCCTAACTCCGAACGGTTCGCTTCGCACCGAAGTAAGCCCATGGGTTGCATGGCGAGGAATTCCGGAACGAGCCGGCTAACACTCTGCCAAGCCATGGTTAGTGTAGATCGACACAGAGATTGCCACACCCCTTGCGGGGCTCGCAATGAACTGCAAAACCCCCCGCTTAATTCAGCGGGAGGTTTACCATCTTATCATTAGCATTTCATCACTGTCACATTTTATTCTAAGCTTCTGACAGGCATATAATACAGGTAGAGCTGGAAGAAACCTTTCCCAAACACCTTTTTATTTATCAGGTAATATCTTCTGCCGGATGGCTATATAGTTCACGAGCAGCCTTCTGGGTAAATTGGACACCTACCAATATAACCAAGGCGCCCCCAAACTGGAGCAGGCTAAAGCTTTCCTCCAAAACCAGCCAGGCTGTGACCACGGCAAAGACAGGAGTTATATTATTAAATACTGCTACCCGGGTACTGCCTAAATATTTTATTCCCCATCCCCAGACTAGGTTTCCCAGGGCTAAAGCCAGGATTCCTGAATAAGCCACACTGGACCAGCCTAGGATGGTAACCTTTTGCCAATCTGCAGACAACAACTGTGGCAGGGTACCAGCAGTAAAAAATACTGCCGCCACCGTGAGCAACCAGGCCATGATCTGGAAAGGATGATATTTCTCCAGCAAAGGCCGGGAATAAACTGTGAAGTATGCACATAGGAACTGGGCAGCCAGCATAACCAGCACCCCTTTTATATCAGCAGCCGATATGGACAAACCAGCACTGCTGCCCAGTACAATTAATATTACCCCCGATAAGGAAACACCTACCCCTGCTGCTAATTTGAGGCTGCTTTTTTCCATACCAGTAAAGCGGTTGATAATTAATACGCTCACCGGAATCAAAGCCATTATTATCGAGCAGTTTCCAGCTGCAGTTAGGCTGACGCCAAAAGTTATACCTACCTGAGGCAAAGCAAAACCTAGAATACCCAAGGACAATACCGCTCTGCGATCCTCAGGCAGCATGGTCCGGTATATCCTCATCGCCCCAACACACGCCCAAGCTGCCCCAGCGCTTACAACCAGCCGGGTAGTATTAAAAACCAGGGGGGAAAGTTCCTGCAGCCCCAGCTTCATTACCGTAAAATTGGCTCCCCAAATGGCAGTAACCACCGACAGGCAGAAGGCTATACGAAGCGGACTCATTTTTAGTGCTTCCCTCCATTGCACCGGTAATGATCAACCCAAGCAAAAAGGCTGCCCGGTGAGGCAGCCTTGGTTTTTTTAGCCTCAGCTATCCCGGCTTTGAATTTTAGCCCAGGAGTCACGCAAACCCACCACACGATTGAAGACCAGCCGTCCGTTTCTGCTATCCGGGTCTACCACAAAATAGCCTTGCCGTAAAAACTGATACCTGCTTTCCACGGGAGCATCGGCTAGACTGGGTTCTACCAGGCAATCAGTGAGAACCTCCAAGGAATTCGGATTTATAAAACTGGTAAAATCCGTCCCGTCTTCATCATCATCCGGGTTCTCTTTCAGGAAGAGGTTATCGTAGAGGCGCACTTCCGCCGGTATGGCATGGTCAGCAGATACCCAGTGCAAAGTACCTTTCACCTTGCGGCCGGCATTAGGTCCGCCTGTTTTGGAATCAGGGTCATAGGTGCAGTGCAGTTCTATAATATTGCCCTGGTCATCCTTGATTACCTCCTGGCACTGAATAATATAGGCACTTTTTAGCCGTACTTCTCCTCCTGGTTTGAGCCGGAAAAACTTTTTGGGAGGGTCCTCCATAAAATCTTCCCGCTCAATAAATATCTCCCGGGTAAAAGGTATTTCCCTGGATCCCATTTCCGGCTGCTCCACATTATTTTCCGTGGTCAGCCACTCCACCTGGCCCTCGGGATAATTGGTAATAATCACCTTTAAGGGACGGAGAACTGCCATCACCCGGGGAGCCCGGCTATTTAGGTCTTCGCGAATACAGTGTTCCAGCAATGCTATATCAACTGTGCTATTGCGTTTAGCCACCCCGATACGATCGCAAAAATCGCGAATGGATTCGGGAGTATATCCCCGGCGCCGCAATCCGGCAATAGTTGGCATGCGCGGATCATCCCAGCCCCGTACAAAACCTTTTTCCACCAACAGCCGCAGCTTGCGTTTGCTCATTACCGTATAGGTTAAATTCAAGCGGGCAAATTCAATTTGCTGGGGCCGGCCATGGATTTCCTTGCCATAGTCAACATTATCAACGAACCAATCATACAGAGGACGGTGATCGGCAAATTCCAGAGTACAAATGGAGTGGGTAATGCCTTCCAGGGCATCGGACAGCGGATGAGCAAAATCATACATAGGATATATGCACCATTTATCACCGGTGCGGTGATGATGGGAATGCTGAATCCTGTACATAACTGGATCCCGCATATTCAGGTTAGGGGAAGCCATGTCGATTTTGGCCCTCAGTACCCGTGTTCCATCCGGGAACTCTCCATTTTTCATGCGCTGGAACAGGTCCAAATTTTCTTCTACGGAGCGGTTGCGATAAGGACTTTCCCGACCAGGTTCAGTCAGAGTCCCCCGGTACTCCCTAATCTGTTCGGCACTCAGATCGCAGACATAAGCCTTGCCCTTTTTAATCAATTGGCAGGCAAATTCATACAGCTGATCAAAGTAATCAGAAGCATAATACAGACGGTCATCCCAGTCAAAACCTAACCAGCGCACATTATCCTTTATGGATTCAACATACTCCGTTTCCTCTTTGCTGGGATTGGTATCGTCAAAGCGAAGATTGCATAACCCTCCATTAGCAGCTGCCAAGCCAAAGTTGAGGCAAATGGACTTAGCATGTCCAATGTGAAGATAGCCATTGGGTTCGGGAGGAAAACGTGTGTGCACCCGTCCATTATTTTTGCCTGTTTTTAGGTCCTCATTGATTATAGTCTGGATAAAATTCACGGGCAAACTGTCAGCTGTCTCCTGATCCAGCGATCTTTCGTCCCGGTCATTCATAAAATAACTTCCTCCTATCCTCAAAGCATACAGCCATTCTTAAATCTCAAGTCTTATACCATCATAATTAATCCCCTTGCTGCTTTCAAGCCATTCGCCCTGCTTCGAATAAGATCAGCTTCCCTCCGTTAATAATAATGTTAACTCAGCAAGAAAACTAGTTCTTACTTCATGCATACCGCAGCAGAAAAATACTCACATTAGTAGTATGTGGCACAGAAAGGAGTTTGTGATCAATGCGCCTTGAAATCGGTAATTTTCCTGTGAAAGACATTCGCTTCGGTGATCGGACTGAATACCAGCAGGGCATCCTGACGATTAACAAAACCGAAGCTCTGGAGGTAGTTTATGAAGACGATCACATTATTGATGCTGATTTGGTAATTGCCCGCCCTGGGGACTCGGTGCGGATTACCCCGGTTAAGGAAGCTATTGAGCCGCGCTGTAAAGTATCAGGCGGGGTCATGTTTCCCGGAATGACCAATGACTTAATACGAGCCGGGCAGGGCAGAACTCACGCCCTAAAAGGTATGAGTCTCACCGTAGTGGGCAAACACTGGGGCGGGTTCCAGGATGGGGTAATTGACATGAGCGGCCCGGGAGCTGTCCATAGTTATTATTCCAGTCTTATAAACCTGTGCCTGGTGGGAGATACGGATGAGGAATTTGAACGGTATGAGCAGCAGAAGAAAAACCGGGCTTTGCGCTGGGCTGGGCATCGTCTGGCCGAGTATATCGGTAAATGTGTGGAAAACCAAACTCCTGAAGAAATTGAGGTATATGACCTTCCGCCCATTACCCAGCGTCCACCGGACGTAATGGCTTTACCCGGAGTAGTATATGTGATGCAGTTGGATTCCCAAATGGAGGAGATGGGTTACAATGCCCTGGTGTACGGCTGGGACTCCAATCACATGCTCCCCACTCTTATGCATCCCAATGAAGTTTTAGATGGAGCTATAGTGTCGGGAAGCTTCATGCCCAGTTCCTCTAAGTTCTCCACTTACGACCACCAGAATAACCCGACTCTGAAACGTCTCTACCAGGAACATGGGAAGACTATTAACTTCCTGGGGGTTATCATGTCTAACCTGAATGTTAAGTTAGTACAGAAAACCCGTTCCGCTTTGTTCGTAGCACAGATCGCTAGTACTCTGGGCGCCCAGGGAGCCATTGTAGCCGAAGAAGGTTATGGTAATCCCGATGCTGATTTCATTCAATGCATCGTGGAGCTAGAAAAAACCGGAGTTAAAACGGTGGGCATCACCAACGAATGTACCGGGCGCGACGGCAAATCCCAGCCTCTGGTGGCTCTGGATCGCCTGGCTGATGCCATTGTCTCCACCGGTAATGTCTCCGAACTGTTAGACTTACCCCCCATGCAAACGGTGATCGGTGAACTGGAATCCCTGGCTCGTGATGGCAATTCCGGGGGCTGGGCAGAGTCCGTTAGACCTGACGGCTCCATTATTATCGAGGATAATGCCATGTTCTGCGGAGATATGATTTGCGGTTTTTCTACCAAGACGGTTAAGGAATACTAAGGGGGCGAAAAAGGTGAAAAAAGGCATTCACTATGTCAATCAGTTTTTCGGTCAGATAGGCGGTGAGGAATCAGCGGATTTTGAGCCGGTTATCCGGGAAGGTTTAGTAGGACCAGCTACAGCTTTAAACGAAACTTTAGCCGATGTTACTATTACCCACACTATTATTTGCGGAGACAACTATATGGGGTCCAATACGGAAGAGGCCCTAAAAAGAATCAGCGATTTTCTGCGGGACAAGGACTTTGACATTTTCTTCGCTGGCCCCGCTTTCCGGGCTGGACGTTATGGCATTGCCTGCGGCAATGTGTGCCAAATGGTCCAGGAACAATTCAATGTGCCGGTGGTTACATCTATGAATGATGAAAACCCCGGTGTAGAAATGTTCCGCCAAAAAATGTACATCCTCAAAGGCGGAAAAAGTGCAGCCGATATGCGCAAAGATATCAAGGCCATGGCCCAGCTGGGACAAAAACTGGCTAAGGGAGAGCCCATAGGTTCAGCCCAGGATGAAGGCTACTTTGGTCGCGGAGAGCGTCACCAGACCCTTTTAGATCCACCCATACCTGCTGCCGACCGGGTAGTGGATATGCTGTTGAAAAAGCTTAATAACCAGCCTTTTCAAACGGAACTGCCTATTCCCGAAGCGGACCGGGTTCCGATTGCTCCAGCCGTTAAAGACTTAAGTAAAGCAACCATAGCCTTTGTCACCTCCGGAGGCATTGTACCGGCGGATAACCCGGACCGTATCCAGTCTGCCTCGGCAACCAAATGGGGTCGTTATAATATTTCCCAATATAAGGACCGTTTGCCGGCCGGGGAATATAAGACCATCCACGCCGGCTATGATCCAGCCGCTGCCAACGAAGATCCCAACCGGATTTTCCCTCTGGATGCTCTGCGGGCGTATGAAAGGGAAGGAAAGTTCGGCAAGCTGCACGAGTATTATTACGCCACGGTGGGAACAGGTACCACTCAAGGTGAAGCAGCCCGTATGGGTCGAGAGATCTCTGAATACTTGCATGAGGCTAATGTAGACGCAGTTATTTTGGTTTCCACCTGAGGGACCTGCACTCGTTGCGGAGCAACGATAGTAAAAGAGATTGAGAAGACCGGCCTCCCCATTGTGCAAATGTGCAACCTGGTGCCCATTGCCCTCACCGTAGGTGCCAATCGAATTGTACCCACTATATCCATCCCTTATCCTCTGGGAGACCCTGACACCCCTCCGGAAGAACAATGGAAACTTCGCTATCACCGGGTCGGAGTAGCTTTGGATGCTCTGGCTACCGATATAAGCGAGCAAACCGTTTTCCGGGTAAAAGTATAGTGAAAAGGAGATGAACTCATGGGCAGTTCCAGGTCCAGCAACTCCGTCTATTACATTTCACTGGTAATCACTTTCCTAATCTCTGCATGGGCTATTGCTCTTCCTGAACACTTTGGCGGGGTGGCTAATGCAGTATTCAACTTTCTGGTTACTGACTTTGGCTGGCTGTATTTGCTGGCTATGTTCGTATTCGTTGCATTTTCCCTGGGGTTAGCCTTCAGCCGCTATGGCAATATTCGCCTGGGCAATGACGACGACCGTCCTGAATTCTCTACTCTAGTATGGTTTGGCATGCTGTTTGGTGCCGGCATGGGCATCGGCCTGGTTTTCTGGGGTGCTGCTGAACCCCTAAATCACTTTGCAAGTCCTGACCTGGGAATAACCCCGTTTTCTCCCGAAGCCGCGGATTTTGCCATGTTTGCCTCTTTCTTTCACTGGGGATTTCACCCCTGGGCCAATTACTGTATTATAGGAATGGCCCTGGCTTATTTCCAGTTTCGCCGGAATAAGCCAGGCTTGATCAGCACCATCTTTATCCCCTTGTTAGGTGAAGAAAGGGTAAGAGGTCCCATCGGACAGACTATTGATGTTTTGGCCGTGTTCGCAACCGTAGCCGGGGTGGCTACCTCTCTGGGACTGGGCACCCTGCAGATAGGCAGTGGCCTTAATTTCCTGTTTAACCTGCCGGTTACCACCATAACAACTCTGGGGATTATTGCCGTAATCGCGGTAATCTACATCTGGACCGCGGTCAGCGGCATTGAGAGAGGCATAAAGTGGCTGGCCAATATCAATTTGACTCTGGCCTTTGTTATTGCGCTGCTGGCTATTTTAATAGGTCCTACCGTTAAAATGATCAATGTTTTTACCAATTCTTTGGGCGTTTATATAAACCAGTTCATCCAGGAGAGTATGCGTATCAACGCCTTTGGTGACAACTCCTGGATAGATGGCTGGCGTATTTTCTACTGGGCCTGGTGGATTGCCTGGGCGCCTTTTGTGGGCACATTTATTGCCCGTATATCCCGGGGCAGAACTATCCGGGAGTTTGTTCTGGGAGTAACGGTGGTTCCTGCTTTGGCTTCCCTGGTATGGTTTGCTATATTCGGAACTCTGGCTTTGGAAACGGGTCCCGAGATTGCCAAACAAGCCGTACAGGTAACGGAAACCGCTTTGTTTGTGGTACTGCGGCAGTACCCGCTGTTTACTTTAATCTCAGCTATTGTGGTGGTACTGCTGGTAACCTTTTTCGTAACCTCAGCCAATTCAGCAACTTTCGTGCTGGGGATGTTTTCCTCTCACGGTGATTTGGACCCTACCGCAGGTAAAAAGCTAGCCTGGGGAGTAATCCAGGCTCTGCTGGCTCTTGGCTTGTTGTTGGCGGGCGGTCTAAAGACCCTGCAGATTGCTTCCATAGCAGCAGCTTTCCCCTTTGCCATCGTAATGCTGCTAGCCTGCGTTTCCCTATACCGGGCGGTTCAGGAAGAGTATCCCGCCGTGAATGCTAAGGACGGTTGATAGCCAACCGTCCTTAGTTTTTATGGTTGTACAGGTTTAAGACGGGCTCCGCTTTTTATACCTAAACTTCCGTCCCGCACTACCAATTGCCCGGGCTGGATCCCCGATACAACCTCTACGAACTGTTGATTTTTCTCTCCAATTTGCACCGGTTGAATAACCATACGGTTATCAACCACCATCATAACCTGATTGCTGCCATCACTATTGACCTGCACCGTCTCCCGGGGCAGCAGAACAACATTTTCCTTATGAACGGTTTCTATGTTTACCCTTACTTCATACCCAGGACGCAAATTCCCGGTTTCATCAAGATTTATCAATACCGGCACCCTTCTTTGGATAACTCCCAGAGCAGATACTCTCTCATAAGCCTGGGGATAGATTTTAGAAACCTGGCCGGACAGGCTCTCTTCTCCTAAAACCGGCGAGGTTATGATGGCCTTTTGACCAATTTGCACTAACCGTATCTCATCGCTCAAGAGTTCGGTTCTTACTTCCATTCCATTCCCGGCGGCGATTTGGGCCAGCAAGGTTCCGGGGGCTACCAGCTGCCCTTCCTTGACCGGCACATCCAGCAAGGTGCCCTCTACGGCACTTCTGACCTCCAATTCTGCACTCTTGCGCAAAAGAGCATCCAGCATCTGCTCCTGGTTTTGCAGCTGCTTGGTCAACCCGGCTGTGCTGCTTTCCAGCTGGGCCAGCTGATTCTCCATTTGTGACAGTTCCAGCAGGGCAGCCTCATACTCTGCTGCTGCCAGAGCCCCGGCCTCCAGCAACGCTTTCTTTCTAGCCAGGTTATCCTGGGCCTGCTTTAGCTTAGCCTGCCCGGAAACCAAAGCCAATTGGGATGCCTCCAGCTGTGATTCCACCTGAGCCAGCTGAGACTGTACTGAAGCCAATTCTGCTTCCAATTCAGGACTGGTCAGAACCATCACCAGCTGCCCTTTTTCCACCCTATCCCCGGCTTCCAGCAAAACCTGGCTGATCTTTGCGGCCTGGGTTGCCTGAATCTGCTGTTCCTCAATAACCTGCACATATCCAGTTTCCTCAATAACCTGGGTAAATGTCCCTTTCTCAGCCCGGACAACCTCTACCTGCTGTCCGCCGCTCACAACCGCCGCCGCTGCCACCAGCAGCACAACTACAGCTACAACAGCGGCTAACCAGGTTTTCTTGATCTTCATAGGCGCTCTCCCCTCTTAATCTCGGTTTTTCAGGGCTTCAACCATATCTATTTGTCCTGTTTTGCGGATAGCCAATTGCTGGCCTATCCCGATGAAAATTAAAGCCAGCAGGGCGGCAATCAAATAGGTACGAGGATAAATAATTGCCGGCATGCTGTAAAGATCGGTACTGATACTGGCCATCAGGGCACTTCCCATAACTTTGCCAGCCGGCAATCCGATTACAATTCCCAGTACAGCCTGTATCCCGGTCTCCTTACGCAGCAGGCCGGCTATTTCCCCCTGGGAAAAACCAAGGACTCGCAGGGAAGCCAGTTCCCTTCTGCGTTCCTGAAAAGTCATTATCGAAGTGTTGTACACGATAGCCAGCCCCAATAATCCCGCCATCAGAACCATAATGGCAATAAATACAATTATGGTGTCCATATACTGCAGAAAAGCAGCTTGTTCCCGCTGGGGACTCAATACTGAACTGACCCCGGTCATTTCATACAGGCGAGTCTCCACGCTTTTCATTTCCGGCCGGTCCAGTTTCAGCATCACTGCGGACACCGCCTGGCTTTCCCCTAGGAGACGGTTAGCCGTTTCCCATGATATATAAGATCCGCTGCCGGACATAGGCTGATTAACTCCTGTTATGCGCAGGTGATCGGTCCGGGTTGGTCCGATTCCTAGAGTGGTTTGCACCTCTACCTCATCACCAGGTTTGAGTCCCAATTTGTCAGCGATTCTTTTGCTGAGCAAAATACCCTCTTCCGGAATCTGCTTCTGCTGGCCATGCATGTCGTATACTTTTCTGAGCTCACCGGTTACCCCAGCTCCTACCAGCAGTTCGTCCTCCGCCCGTTCACCCACTTTTATTTTCACGGGCACTTCCAGGAGGGGTTCCATTTTTTGCACTTCGCTCCAGCGGTTCCAGTAGGCAACATCGGTATACTTGACCGGTTGGGTAAACCTGACTATATAGTCATAGCGGTTGCTCATGGAAAAACTCTGCTGCAGCAAGTAGTCTACGGCATCATTGGAAAACAGAGCAAAAATCAGCAGGCATACTGTAAATACTACTCCCAGCACGGTAACCGCAAAACGCATCCGGTTGCGCAGGATAGAACGCAGGCTCATCTTCCAGCTGCTGCTAAGATGCTGCCACAGCCAGGTCCAGTTTTCCAGCAGGGTATGCTTCCCGGAAGCAGGCGGTTCCGGGCGCATGGCTTCGGCGGGACGAATGCGGACTACTGACCGGGAAGCATACAGTCCCGCTGCCCCACCCACCACCAGGCTGATTACCACACTGCGGATTACTACAGATAGATTGATTCCTCCGATAGTACTGGGCAGATTAAAAAACTGGGCATAAACCTGAGACATACCTGCCGCCATGCTGATTCCCAGAGCAATTCCCAGAACTGAACCGACACCGCTCACCAGCAGAGCGTAACTGGTATAATTACCCATAATTTGCAAGCTGCTGTAGCCCAGAGCTTTCATCACACCAATCGGCAGTCGCTGGGTCTTTATCAACCGGCTGATAATCACAGACTGAATGGCCGCCGCAATCAAGAAAAATACCAGCGGCAGCGAATCAGACATGGTCTTCAGCCCCTCCAGTTCTGCCTGCAGGGCAGCATGGCTTAACTGGTCACGGCGGGGATAACTGGCCAAATTGCCATAGGGCTCCAGAATTCTTTCTATTTCTCTGACCACCGCACTCTCATCTGCTCCCGGTGCCAGGTCAATTACCACTTGATTAATCTGGCCGGAATAGTTCAGAATTTGCTGGGCCTGTATTTGCGGTATCATAATAATGCCAAAACGCCCCGGCTCAGGTACAAGAGCCCCGCTATCCGGCATGGGATAAATAAATTCCGGGCTTATAGCAGTTCCTATAACCGTCAGGGCTGCCTTCTTGCCATCGGCAATAACCTCCAGCCTATCACCAATGGACAGGTGGTTGGCGGCAAAAAACTGGGGATCAACTAAAACTCCCACATTTCCTGCCGGGCTTTCCTCAAACCAGCTGCCCGACAGCAAATGCAGGCGGTTTACTTCTCCTTCCAGAGGTAGGGGATAACCGGTCAGCCTGCCGATAGCCCGTTGGTCCTCAGCTTTGACAATGGGTATATCCTTTTGCACCCGGCCGGTAGCTTTTATAACTCCCGGTACCGCTTCGATCCTGCTCACTACGGATTCGGGAGCCTTCACCACAGCAAAGGTATAATCAGCGAACCGGTATTCCTGGTAAAACCGCTCCTGGGACTGGCTCATATTGGAAAAAGCCGTATTCATACCGATATATATCATGACTCCCAGCATAACAATCAGAACCAGAGCCACAAACTGTCCCCAGCTGGCGGTTACCATGCGTACTAGTTTGCGGGTTAGGGTAGTCATCACCAGTCAATCCTTTCTGGGGGAACCGGTTGCTGGTTAACGGTAATATCAGCGATTTTTCCGCTGCGCATACGCACCACCCGGTCGGCTATGGCACCAATAGCAGTATTATGGGTTACAATAATTACCGTACCGGAGCGTTTTGGGCGGATATCATACAGCAAACGGAGCACATTCTTACCGGTTTCAAAATCCAATGCTCCCGTAGGCTCATCACACAGCAAAAGGCGGGGCTGCTTCACAATAGCCCGGGCTATGGCCACCCGCTGCTGCTCTCCGCCGCTTAATTGGGAAGGGAAGTGATCCCGGCGATCCAGCAGGCCTACTTCCTGCAGTACTTCGTCCACCGGGCGGGGGCTATTCACCAGCTCAGCAGCTAAAGCCACATTTTCGGCAGCAGTCAGGTCAGGAATCAAGTTGTAAAACTGGAAAACGAACCCCACCTCACGGCGGCGATAATTGGTAAGTTCTTTTTCCGCTGCACTAGTAAGAGGTTTCCCCGCAAAATATATTTCTCCAGTGCTGGGCTGATCAATACCGCCCATCAGGTTCAAGAGCGTGCTCTTGCCTGAGCCGCTGGGTCCCAGTATCACCAGCAGTTCCCCGTCATAAATATCCAAAGTGGTCGCTTTTAGAGCTTCCACTTGAACCTCGCCCATAACATAAGTTTTGCTGACACTTTGTAAGCTCATTAAAATTGGCGATGTCATTCCATTATCTCCTTTGGTACGGTAATGCCCTGATACTAGGCTATTTATCCTTGGAAGCACCCAACCCATTTTGCAAAAATTCCATATAGTAATCGGTCTGCTGCTTTATCTGGGCTTGATCCAGATCGCCATCGCTGCTGTCCAGTATCAGCTGGCCAAGTGCCATCAGGGTATATTTGAGCAGTTTCTTGGTAAATTCGGGGTCCATATCCTGGCGCAGTTCTCCCTTTTGCTGCGCTTCGGTCACTGCAGCATCAAAGGCCTGGTCATAATATGCCGGCATCAGGGCTAAAGCTTTGGCTTTCAGCTCCGGGTTTTTCAAGACATTCAATAGAAAAGCACTTAATTCCGGGCGCTGCCTGGCAAATTCAATCCCCCCGGCCATCTGTAAACGAAGCTGGTCAAAGAAACCCAGGGTTTCATGGCCAGGACAATTCTGCACTATCCACTGGCTGATAAAAGCTAACTTCTCTTGAGCCGCGCGATGAATAACATTGTTGAACAACTCTTCCTTGTTGGCGAAGTGATGATAAAAGCTGCCCTTGGAAATACCCGCTCGCTTGATTATCTGATTCAGGGACGCTGAATCAAAACCTCGGTCCGCAAATTCTTTCAAGGCTTCATATATCAATTTTTCCTTGGGGGTAAAGTCTTTGTCTTCCATAGGTTTAACACTCCCGCTGGGTATGGACCAGCCGGTCTAGACCAGTTGGTCTAATCCCAGTCTAGTTTAGTTTTCCCGCCGCGTCAATGGGGCTTTTATCCACCTATTCCTGCCCCTTCAGACAGTACTTCAAGGTGTTTTTAGCAAGGGCGGATTTTCTGAGCTGCCACAGGGAAATATAGGGAAAAGCCAACAAGGTAAGGTAAGTTATGAAAAGAGTACTGGTAAGCTTTCTTTTATTGAATGTGGGGGCATTTATGGACGCCGCCGGCTTCTACTTTTTCCTGTCCCCGGACAACATTGCTGCCGGGGGCATTAACGGCCTGGCGCTGGTTCTTAATCACTACCTGCCTTTTTTGCCTTTAGGGGCTCTGGTATTAATATTAAGTATTATATTGTTAACCACCGGATTCGTCCTGATTGGCACCAGTTTTGGGGTAAAGACCGTTTATTGCAGCATTATCATTCCCCTTTGGATATGGGCTTTGGAAAAGCTGTATCCCCTGAAAAATCCGCTGGCAGAAGATTTGCTCATTCAAATGATTTTTGGAGTCATAATATCCAGCATCGGTTTAGCCATTCTCTTTAACCAGAATGCTTCCTCAGGAGGCACTGATATTGCTGCCCGTATCCTCTACAAGTATTACAGTCTGGATATGGGTAAAGGGCTGTTTGTTATTGATTTCTTCATTGTTATTTCCGCCGCTTTTACTTTCGGCATTGAAAAAGGCCTCTATGCTTTACTGGGTGTTATATTATACAGCTTTGCCATCGATTACATAATCGAAGGAATCGACACCAGCCAGCAGGTTACCATTATTACCCGGGAAACGGAAAGGGTCAGGGAATTCATAGTGAATGAGCTGGGACGGGGAGTAACCATCTATAAAGCTCAGGGCGGTTACTCCTTGGAAGATAGGGATGTATTAGTAACCATAGTAAAACGCCGGGAATATATCAAGCTGCGAGATTACATCCGCCTCCTGGACAACCATGCTTTTATTGCTGTACAAACTACCCACAAAGTATTGGGAGAAGGGTTTGCCCCGCTGGATTAGGCTGTCATTTATCAAACAGGTGACGGTATTCACCATAGCCTTCCTTCTCCAAGTCTTCCTTGGGTATGAAACGCAGGGCGGCTGAATTAATACAATAGCGTAAACCGGCAGGTGCCGGACCGTCGTTAAATACATGACCCAGGTGAGAGTCAGCCTGGCGGCTGCGTACTTCGGTGCGCACCATACCATGACTCTTATCCAGCTTTTCTATAATACTGCTGTGATCGATGGGACGAGTAAAACTGGGCCAGCCACAGCCGGAATCAAATTTATCCAGAGAAGTAAACAATGGCTCCCCGGACACTACATCCACATAAATCCCTTCCCGGTTATTATCCCAATACTCATTACGAAAAGGCGGTTCGGTAGCATTGTTCTGGGTCACATCAAACTGCAGCTTGGTTAACCTTTTACGCAGCTCATCAAGATTTAAAGCCGGCTTTCCCCAGGTCTCTTCGAGAAAAGCCTCTCTTCCTGACCCCCGCTTATATTGGCCATAATGAACCGGGTTTTTTTTATGATAATCCTGGTGGTAGTCCTCCGCCGGGTAGAATTCCGATGCAGGCAGGATTTTGGTAACAATCGGTGCTTGGAAATACCCGCTGGCTTGCAGGCGGTCTCGTGACTCCTCGGCCTGCTTTTTTTGCTGCTCATCATGGTAGAAAATTGCCGTCTGATAGGACTGGCCTCGATCATGGAACTGCCCTCCCGGGTCAGTGGGATCAATCTGCCTCCAAAAAATCTCTAACAACTCAGGATAGGAAATGCGGCTGGGATCATAAGTTACCTGAACTGCTTCATAATGCCCGGTTTGACCGGAACATACTTCTCTATAGGTAGGGTTTTCTTTATGGCCGCCGGTATATCCTGATACTACTTGCAGGACCCCTTCTTGTTCCTGAAAAGGTGCCACCATACACCAGAAGCAGCCCCCGGCAAAAGTGGCTTTATCTGTCTTGAGGTTCTCTTTGTTCATAAATGTTCACCTCAACAATTGGTTTTATCATCTAATTTTCCAAAAACCCGGGGTTCTCATGCAACCAGTAAATAGAAAGCGCCCGAAGGGGCGCAGGCTGTGACAATAGCATAATGCGGGCAGATTATAGCTTTTCCCCGCACTCGGGGCAAAACTTGCTGCCCGGGGTGACTTTATTCCCACAGGCAGGACAATTTTCCCGGACCTTCAAAGGTGCACCGCATTCCGGGCAGAACTTGGCATTAGATGCCAAGGGGGCTTCACAATTGGGACATGATGCTCTGATATTTTCCCGCCAGTATTCCTTACCCAGTTTTTTGTCTTCTTCGGCCATAGCCGCATGAGCCCACACTTCCTCTACTGATCTACTAGCTTGGGCAGCTGCCATTTCCACACCCAGATCCGGCGCACAGGCTTTGCATAATCCCTTTTTGGTGTTCCAACATCCCGACCGGCATACCCAGCTGGAACAGCGTGGGCACTGAACAAAATCAGGTTTCATTTCCTCAATAGCTGCTTCAAAAGCTTCGTCATGGGCTTTTTCCCAGGATACAGAACGAACCCGCTCGCTTACATCAGCCGCTCTGCTGAAAAGGCCTCCAAAAAGGCTGCCGGCGGCATCGAAAACCCCTGCTACTGTACCCGTAACCGATGGTTTGAACCTGGTCCTGAATCCGCTGCCGCAGCGATCACAATAAAATTCGAATTGAAATCCCTTGTTGGTGCTGAGGTCACTGTAATTCCTTACAAATCTAATCTTGTCCGCCACACCGTCTCCTCCTACAAAAAGCAATTCGGGTTTTAGTGTAGCAAATTTATGGTATTCCTACTATATACTTCTCAATTGAAAAAAGCCTATTGAGTAGACACAACCTCCAACCTATGAACATGAAATATTTATTTTGGTGATCGACTATATATGACAATATCTCTAAAGGAAGTTTTTCGAAAGTGTCAAAAGTTGTTTTATGTAACATTTTTTACAACCCGGCCTGATAACCTATGGATCTGTATTATTCCTGTCAAAGGCACTGATCATTCTAGTGAGGAGGACCTATGGATTATCGATTGACCGACCTGATTGATACCGAATTACTGCAGAGATCGACTGAACGATTCTCCGACTTAACCGGCATCGCCACCAGCATAATAGATCACGATGATGTTTTGATCGCCAGCGCCGGCTGGCAAACAATTTGCACCGACTTTCACCACCGCTGTCCAGCTACTAACCAGATCTGTCAAATGAACTATACCCGTCTTAAACAACTGGTAACTAAACTACCTTATGCAACCTGTGAATGCCTGAGTGGATTAACCCATTATGCTGCGGCTATCGAAATAGATGGGGATCATTTAGGTACGGTTATTACTGGACCAATCTTTCTTAATAACCCGGACCGGCAGCGTTTTATACAGCAGGCACGCCAATTTGGGTTTGATGAAGAAGCTTACCTGCAAGCCCTGACCAAAGTTACCGTCATATCCCCCCAGCAAATAGAGAAAAATATGCGGTTCGTCACCGACCAAACTCAGGTGCTGGCCAGAATTGGATTGGAACGCAAACAACGGCTGGAAGCCGAAAAGAAAGCTTCCACCAGCGAAACTCGTCTCAAAATGATTACGGAATCAAGCAATGACGGCTTTTGGATCTGGAACGAAGATAATTCTTTTATCATGAGCCCCCGTTGTGCAGAGATTTTAGAGTTCTATACGGAGAAATACGATACCTTGACCTGGTTGAGCAGGATTCATCCTGAGGATGTTGATCAGGTGATTAATCAAATAAAAGACCATCTGGCTGGCTATATTTCTCATATTTCTACTGAATACCGGGTACGTACCCGGCGAGGCATGTGGAAGTGGATTCACTTTAAGGCGCGGATAACCCGATATAATGCCAACGGCTGCCCCAGTCAGGTGGCAGGTTCTATCAGCGATATAAGTGAGAGAAAGCAGTTCGAAGCGGACCTGCTGGAGAGAGAAAGCTTGTATCGCTCCCTGGTAGAAACCTCTCCCAGTGCCATCGTCCTGACTGATCGTAAAGGTATTATCAAGTTTGTAAACTCCCAAGGAGCCATACTATCAGGTTGGAATGACCCTGCCAAGTTGGTTGGGCAGAGCGGTTTGGTTTTGCTGCACACAGATCAATGGGGCCAAATGGGCTTGGATTATCGCCAGATAATAGCATTGGGTTGCTGCAAACAGGATGAATATACCTGTGTGCGAAAGGATGGCTCTACCTTCATAGCTGAGCTAAATATGGCCCCTATCTATAACGCCAATCAACGCCTGACCGGCTGCATCAGCATAGCCCAAGATATCACAGCCCGTAAAGCCATGGAAAGTGAACTTTTGCAGCACCGCAATCACCTGCAAAAGCTAGTGGAGCAGAAAACCAAAGCCTTGCGCTTATCGGAAGAAAAATTTGCCAAAGCATTTACAGCCAGTCCCATCGCTATGAGCATTACCACTTTAGAAGAAGGACGATATATAGAAGTCAATGATGCCTTTTGCAGTTTGATAGGTTATCAACGGGAAGAAATCATTGGCCAGGCATCACTGGTAATCTGGAATGATCCGGAAGAACGTCACAATTTTAAGCAGTTGATCCAGGAACACGGTTTAATAAAAGATCACGAATTTAATTTCGTCACCAGGTCCGGGGAAGTTCGGGTAGGTCTAATATCTGGTCAATATATTCAAATTGGGGAAGATACCTGCATATTAAGCTCAATTAATGATATAACCGAAAAACGCCGCATTGACCGGGAGATGGAAAGACTGGACCGCCTGAATCTGATCGGGGAGATGGCCGCCAGCATAGGCCATGAAATCCGCAACCCTATGACAACTGTGAGGGGTTTGCTGCAGATACTGAGCAACAATCAATCATATGCCCAGGAGCGGGAATTATTTGAGCTAATGATTGAAGAGTTAGACCGGGCTAATTCTATTATCACTGAATTTCTGTCCCTGGCTAAAAACAAGCACGTGGATTTGTTGCCCGGCAATCTATCAAAAATATTGGAAAGTGTTATTCCCCTGATCCAAGCCAATGCTTTGAGTCATGAGATACATGTAGATTACCAGCTCAATCCGGTCCCCGATATTCTTTTAGACGACAAAGAAATCCGCCAGTTGATTCTTAATCTCACCCAAAATGGCCTGGAGGCCATGCCGAAAGGCAAGAGCTTAACATTACGAACCTACCGGGATAACGGGCAGGTAGTCTTGATGGTTAAAGATGAAGGCTCAGGCATTGATGATGCTGTTTTGGATAAACTAGGATTACCTTTTGTAACTACTAAGGAGAAGGGTACCGGTTTAGGCTTATCAGTCTGCTATCGTATCGCTGCCCGTCATAATGCGGTCATTGATGTGGAAACCGGTCCCCATGGAACCACCTTTTTTGTACGTTTTCCGCTGGCGCTGCAATAAATCCATATGGGGGACACACCGAGTCCTTTCTAAAAGTAATACAGGAGTTCGGAACTATTTAATATGCACCTGTCATTTCAACCGGGGACCCTACATAGGGAGGTCCTATTATTTTTTATTTACCGAAAATTATCCGGCTACTTGTACCGTTTAAGGTTTTCATATATAATACCCCTAGGGGGTAATAATCCCTTAATTGCAAATAAGAGGTGATATTAGATGGAGCTAATTACTGCCACTGCCAGCGTGGTAGACGATATCAAGCAGGTACTTTCAGCTCAGGGAATCAATAAAAACAGTCTTCGCATTGCCATGAATATGGGCTGAGGGGGAGCCTCTTTTTATCTGGTTCTGGATGAACCAGGTGATTCTGACCAGGTACAGGTTATCGATGGAATTCAATTTGTAATCCAGCAGCCACTTATAGATATGTTTGAAGGTTTTACCCTGGAATCCGTTAAACGTGATGAGCAAACCCTGTTTCGAGTTATTCCCAAAGTTGATCAGGACAGCGGAGGATGCTCTTCCTGTACATCCTGCGGATAAAATTAAGCGAGCCTTCGGGCTCGCTTCTTATTTTTGCAGAATTGTCCAGAGAAGATTAGATAATGTCCAGCACGAATTTCTCCGGAAAACGAGGCGTAATATGCCGGTAGTACTCTATAACCTGCTGCATATCCCGCTGGTAATCCCCGCTGGGATAAAAAGCCAATCCCACATGAGCAATTTTCTTCTTGTAATCCAGTGAACTCAATACAATCGGTACTTTGGCCTGCAAAGCCGCTTGATAAAAACCGGTCTTCCATTTCCCTTTCAGTTTGCGGCTTCCTTCCGGGGAGAGTAAGATCACCAGTCTCTCAGAACGGTTTAATAGCTCTACCATATGACTGACCAGGTTTTCTGATTTATCACGCCGCACGCTAATACCTCCGGTGGCCTTGAAAAATAATCCCAGCGGGAATATCATTAACTCCTTTTTAATCAAATACTTGACTGGTCTATTCATCATATACAAAGCGGCGCGGGAGTAGCCAAAATCAAAATTACTAGTGTGAGGTGCACCCACCATAATACACTTTTTTATCCCGGAATCCAGTTCCCCCTCCAGCTTCCAGCCACTGAGCTTATAATAAAGTTTTGACAAAGTTCTCATTATCATTATCTGTTTCTCCTTATATAAATGAATTCGTCAGATAGCGGCAATATCTTCAAAGCGTACCCCTTATTTTCCTCTATTTCAATAGATAATGCCACGTTAATTTCTGTCACCTCCTGAAAATACCGTCTCCAAAGCAGGTACAACACCGAAAACCTGCCTCAGGGTGATAGAGTCATAATACCTTTGAAAACAGCCCAATTTTATGAATATTCAGCGCATCATTTCTGAAGCACGCAAAAGATGGCTTAACCGCCTATGCTTGCTCTCGTTTTCACAATCACAATTCCAAACGGTTTGCTTCATTTTTGAAGCAGCAGCTGTCTTGCAGGTATTTCTTCCCTGTTACCCTGACTTATTGTTAAGTAAACAACTGCTGATTGGACCGCCGAAGTTACCGCCATTGCCTGTCTTGTATGGTTAATTGCCAATTTCAATTTCCTGGTTTAGAAGATTGGCACACTCCTTGCTTTAAATGGTGGCAAGTCCTTTTTCTGGTGGAGCGGAGCCAGCCTATCCTATTATACCATAGCGCAGCAGCAAAACCTTAGCAGGGGACCTTAGCCTCCTACACATCTTCCCCGCCGCTCCTCTGATTCTGCGAGACCTTGGCATAGGTCTTTCAACATACCTATTTTGGCGAAGAAAGGTGGTGGAAAGAGTGTCATACCAGAACATTGTCTTGGAAAAGCAGGAGCGTATTGCTATCCTGACCGTCAACCGCCCTCAGGTATTGAACGCTTTGAACCAGGCCACTCTGCTGGAAATCCGCCAGGCGGTCCTGGAAGCAGCCAACGATGACCAAGTTGATGTCCTCATAATTACAGGTAGTGGTGATAGAGCTTTTGTGGCCGGAGCTGATATTGCTTATATGCAGGATTTTGAGGCGGTTGAAGGGCGCAGCTTTGGTTTGCTGGGTCAGGAGGTTTTCCGCCTCATCGAAAAAATGGAGAAGCCCACCATAGCCGCAGTGAATGGCTTTGCTCTCGGCGGAGGCTGCGAGTTGGCCATGTGCTGTGATTTCCGCATTGCTTCCACCAAAGCTAAATTTGGCCAACCCGAAGTAACCCTGGGCATTACTCCCGGGTTCGGGGGTACACAGAGATTGGCCCGTTTAGTAGGGCCAGGGATGGCCAAGCAACTTATCTTCACCGGAGAAACCATTGACGCATCTGAAGCATTACGTATCGGCCTGGTTAACCGGGTGGTTGAACCCCAGCAGCTGATGGACGTGACTCGTGCCATAGCCAGGCAAATCTCCGGCAACGCTCAACTGGCAGTACGCTTCTGCAAGACCGCTATAAACGAAGGACTGCAAACGGATATTGACCGGGGTATGACCATTGAAGCGGATCTATTTGGCATGTGCTTTGCGACTTTTGATCAGAAGGAAGGCATGCAGGCCTTTCTAGACAAGCGCCGCCCTCAATTTATTGCCCAATAAGACGGTAAACAGAATCGAAGGGAGGATGGGTATATGGAAATTAAGAAAATCGGAGTACTGGGAGCAGGAACCATGGGAGCAGGAATTGCTCAGGTCTGTGCTCAATCCGGGTATCAAGTAATTCTCGTAGACATCGAGCAGGCCATCATTGACAAAGCCCTGAAAACCATTAACAAAGCCTGGGGCAAAGCAGTAGAGAAAGGCAAGTTAACAGAAGATGCGGTCCAGAAAATGCAGTCCCTTATCACTACCGGCACAGACCCCAAAGATTTTGCCGATTGTAACATCGTTATCGAAGCCATTGTAGAAAACATGGAGATAAAAAAGAAAGTCTTTGCCCAGTTAGGCGAAATATGCCGTCCGGAAGCCATTCTGGCTACTAATACTTCAGCTCTCAGTATTACCGAGATTGCTGTTGCCAGCAAGCGCGCCGCCCAAGTAGTAGGTATGCACTTCTTCAATCCCGTTCCCGTAATGAAATTGGTGGAAATCATCCCCGGGGTGGAAACATCGCAAGAAACCGTGGATATCGTTACTGATCTCAGCATCAAGATCGGCAAAGAACCTGTTCCTGCCCAGGAAACTCCCGGTTTCATCGTTAACCGTCTCCTACTTCCTTACATAAACGAAGCTGCTCATTTGCTCCAGGAGGGAGTTCCTGCCGAGCAAATCGACAAGGCTATGATGCTGGGTGCCAACATGCCCATGGGACCCTTGGCCTTGGCCGATCTGGTAGGTCTGGATGTCTGCCTGAACATCTGTGAATATTTCTGGAAAGAATTCGGTGATTCCAAGTATCGTCCGGCTCTTATTCTCAGGAACAAGGTGCGCGCAGGTCATTTAGGCCGCAAGACCGGCAAAGGGATTTACGATTACACCAAAAGTCTATAAAACCGCTGATGTACAGGACCTAAAACAAAGGGAGGCAGCTATTATGAATTTTAAGCTCAGTGAAGATCATCTCATGATTCAAAAAACCATCCGTGACTTTGCCCTCAATGAAGTGGCCCCCAGCGCAGCCGAGCGCGACGAAGAAGAACGTTTTGACATAGAAATCTTTCATAAGATGGGTGAGTTAGGACTGACCGGTCTGCCTTGGGAAGAAAAATACGGCGGCGCAGGTTTCGATTTTCTGGCTTATGCCATCGCTGTTGAAGAACTTTCCAAGGTATGTGCTTCCACCGGCGTTACCCTGTCGGCCCACGTATCCTTGTGTTCCTGGCCGATATGGAAGTTCGGCACCGAGGAACAGAAGTTAAAATACCTGGTTCCTCTGGCTGAAGGAACCAAGCTGGGCGCTTTCGGGATAACCGAACCTTCCGCTGGTTCTGATGCCGGCGGCACCAAAACCACCGCGGTTTTGGACGGAGATGCTTATGTACTGAACGGAACCAAGGTGTTTATTACCAACGGTTATTATGCTGATACCTATGTTATTATTGCCCGCACGGGTCCCAAGGAGCTGGGTCACAAGAGCATAAGTGCCTTCATCGTTGAAAAGGGGACCCCGGGCTTTAGTTTTGGCAAGAAGGAAAAGAAACTGGGGATTCGCTCCTCGGCCACTTATGAACTGATTTTTGACAACTGCCGCGTACCTAAAGAAAACCTGCTGGGCAAAGAAGGTGAAGGCTTTAAAATCGGCATGATGATTTTGGACGGCGGCCGTAACGGTATTGCTGCCCAGGCTCTGGGAATTGCCGAAGGCGCCTACGAGTATGCCCTGGATTATGCCAAGCAGAGAATTCAGTTTGGAAAACCCATCGCGGATCAGCAGGCCATCCGCTTCAAATTAGCCGATATGGCCACCAGGATCGAAGCCGCTAAACTGCTCACCTACAAAGCCGCCTGGCTGGAGGGTCAGCATGAGCCGTACGGTCTGGCTAGTTCCATGGCCAAGGTATTCGCCGGCGATACCGCCATGTATGTAACCACCGAGGCGGTTCAGATCCTGGGCGGCTATGGTTACTGCCGTGATTACCCGGTGGAGCGGATGATGAGAGATGCCAAGATCACCCAGATTTATGAAGGCACCAATGAAATCCAGCGGGTGGTTATCTCCAACCTGTTGTTAAAAGGATAAGGCAAAGGAGGTTTGCTCATGAGAGAAGCCGTTATTGTCAGCGCCTGCCGTACCCCGGTAGGAAGTTTCGGGGGCAGCCTGAAAGATGTGTCAGCCCGGGAATTAGGAGCCATAACCATAGCTGAAGCGGTTAAAAGAGCCGGTCTTAAACCGGATATAATCGACGAAGTCATCTTTGGCTGCGTTCTCCAGGCTGGTCTGGGGCAGAACATAGCCCGCCAATGCGCTCTGGATGCCGGCTTACCCGTTGAAGTACCAGCCTTCACCGTAAACAAGGTCTGCGGTTCGGGTTTGAAGACAGTAGAGTTGGCTGCTCAGGCTATTAGAGCCGGAGACGCTGACATCATCGTGGCCGGTGGAACAGAGAACATGTCAGCCACGTATTTCGGCCTGGCCAAAGCCCGCTTTGGCTACCGGATGAACGATGGCAAGTTGGAGGACCTAATGATAAAAGACGGCCTGTGGTGCGCTTTTAACGACTACCATATGGGCATAACCGCTGAAAACATCAATGAAAAATGGGGAAATACCCGTGAAGAGCAGGATGCCTTTGCCCTGCGCAGCCAGCAGCGGGCCGCGTCAGCCCAGGCAGCAGGCCTGTTCGAGGAGGAGATCGTCCCGGTAACCATCAAGACCAAAAAGGATACCATAACCTTTGCCACAGACGAATTCATCAGACCCAATACCACTGCTGAGGGCCTGGCCAAGCTCAAGGGAGCCTTTAAGAAAGATGGGTCGGTTACCGCCGGCAATGCCTCCGGAATCAATGATGCGGCTGCTGCCGTAGTGGTCATGTCAGCGGATAAGGCCAAAGAATTGGGGATTAAGCCCCTGGCGAAAATAGTCAGTTATGCTTCCGCTGGTGTAGACCCGTCCATAATGGGTATAGGCCCCTGGCCTGCCTCTCTCAAGGCTCTTGATAAAGCCGGCTGGACCATAGACAACCTGGATCTGATTGAAGCCAATGAAGCCTTTGCTGCCCAATCGGTGGCGGTTGCCAAGGAACTGAAATTTAACATGGATATTGTAAATGTTAATGGGGGCGCCATTGCCATCGGCCATCCCATTGGAGCTTCCGGATGCCGCATACTGGTAAGCCTGCTGTACGAAATGAAAAGACGAGACGCCAGGCGGGGACTGGCAACCTTGTGCATCGGCGGCGGTATGGGGACGGCCCTGCTGGTAGAGCGTGAATAAAAAAGTACATCTGTATTAGACTATTAACAGTTTGCCTAGGGGCTCGGTAGCATTCAGGAACTGGGACCCCAAAGGGTATTAACCGGTATCCCCACGGATGAAGGATCTGCCGGATTGCCCTTCATTCCGGCGGATCCTTCTCCCCCCCCCCAATAATTTTGGAAGGAGGACAGAATATGCCATCATACCTGCAAGAATACAAGCAGAAACTGGTCACTGCTGCCGAGGCGGTTAAAGTAGTAAAATCAGGTGACTGGGTAGAACATGCCTTTGGGGTGTGTGGTGCCAATGAACTGGACCAGGCTTTAGCCCAAAGGGTCAATGAACTGTACGATGTCAAGATTCGCGTTGATATTGGTGTCTGGCCTCACTATTCCCTGGAAGCGGATCCCACGGGGGAGCATTTTCAGTGGCATGCCTGGCATTTTGGCGGCCTGGACCGCAAGTATTACAATCAAGGTCAGATGTACTATGTCCCCATGAAATTCCACGAGTGTCCCCGCATGACCCGCAACGATTGTGCCGGTCCCAATGTATTCATGGCTACCGTAGCACCTATGGACAGACATGGTTATTTCAGCTTCGGGGCAGGTGCTCCTTCCGCCATGGCTGCCGCTGAAACGGCTGATTATGTCCTGCTGGAAATCAACACCAATATGCCCCGGGTCTTAGGAGGCAACCAGGAACATATCCATATCAGTCAAGTAGACTACGTGGTAGAAAGCAGCAACCAACCCCTGCCCACTTTACCGGCCGCTGAGCCCAGTGAAGTGGAAAAGATAATTGCCGGTCATATAATTGAGCGCCTCTATGATGGCTGTTGTATTCAGCTGGGAATTGGCGGAATACCCAATGCCATTGGCACCATGGTAGCAGAATCTGACTTAAAGGATTTGGGTGTGCACACGGAAATGTATGTGGATGCTTACCTGAAGATGACAGAAGCCGGCAAGATTACCGGCGCCAAAAAAAACTTGGACCGGTATAAACAGGTATTTTCCTTTGCCCTGGGAAGCAGGGAACTTTACGAATTTATTGATGACAATCCCGGAGTCATTGCTTATTCGGTGGATTATACCAACAATCCTTACATAGTGGCCCAAATAGATAATTTTGTCTCCATAAACGCTTGTATAGAAGTGGACCTTTTTGGCCAGGTATGTGCCGAAAGCGTGGGAACCCGTCATATCAGCGGTACCGGCGGGCAGTTGGACTTCGTAGAAGGGGCTTACAAATCCAAAAACGGCCAGAGCTTCATATGCATGCCATCCACTTTCGAGTCCCAGGGACAGGTAGTATCCCGAATCAAGCCCATATTAACCCCGGGGTCCATTGTTACCGACCCGCGAACCGCCACCCATATGGTTGTGACTGAATACGGCATAGCCAATATGAAAGGAAAAAGCACCTGGGAACGAGCTGAGGCTTTAATTAATATTGCCCATCCCGGCTTCCGGGATGAACTCATTAATGAAGCCGAGAGCATGCGGATATGGAGAAGAAGCAACCGTATTCCCAGTAATGTTTAGCCGGTACCGGTCTAATTACATACCATAAAGGAACCCGGTAACAATACCAGTGCTCAACTAGTACAGCACGGCAATTAGTCCTCCTATTAGGCCCTTTACCGGTCTCAGCAGAGAAAGGAGCAGTCTTTTGACTGCTCCTTTCTCTGCCGGGACTAATCCTTTTGTGAGCCCAGAGCTATTCCATATTTATGGGCCTTGCGCAGCAAGGTGGCCTGACTGATTCCCAATTCTTTGGCGGCCTGCCGGCTGCTTTTGCTGTTCCTAATGACACTCTCCAGCAGTCGCCGTTCAGCAGCCTCATTTACTTCCTTCAACGAAGGAGTTTTAAAGTTCTCGCCATCCTCCAAGCCTTCAGATTTGGAGCGGTAGGAATCAGGTATGTCCAGCAGGGTGATGAAATCCCCCTCCGACACAATAGCCAGTCGTTCAATTATATTCTGTAATTCGCGTACATTACCCGGCCACGGGTAGCGGCACATCCACTTCTTGACTTCGTCGTCCAGCCTTTTATGCAGACCATACTTGTTATTGAATTTCTGCAGAAAATAATTCGCCAGCAGCAGGATGTCTTCAGGGCGGTGTTTCAAAGGCGGGATGGTTATGGGCACGACACACAAACGGTAGTATAAATCCTCGCGGAAGCGGTTTTGGCGGACCAGCTCTTCCAGATCTTTGTTGGTAGCGGTAATAACCCGGGCTTTCAAGCGAATAGGAGTAACCCCTCCTACCCTGCGGAATTCTCCTTCCTGCAGCACCTGCAGCAGTTTGGCCTGCAGCGAACTTGGCAAATCTGCTATCTCATCCAGAAAAATAGTGCCATCTCCGGCCAGTTCCAGCAGTCCAGGTTTGCCCTGTTTCTTGGCACCGGTAAAAGCCCCTTCGTCATAACCAAACAATTCCGCTTCAAATAAGTTCTCGGGAATAGCTGCGCAGTTCAGCTGTACAAAAGGCTGGTCCTTTCTCGGTCCCAGTTCGTGTATTTTCCGGGCAATAACTCCTTTGCCTACCCCCGACTCTCCATTCAAGAAGATATTGCTGTCTACCTTACTGACCTTCATTACTATGTCCAGGACATCATGCATCTCTTTGCTGCGGAAAATCAGGTCCTCGCCGGCATCATGCCTTAACTGCTGTTCATAAAACATGCGCAGATTGGCCTCTTTTTCCAGTTCGCGGCGCATTTTTTCCAAAGCGGTGATATCCCGGGAGGTATAAACAATGCGGTACACTTTACCGTCCTCGTTTAAAATAGGATTGGCGCTGACCAAAAGCCGTCGCCCGCTCTTAACAATGGCTTCAAAATTCAGGGTCTTTTTCTCCTCTAGAATTTCCGCCATACGGTAGACATCTACCGGGGACAGGAAAGTGTAAAATCCTCCCTCCACAATATTGGTTAGTTTCTGGCCGACCACTTCTTCCATGGTAAACATATCCAGCAAGGCATGTTTCTGGTTGATCATTATAATGGTGCTGTCAGCCTTGGTGACCAATATGCCATCGCTGACCAGATTGGCAATGGTTATTAATTGGTCTATAATACGTTCCTTTTTCCTGACAATATCCTCTAGGTCGGTCATTGTGAAGACTTCCCCTTTTCACAGCGATCCAGATAGAGTGTCAAATAAAATCTCATTAAAGGAAGTTATTGCAGATTAAGTATATTGTAGCCGATTTTGACTTCAGTATAAATAATTTATGAAGATGTAAATTACTGTCTTTAATATTGTAGATTTGGGTCATTTGAGAGAAAAAAAGATTGGTCTGGCAGAAAGGCATAAAAATACCTGCTGCCCAACCGGACAGCAGGAGGGTAAGTACAAATGATTAGCGGGCCTGGCAGCAACTCCAGGCCCGCCAAGCTTTAATGAACCGAACTTAGATTCCCAGAGCTTGTTTAACCATTTTCAAGGTGCCAATAACCTTTTCGTCAGTAAAGACTTTCACCAGTTCGTTAAAGTCAAACTCATCGATTCCCTGGCGGATAATGCTGGCATGATGCTCACGATGAATCTTTTTCAAACCGATAAAGGGGCGACCGGGTGTGTCAATGAGAGCTACAACCTTAGCTTTGGCCTTTTCCATAAGCTCTTCCGGACTATCAGCCAGTTCATCAAATATACCTCTTTCCACAGCCTCGGTGATAGGTATTAATTCGCCTTTGAATATGATATCACGATAGTTCTTCTCGGTATCCAAACCCCAGCGCATCAGGCCTGCTTCAGCCGGAGTCAGGGACAAGCCCAGCTTGATTTCGGTCATACCTACTTTAATTTTAGGATGGTTCATGCCAATACGGTAGTCAGCAGCACAAGCCACAATCATACCCGCAGCAGTAGCTGCACCGTTTACCGCGGCAACAACCGGTTTACTGCATGTAAACAATTTGTAGAGCACTTCTTCTTCAATTTTGAACCAGTCAATAATTGCCTGAGCATCAGGGAAACTTACAAATTCATTGAGGTCAAAACCGCCGGAGAAATAACGATCCGTCCCCACCAGGACAATACCTTTCAGTTCTTCCTCATTGTTAACCCGATCAATAACCTGGTCCAGGGCTTTCAAGGTTTCCAGCTGGATGGAGCTGACTTTGTTGCTCTTAAACTGGAAGATAACTATGTTGTCCTCAATTCTCATCTCATACGCCATAACTTCATCGCTCCTTTACTTCGAATCCAAAATTTCTGTTTCGAACAATTCGTCTAACTATATTATTGGTCAACCTATAGTTGGTGTCAATGTTTGATGAAAATGAGGATTAACTCAGTATTTTCAGTAAATTTGACCGGAAAAATGCCGTTCCTATAACTCGTACTGTCATAATCAGAATCACGAGCTGACTTTTTTTGTTGACCCTCTGGTGCCCTGATTAAACTTCATGCTCCCCATTCTATATGTGTACAATAATATTAAAGGGTACTTATGGCGCTAAGCCGAAGGGAAGGGAATATATGGAAGATGATCTTAAAAAGAATAACATAGCTCCGGGGGACAAACGCTTCTGGGAAAAAGAAATATTTGCCCAGATAAAAGATACCAACTTTTACCGCCAAATGATGGAAACCATACCTGTGCTGGTCTACGCTTATAAAAACAGTAAGGTGGTTTATATAAATCCGGCTGTAGAAAAAACTCTGGGATATACTTTCGAAGAAATGACCCAGAAAAACTTTTGGGATATCTGTCACCCGGACTATCGCAACCTGATCAGGGAAAGAGGCCTCGCCCGCTTGCGAGGTGAAAAAGTTACCACCAATTACGAATTTAAGATCTTAAAGAAAAACGGGGAAGCTATCTGGGTAGACGTGTTCTTTGGAACCACTCGTATGAATAATGAGCTCATCGGCATCGTAGGGGCTGTCGATATTACCGAACGCAAACTCCTAAAAGAGCAGTTACAAGCTGCCAGGGATGAATTGGAACTCCGGGTAAAACAGAGAACGGCTGAACTGAGTCTGAAAAACAAGGAATTGACTATGCTTAACCGCATTCTAAACAATGTGGTTAACAATATGTCCGATGGTGTCATAATAGTAAACCGGACCGGGGAAATTGAACTCTCCAACCATGTTTTCGAACAGAACTGGGGCGCTTTAGCAGATAGTATTAAAATGAAGCTTAAGGATGAAATTTTGCAGCGGAAAAATGACTTCATTAACGATATGTTTGACCGTCGCATCCCTTTTCAGGATGAGGAGTTTATATATTTTGCCTCCGGCAAGCAGGTCCATTTAGTGGCCTCAGGTACACCGATTATAAATGAAGAGGGAGTTGTCAGCAGCGGGTTGCTTATTATTCGGCCTATTAAGGATGTTCATAAACTGGTTAATCGCTTTAGCGGTGCCAAAGCCTCCTTTAACTTCGAAGATATCATAACCGGCAATCCGACTATGCAAGAACTAATTGACAAGGCTAAAATGGCTGCTTCCACCGTAAGTAACGTACTTATTGAGGGCGAAAGCGGAACCGGAAAAGAACTATTTGCCCAGGCAATACATAATTACTCCCAGCGCAGCAAGGGCCCTTTTATTGCCATTAACTGCGGGGCTATCCCCAGAGACCTAATTGGCAGTGAGCTTTTTGGTTATGTTGAGGGTGCGTTTACCGGAGCCCGTAAAGGAGGTAACCCAGGGAAATTTGAACTGGCTTCCGGCGGAACAATTTTTCTGGATGAAATAGGTGACATGCCCTTGGAACAACAATCAGCCCTGCTACGAGTGATTCAGGAAAAAAGTATTACCCGCATTGGAGGAACACAGGCAATCCCCGTTGATGTCCGCATAATCTGTGCTACCAACAAGGACCTGCAGACCGAAATGCATAATGGACGCTTTCGCAAGGATTTGTATTACCGCCTAAATGTAATTTCTATTAAAATTCCACCCCTTCGTGAACGTAAGGAGGACATACGGCTCCTGGTAAATCACTTTTTGAGGAACAGTTCGGCCAATTGGAAACCCGGCCAAGATAGTATTACCCCCGATATGCTGCAAGTTTTAGAAGCATATGATTGGCCTGGCAATGTGAGAGAACTTCAAAATGTAGTGGAGCGCATGGTTAACAACGCCAAAGATACCAATTTGAGCCTGGCAGACTTGCCATTCGAACTGTTTTTCCCAGAAGCGATCCCCAAAAAAGAGTTCCTTCATGGCCAGTCATCACCAGCAGGAGGCGGAAAAACCATTCTGGAACTCATGGAGACAAGAAAAAAGCGTATAAAAGACGAGGAGCGGCGTCTGATCATTGATCTTCTGAAAGTTCATAATGGAAACGTCAGTATGGTAGCCAGGGAAATGGGCATATCCAGAACTACCCTCTATAAAAAAATGAAACTATATAAAGTGGATGAATAGAATATTGCCTCATTATTGTTAATACATGTTCATAGATGATCAGTTAGTTAACACATGCTAACAATCATTGACTGGAACAAAAATTCGAGCAATTTAACTAAAAAAAGACAGGTTCGGGCTTTGGAGTGCTCAACCTGTCTTTTTCATGATATGGCATGGTTATTGCTTAACAATGTTTTAGAAGACCATGGTCGGCATTGGTTTGCTTGTCCGGAAACCACCTGTAATTTAGCAGTGAAAGGATGGTAGATATGCTTACAATTCCCTTGAAAGAAAAACTGTTGAATGAATGGAAGCTCCCTCTAATAACCGATTACATCAAAAAATGGGCTACGATTACCCCGAATAACCCGGCACTGGTCAGCGCCGATACTGGACAAACTTACACCTTTAAAGACTTCGATGAGATGGTTACCCTGTATGCCCTGCGCCTGAAGAAAATGGGGATAAAAAAAGGCGATGTAGTAGTTTCCCAGTGGTTGGCGTGGCCTGAGTTTTTTATGCTCACCTATGCCTGTGCAACCATTGGCGCTATCATGACACCGCTGGACGTTCGCTTGATGTCCCATGAAGTCATCCGCGACATGAAAAAAATCGATCCAATCGCCTTTTTCTGCCTTGGTAATACAGCCGTTCGCGATTTTAGAGATTTAGTCAGAGAAGTTCAGAAGACCGTCACAACTCTAAAATATATTGTGCAACTGACCCCCGGGGGTGGCAAGCAAGATCTGCTTGAGGGTTGTCTGGATTTTGAAGAGCATTTCGCACCAGCAGCATTGGAGGAGTTAAAACAGGATAATAAATTGATTGAATCTCTGCGCCAGGAATATTATGCATTGAATACCCGCGACCCACACATTATCATATTTACCACCGGTTCCACCGGCATACCTAAACCAGCGCTTATTTGCCATGAAAACACTCTCACCAACAATGCAGTATTTTCACGCGAAGTTGGTCTATACGGAACTGACAATCGTTATTTAAATTCAATGCCAACCAGTCACGTCGCCGGAACCTGCCAGGGCCCTATGACTGTGTGGTTTACTGGCGGCACTGTAATCTCCTTGAGCATGTACAACCCGCAGGCTGTCTTGAAAAACATAGAAAAATACCGTCCCACCTGGTGGGGAGGTGTTCCTACTATGTTCCGCATGCTCTGGTCAGACCCCAATTATGACAGTTATGACTTAAGCAGTCTGCGCTACATTCTTTATGGTGGCAGTGCCGTAGATGTTCCTTTCCTGGAAAAGATGGCAACCATGGCTCCGACATTTGGGACCTCATTAGGGATGACCGAATGCGCTGGCTATTTTACTGCTACTCCACGCGGTATTTCACTGGAAGAAATGGCCGGCCAGGTAGGCCAAATCTTTCCAGAGTATGCACCGGTTACCATTCGCAAGCCTATGAATGAAGATGGAACGGCCGGTGAAGAACTCCCTATCGGAGAAGTTGGGGAAATATGCGTGCATGGACCCATAGTGTTTCTTGGCTATTATAATGACCCAGAAGCTACCGCTGCTACCATTTCCAAAGAAGGGATCTTATATACCGGTGATATGGGATATTTTCATGACTTCGGCAGCTACTTAGGTCTAAAATTTGCAGGGCGCAGAAAATTTGTTATAAAACCCAAGGGCTATCTGGTATTTCCTGATGAAGTGACTGATTATATTTCCCGTCATCCGAAAGTTGCTCAGGCACAAGTTTTAGGACTACCCCATGATATATTTGTTGATGGTGTTTTTGCCTTCGTCCAACCCAAGCCCGGCGAAGACCTGAAACCGGAAGAGATTATGGAGTACTGCAAAAACATGGCCGCCTACAAAAGACCCATTCATGTTGAAATATGGCCGGTCAGTGAGCCTTTCCCCCTTACCCGGGTAGGCAAAGTAGATGTACCCGCATTAATCGAGGCGGGTAAAAAAGTCGTGGAGAAATTGAGAGCTGAAGGCAAGTGGGACCGAAGTAAATAATCTGTTCTACGTATTGTTTAATGTTTTTAAGATGCAGTCTCTTATAAAAGCACTCAAGGGACTGCATCTTCTTAGAAAAGGATGAAATTAACAAAAAGTTCCTCCTCGTTCCATACTGTTTAGATGCTGATCCTTGGTATCATATTTTAATAACCCTGCTGCCTAATGAGATTAACTCAGTATTTTTCATTGACTTCAAAGAAAAATGCCTGTTCTGTAACCAGGACAGGCATCATCTGCACTATGAGATAGCTTAATATGATCAGGTCCAGTTGATATAGAGACGCGGCCACAAGGTGGTATCGGGGAACTGCTTGGAATAAAACCCTACCAGGTTGTTAGTGAACTCATCGCCGGTAATCAGTACCCCCACATTTACAGCCCCGCCGTCAAACCATCCTCTGACCAGGTTGGTTAGATTAAACTCAATCGTGCCCAAGCCGCTGGAGACGGGGGCGCTGTATACTGGCGTCAGAGCATTGAAATTGGGCTGGGTGTTCCAGGTAACCGTGTTTTCCGTCCAGGGGGATAACAGCTGATACGCATTCAACAAATTGCTGAGTCCCTCCGGAATAAGATTACGATATAGGGTCAGCCGCAAAAAAGCTTCATTTATCGTGACTCCAGGCGGTATCAAGTCAGAACTTAAGCGGGGACTGGACAAATCGAAAAGCAGCAAGGTACGATAAATATCCCCCGGCCCCTGAAAACGACCCGCATACAGGTAAGGTGAATCACCAAAGTTTAGGTTCCCGTAAAATTGCGCAACATAGGTGTCACCCAGGGGTTCAAAGAAAATATTGGGCACCTTTGCCATCCCCTTTCCCTTTTTTCTACATAATATTGGAGCGGGAGGCAAATGGTTCCACACATAACCATTAAACTAAAGCTGTCTTAATAATTAACCCCAAACCAACAACATAAATATATACCTTTATATCTTTAATGTCCCTGTCGCAGTAATGTCAGGCAGCTTAATGCTCCTAGAACAGACATTACCACTAAGAACATAAGCCCGCTGGCATAACTGCCGGTGATCTGAATTAAAAAACCTATTATGAAGGGGGTCATTGACGAGAACAAGTTAGCCGTACCGCTGATCATTCCTGAACTGGCTGCCATCAGCCTGTCCGGGGTGATGGCTTGCAAAATAGCCCAGGCTGCCGGGAAAACAAATTCATTTATACCTACCGCCAGAATGATACAAATTACAGCTCCTCTCGAGGAAGGTAGGGCTGAAATGCCAAAGGTGGCCAGGGCTACACTTGATAAAGCCACAAATCCCACTATGCTCTTGTGCTGTACCCGGTCCACCAGTCTGCCACCTATGAAGCAGCTCCCCATGGCAACCAGGTAGGTAATGGTTACATAACTGGTCATACCGGACATATCAAAATTACGGGCTTGTACCAGGTATTGAGGTATCCAGGTGAGCAATCCCCACCAGCTGCACATAAATGCCGCATAGGCTATGCACAACAACCAAAAAGCGGGATTATGCCATATCTGGCTGGTTCCTTTTCCTTTCTGGTTGTTATCTTCAGCAGCTGGTAAGACGGGCTGATGGCTTTTTATATAAGCCACTTCCCCGGCAGATATGGAAGGATTATCGTCCGGCCGGCTGGTAATCCAGCCTAACAGTAAAGGAATAACACAAACCAGTCCCAAAGCGGCGGGGACAAAGAAGCTGTACTCCCATCCCCAGGATGAAATTAGCCAGCCAAACAGGGGTACAGCCAGAGCCGGGGCAAAAGTCCCGCCCATACTATATATGGCATTGGCGGTACCCCGTTCCCAGGGCGGAAACCAGTTCTTTACCAGCACACTGAAATTAGGATATTGAATACCGTGGGCAATACCCAGAAGTATGCGAACGGCAATAATAGCCGCGAAGGAGGCTGCCCACCCTCCGAACATCAGTATCAATGATCCCATAACAATACCCAGTATTAGGGACCGTCTCGGACCCAGGCGGCTAATTACGGGAATCATTAAAATATTGGACAGTGAATAAGCCAATAGAAATACGGTCATCAAAAGGCCTTGCCGGGCAGTCTGCCCCAGCAAGTTCACTTCCTCCAGGAAGCGAGTATCCACCAGCAGCATGCTTACATTGGTTCGCTGCAGATAGATAAACATGTAGGTGACAGCCAGAATTGCTATCAAGCAATAACGGTAGTTTCCTCTCCCCGAGCTGATCATAAAAGCACCTCTATTTATAGCTCATGCTCTACATTATAGACCTGCCGGTTGCTTAATTCATCAAAAAACTACAAAACAAGCCAATGCGCCCTCCCTGATGATTGAGAAGGGCGCATTAGGACCTAAGTGAGACCGAAGGGGACCAACAAAAACTCTGGTTAGAACTCACAGGAATTAACCGTGCGGGGAAAGGGAATGACGTCCCGGATATTGCTGACCCCGGTTAAATACATAATCATTCTTTCAAAACCCAGGCCGAAGCCAGCATGCCTGACTCCGCCGTATTTACGCAGTTCCAGATACCACCACAGTTCTTCCTGGGACATATTCAGCTCCTTGATACGGGCTTCCAACCGCTCCAGTCTCTCTTCCCGCTGGCTGCCGCCGATCAATTCACCTACTCCCGGGACTAGTAAATCCATGGCTGCCACAGTCTGCCCGTCATCATTCTGCCGCATATAAAAAGCCTTGATATCCCGGGGGTAATCAGTAACAAAAACCGGCTTCTTAAAAATTTTTTCAGTTAAATAACGTTCATGCTCAGTTTGCAGATCATTGCCCCACTGGGGCGAATACTCGAATTTTTCCCCGGAGGCTTGCAGCAGCTTGATGGCTTCCGTATAAGTAACCTGAGCGAATTCCTGGCTGACAATGGACTGTAGTCTCTCCAGGAGGCCTTTATCCACAAACTGGTTGCAGAAATTCGTCTCCTCCGGGGCCTGTTCCAGAACATAGTTGATAATATGCTTGACCATGGCTTCAGCCAGGCGCATATCATCCTGCAGATCCGCAAAGGCCATTTCCGGTTCAATCATCCAAAACTCAGCAGCATGGCGGGCCGTATTGGAATTTTCCGCCCGAAAAGTTGGTCCAAAAGTGTAGACGTCCCGAAATGCCAGCGCAAAAGCCTCGGCTTCCAGCTGGCCGCTTACCGTCAAATTGGTTTTGCGTCCAAAGAAATCCTGACTGAAATCAACCTGGCCATTCTCATCCAGGGGCGGGTGCAGGGGATCCAGGACCGTAACCCGGAACATTTCTCCGGCACCTTCTGCATCACTAGCGGTGACAATGGGGGTATGCACATACACAAAACCCCGCTGCTGAAAAAACTGGTGGATAGCATAGGCTGCCAGTGAACGTATCCGGAAAACGGCGGAAAACAAATTGGTCCGGGGGCGCAAATGGGCTACTTCCCGCAGGAACTCACGAGTGTGCCGTTTGGGCTGGATGGGGTAATCTTCCGGGGCATCTCCTTCCAGAATGATCTCCTGGGCCTTGATCTCCCAGGGCTGTTTGGCCTCGGGGGTAGCAACTACTACACCCCGTACCGTTATCGCCGCTCCGACTCGATAGCGGGCTACTTCGGCAAAATTGCTAAGGGTCTCTTTTTCATAGACCACCTGTGCCGTATTAAAATGAGTGCCATCATTGAGGGCGATAAAGCCAAAGGATTTCTGGTCACGGTTGTTGCGTATCCAGCCGTTAACCTCAACCGGCTGATTTAAATAACGATCGATATCCCTGAATAGCTGCCTGACTACTACTTTATCCATATCTATCCTCCCAGTAATTATTACCTGCCGAACAGGCTACGATGAGTGAAAACGTCGCTGCATGGCATCAGCAGGAATATTAGCCGGCGAGTGACTTACGACGAGTCATTGCAACACACGGCGAAATTGAGGGCTGCGAAGGGGCGCTGGAAACAGGATGTCTCGAGCAGTAAAGACCGAGTGCATGGATGCCGAATTCTTAAGCGGTCCGCTTCGCATCGAAGTAAGCCGATGGGTTACAGGTGAGGAGTCCCGGAGCGAGCCGGCTAATACCCCTGCCTTCCAGCTAACACTCCTGCCAAGCCGTGGTTAGAGCAGATGGACATAGAGATCGCCACGCGCTACGCGCTCGCGATGACAGTATAGCTGTCTTTTGCACTAACGCGAGGACAGTTTTCACAGCAATGACACAGAGAAAGCTATTTTCACCACAATAATGGATCATAACACCATTTCGTTTTTGCTGACCGGACTCCTTCCTGTTGGTCGTGCTTATTATGCCAATTAAATAAGATTGTCACTCACCAGAATAGAAGTTCTCGAAATCTAACCATCACCGGGCAGCTTAAATTCTCATTATTTATGGCAAAACCGGACAAAATATGCCCTTAATTGACCATCCCGTTAGCTTGTGAAGGTATAATTAGCTGCTTTGCATTATAATAGTGGTATAAGGGAAAGAACTGTTTTTTAATCAGCTTAGTAGCAGGCGATGCAGCACTGCTAGAAGACAACGTAGGAGATGTTTTTATGAGCTTGATAGAAGTTGATACCAGCAAATGCCAGCGGGATCGCATCTGTGCCCAGGAATGCCCGGGCAAACTCATAATTTTCCCGCAAAAAGACAGCTATCCCACTACGATAGAGCAAGCCGGGGAATTCTGCATTGACTGCGGTCATTGCATAGCCGTGTGTCCCCATGGAGCCCTGAAGCTAAAAGGCCTTGGCCCAGAAAAGCTAGAAGCTGTAAATCACCAACTGCTGCCCAGCCCGAGCCAGGTGCGTCATTTCTTGACCTCGAGACGTTCAACCCGTACTTTCAAGAAAAAGGTGGTAAGCCGCCAGCAAATTGAGGAATTAATTGATATCGCTCGTTATGCCCCCAGCGGCAGCAACAAACAACAGGTTCACTGGCTGGTTATAGAAGGCCAGGACAAAGTGCAGCATTTGGCTGGTATGGTGGCAGATTGGATGTGCATGATGCTGCAGCATAGCCAGGACGAAGCTATGAACCGCCGTTATGCTCGGGTGGTGGAAGCCTGGGATCAAGGTGTAGACCGGATTCTTCGCCGGGCTCCTTCGGTGATAATTGCTCATGCCCCCGCTGATGTGTTCGGTGTGGCCACTGACTGCGTAATTAGTTTAACCTACCTGGAGCTAGCCGCTTATTCCCAGGGGTTGGGTACTTGCTGGGCCGGTTTCCTGACTACCGCTGCCACTTACTACCCTCCCCTGCAAGAAGCCCTTGAGCTGCCTGCGGGACACCTGCCCTATGGAGCTCTTATGCTAGGCTATCCAGTATATCAATACCAGCGAATTCCCCAACGCCAGCCAGCCCGGGTTATATGGAGCTAAATAAGTAGTTATTAATTCAGACATATTATACATACGGCTGCAAAATCTAACCAAGGAAGGAGTTATTTAATGACGAATAATGATGAACAAAAAAAGGCCCTATTAGAGAATGCTCAGGTGATCGCGGTAGTAGGTCTGTCGGATAATCCTGATCGTCCCAGCAACCGTATCGGCAGGTACCTGCAGCAGCAGGGATATAAAGTTATTCCGGTCAACCCCTCCCTCACGGAAGTCTTGGGCGAAAAATGCTACCCCGATCTTCAATCCATCCCCTGCGATGTGGATGTGGTGGATGTGTTCCGGCGCAGCGAAGAAGTATACAACATTGTCAAAGCTGCTCAGGAGAAAAACATACCTGCGGTTTGGACCCAGATGGGGGTCCGCTGTAATGAAGCCAGTCAAAAATTAGCCCAGGAGCACAACATGACCCTGATCGAAGACTGCTGTATCATGAGAGAACATCAACGCCTGTTGAAATAAAATAAAAAACAAACCCCCATTCCTTGGCGTTGAGGGGATTATAGACTATCGAAAAAGGCACGTAAAGAGATCGCCACGTGGCTACGCTTCTCGCAACATTAGTCGTGAGCGATAGCGAACATCAGCAACCTTAATTGTGGTCGTAACCCATAGGGTTTGAACACATCGGGAGTACCCGAAGGGTGTAGTGCCGGAACGGCCGATGACACAACCGAAAGCCCATCATATGTGTCATTGCTGTGAAAACAGACTTCGCGATGATGAAAAGACTTCTATTGTGTCATCGCGAGGAGCGAAGCGACGTGGCGATCTCATCCAACAGGCCTGCTGTCCACGTTGAGATTGCTTCGCTGCGCTCGCAATGACACAAATGGTGCCTTTTCATTTATTGTGGCCTGCACCGCGGGTGACAATTGCTGTGAAAACAGATTCCAGACGTGTCATTGCGAGACCCCGAAGGGGTCGTGGCAATCCCAATGCCGATCTACACTAAACACGTCTTGGCAAGTATGTTAGCCGGAATGCAGGAGTATTAGCCGACCGCTTTATTCCAGCATCAATTTCTCCAATTCCAGGGGCTGCAGATGCCGGCCGTCTTTGTATGCCCGCATATTGCCCCCGGATATTTCATCTATTAAAACGATCTGTTTATCCGGACCTACCCGGCCGAATTCAAACTTAATGTCATAGAGTTCGATCCCTTTTTTCGCCAGCTCATCTTTAACAATAGCGGTAATCTTCCGGGTTAAATCTTTTAAGACTGCGTACTCCTGATGGGTAAGAATACCCAGCATGTCCAGAGCATCCTCAGTTATAGGCGGGTCCTGGCGAGCGTCATCTTTCAGGGTTACTTCCACGAAGTAATCCAAGGGCTGCCCCTCCTGCACATAATCTCCATAGCGGCGCAGAAAACTACCTACTGCCCGTAAGCGGCAAATGATTTCCAGCCCTTTGCCAAAAAGAGTCGCCGGTCTAACGGTCATGGTGGCCTGCTCAATATCAGCATCTATGTAATGAGTAGGGATACCCTTTTGATGTAAAACCTCAAAAAAATATTGGGTTAGCCGCAAACCTGCCCGCCCGGCTCCTTCTATGGTTAATCCTACCGAGTTAGAACCTGGATCAAATACTCCATTTTCACCGGTGGCGTCGTCTTTAAACTTTAGAAGTAAATTGCCGTCTTCCAGTTGATATACGTCTTTGGTTTTACCAGTATAAACTAGCTGCACAATTACCCATTCCCTTCCTCTGATGGTACTGACACGATTATACTATATGCTGCTTGGCCTTAAAACGCAAAAAACATGCCACCATACATTTGGAGCCACCCGGTCCTTGCAAACTATTCCAAGTGTTACTAAAACAGACTGTTCGGATATGTTACAAAGTAGCTACATGTTACTGTTTGGTTGCTATTGAACAAGCAGTTTACCTGGGAAAAACTACATATCTAATCGGGGTGTCCCCGAAGCGGCTATGAACATACAATAAAGCAACTCATTTAGTAACCAATTAAAGGAGGTTTTATAAATGTCCCGCTGGCATAATAGAGTACCACACTGGGATGATTGTCCTTCCTGGGACAGTACCCCTTTTTGGCATGGCCGCAGACGGCATCACTTCCACGACGAAACCCCACCCGATGAAGAAGTAAGATTGTTCAGCTTGGTGGCTTCTGATCCGGCCAATGGTGCTGTGGACGTCCGCTCCGGCCGCTTTACCGTGACTTTGACATTTGATGAAAACGTGGTAAATAATGGTGCGTGGGCGCATAACCGCCATAGAATAAGAATGTGGGCCGGTACTTTCCGCATTCCCATTCGCGTTACCCACAATGGGAAAAAGGTCTTTGTAACACCCATTAACGGTCTGCCGGCTAATTCCAAAATTACTGTAGCCGTAGCGCCAGATTTTATGTCCTCATCGGGCCACATTCTAGGGAAAACTGCTATCATAATCTTTTCTACCGCTAAATTTTCTTCTACCGTCAGAATTACCCGCCGCCGGCTGATTGCTGCCGTCGAAGAATAAATTTTAATAGTCAGGTCCTGGAGCAGCTGCCCAGTGGTTGTTTCAGGACCTGACCCTCTTAACAGGTCAAACGGTGGACCTTATTCCTGAAGCCATAGTCAGCAAAACCTGGTTACGGTCCTCCATGTTCAAAGCCTGTTCCATGCCCCCGGCATCAATATTCATATTAATGGCTTCCTTGGTCAGTCTTAAAACCATGGGATTGCGTTTGGCGATTTTACGAGCCATTTCCAGTCCGGTATCATATAAAGCCGATCTATCCACCATACGCGAAATCATGCCCAGATCAACTGCCTCCTGAGCCGAGATGAACTCACCCAAATACATTATCTCGTAAGCCCTTCCTGCTCCAATTAAGCGCGGCAACAGGTAGCTGCAGGCCATATCTGCTCCGCCCAGGCCAATATTAATGTAAGCCGCACAAAAACGAGCATCGGTAGAAATGATGCGAATATCAGAAGCCAGTACAAAGCTGAAACCCAGACCGGCAGCTGCTCCATGCACCAGGGCAATAATTGGCTGCGGTGCCCGGCGCATAGCCAGATTCAACCGGCCCAGCCTGGCTTGAAACTTATAAAAATCGGCCGCATTTGCTAAGGCACTGTTTTCCAAAGTGTACTTCATATCCAGACCGGCACAAAAACCCTTTTCTCCGGCCCCCCGCAACATTATTACCCTGGTATCCATGTCATAGAGGCGGTTACGCCAAAATTCCTCTAATTCATCCAGCATTTCCCCGTTTATGGAGTTATAGGCAGCCGGACGATTAAGGGTAAGCAAACCAATGCCGTCTTCAACTATTTCCCAGATAATACTGCGGTATTGTTCCATATATCCTCACTCTCCTTAAACTATTGTCTTTACAACTGTGCCACTTCCTGTGGGCTTTGCAAAGTTAAATTTATTATACTTCTCTTTTATAGTTCTATTATACAAAAGCGGTAACCGGAACCTGGGAAATCATACCCGTACCCCGGGTTAATATGCGGCTCAAGCTGTCTATACGGGGCAGTTCATACTCAAAATAATAACTTAAGGTATGTAATTTCCCCTGGTAAAAATATTGGTCCTGGCCATGCCCATTGGTGTCCTGAGCCTGCCGAACCGCCAGTCCCTGAACCAACCACTGCCATCCGACAGCAAGAATACTGGCCAGTTCCAAATAAAGGGTGGCATCTCCGAGGAACAGCTCCAGGTCCCCCTGACCGGCGTACTGTAATAAATGCGTGGTTACCTTATTCATGACCTGCAGAGATTTTTCCAGAGCTTCAGCATAAGGCTGCAAAAGAGCGTCACCCCGCGCCTCCTCAATGGTTCTTAGCACTTCCTCGCAAAAATATTGGTAAGCCTTCCCCCTTTTCATAGTAACTTTGCGCCCCAGCAGGTCCTGTCCCTGGATACCGGTAGTACCTTCATGAATCGGATCAATGCGGATATCACGGTAATACTGCTCTACCGGGAAGTCGCTGCAATAGCCATAACCTCCCAAGCACTGGATAGCAGCGCTGGTAGACAGTATCCCCATTTCCGAGGGGTAAGTCTTGACTATCGGCACCAGGAAATCTACCAACAGTTCATGTCGTTCCCGATCTTGCCCAATACGAGCCAGGTCAATATACTTGCTGACCTGCAGGCAGAGGGCCAGAGCGCCTTCAGCTACCGCCCGCTGAAAAAGCAGCATCCTCTTGATATCAGGATGTTCAATAATAGGAATTTGAGGGGATTCCGGATTCTTTTGGGAAAGTCCCCGCCCTTGCAGTCGCTGCCGGCAATATTCTAGAGATGCATAATAGGCAGCGGTTGCTTTTCCGGCTGCACCTATGCCTACATTTACTCGTTCTTCATTCATCATCTGAAACATATAGGTCAAACCCTTATTAGGTTCACCCACTAGATATCCCCGGCAGTCGTCATTGTCTCCCAGGGACAGCTGGCAGGCTGGACAACCCCGGTAACCCAGTTTATGTTCAATGCCGGTACAAATCACATCATTGGAAACCAGTCCCGTATCATCAACCCGTAATCGGGGTACCACAAACAGGGAAATTCCTTTTACTCCTGCCGGGGCACCCTTAATCCGGGCCAACATCATATGTACGGTATTATCGGTAGCATTGGTACAACCTGCGGTAATAAATATCTTCTGCCCCTTGATTTTATAGTATCCTAATCCAGTATCTTCAGCGGTAGTCCTGATATCGGCTAAAGAACTTCCCGCATTGGGCTCGGTAAGGGCCATGGTGCCCTGCCAGCATCCGGTTAACATGGGCTGCAGGTAGGTTTCCTGCAGCCGGGGCGACCCAAATGCCGCTAACAGGTTGGCTGCCCCGGTAGTCAGCTGCAAATAGGCCGACAATGAAAAATTGGCTGCCCCCATGATGAACATCAGAGCTGAGTTAACCACACTGGGCAATTGCTGGCCTCCTTGCTCATAGGTCATGGTAGGATTTACCCATCCTCCTTCCCCACAGGTTTTCATAAAGGATCGTACTTTTGGGTGAACATGGGCCACTCCATCCACAAACCGGGGCGGATTTTTATCCATTTCTTGAAACAGCGGATACATTACCTCCCCCGCCAGTTTGCTTATGGTATCCAGACTCAAGGCAAAGATCTCCGGGCTGTGATCCCGGTACAGATCATACTGGGTCAACTCTTCCACTTTTAAAACCTCCTGCAGCAGGAAGTCGATATTGCGCCGGCTGAAAAACTGCTGTGCCATCTAATCCGCCTCCTCTGAAAAATCCTTCTAGTAATACCATCCTGCTGGTTTGCAATATTAATGCCAAAGCTGGGTTGGCTGCCACTTATTTGCAGCCAACCTATATAGAGAGCAAAAATGTGAAATCCCGGGCTTTTTCGTGGGCCCGGGACGGTAGTCTATTATTCTGTATCCGCTAGGATAACACTGGCTTCAAGATTATCTGTCCAATTTTTTGGACACGAAAAGAGCTATAACCGCTTCAATGGGATAATAGCTCTATTTATAGTATGTCCATAAATATATACATGTCCATGTTTATGGAAGAGGCTCTCTATTCGATGCCCAGTTCCACCAGCTTATTGTATAAGGAAGATCGGCTGATTCCCAGCAGCTTGGCGGCCTGTTGACGGTTTCCTTCGCTGGCCTGCAACGCATGGCGAATAGTTAACTTCTCAGCCTCCAAGCGCGCTGTCTTAAGGTCGAACCCGGGATAACTATAGTTCTTAAGGAATTGTCCCTTGCCTACCCCCAGATAACGCAGAATATTTGTCATAGTGATATCTCCTTGCTGGGCATCCAGGCAGGCGCGCTCCACGGCAATAATCAGCTCCCGGACATTGCCGGGCCAATGATAGGCCATTAAGAAATCCATAGCATCCTTGGTAAAACCGGTAATCTCGGTGCCGTTTTCCCGGTTGTACTGGTCAACAAAATGGTGGCATAGAACCGGAATATCCTCAGGTCTTTCCCGCAAGGGCGGTATGTAAATGGTGAAGGCCGCTAACCGGAACATTAGGTCCTTGCGGAAGCTCCCTTCCTCCACTAACTTGGTCAGGGGTTGGTTGGTAGCTGAAATAACCCGGGCATCGATTGGTATTAAATGAGTTGAACCGACCCGTTCGATTTCATTTTCCTGCAGAGCCCGTAATAGCTTGGCTTGAGCGGTACGTGACAGTTCACCGATTTCATCCAAAAATATGCTGCCCTGGTTGGCTAGTTCGAATTTCCCTGGTTTGCCTCCTTTACGGGCTCCGGTAAAAGCACCTTCATTATAGCCAAACAGCTCCGATTCAATAAGGTTTTCTGGAATAGCGGCACAGTTAACCCTTATAAAAGGGCCATGGCGGCGCGGGCTTTCCTGGTGCAGAGCATGAGCAATCAGTTCCTTGCCGGTTCCAGTATCCCCTTGAATCAACACCGGAACATTAGAAGGAGCTATAATTTTAACTCGTTCAATGGCCTCCACTATTCCTTCACTAACACCTATGATGGCTGATAAATCATATTTGGCGCTATCCAGGGACCGATTCCCGGGCAGGTTATTCAGGAATTCCTGCAGCTGTCGCATCAGCTTCCGGGCATCAGCTTTACTGTGTACCAGGCAGAAGCCCACTGCCCCGATAACTTTCCCTTCAGATGCCACCGGCAAGGCAGTAATCATGTGGAGTTGACCATTAGGCAGCTGACAGACTTTACTGGCAATCGGTTCGCCGGTAGTCAAAACCTTTATCAGAGGGGTATCGGGCCAAACAGACTCTATCTTTTCTCCTATAACCTGGTCCCTTTTTAAACCGGTGACACGTTGGTAATAAGGGGATATCTCCCTAATGATACCATTTTCATCTATAACAATGGCTCCCCCAATGCCAGCCAATACTGCGGCAATGCTTTCCAAATCGCTCTCATTTATTTTGCTGGGAAATACCATGGGTTCCACCTCTTCTGTCAGCTATCTCTCAAAGCCTCTGCCAATTCCTCCAATTCACGGCGGGCCAGGTCATCTCTCCCGGCCATAGACTCCAGATGGTGCTGCAGTTCATGTAGGACCGTATCTATGATTTCTTCTCTCCATACTTCCTCCGGTTCATCTTTCAATAATTCCGCAAAAGAACCATAATAAAACATGATGAAGCAGCCCAGCTGATCATCTTCAATATATTCTCCTAAAATCCAGAAATCTCCCTCCCGCCGGGCCTCCTCCTGCAAGTTGAATCCGCCAGTCAGCTCACGGCAATAGCGAGGCGGAATCCTCTCCACCGCCTCATCCAGCCACTCGGCAAACTGATCAATGGAAAATTTGGTCATGAAGCAACTCCTTACCGGGAATTTTTGAATAATGATATTCGTTAACTATTAACTATTATTATAATTTGAGTTTGTGCAAACCGTATAGGCATAGAAATTGTCACACCCCTTGCAGGAACTGCAATATATGATAGCCAGCAGGTTTGCCTGCGATTCAGGTAAGAGGCGTTTTCACATCAACCCTTTTCTTCCTTCTGCATATACTCTCTCCACCAGACTGAGCATGGGTAATCGGGATCACCAATGATAACTGGCTGTCCTATGTGTGGGGTGGTCACCTGCTGGTTTTTGACGGCTGCCGCTTGGGTCACCCGTTCGATAGGGTCGGTCCAGCTGTGCAAAGCCAGGGTAAAGGCAGCCCAGTGAATGGGCAAAAGCACCTTTCCTCTCACATCAATATGAGCTTCTACGGTTTGCTCAGGCGTCATATGAATGGCCGACCAGAGTTTATCGTATTGTCCGCACTCCATCAAAGTCAAATCAAAAGGGCCGTACTTATCTCCTATCTGCTTAAAATGTGATCCATAACCGCCATCCCCGCTGAAGAATACCCTGGCGTCCGGGCCAATTATTACCCAGGAACACCACAGGGTGGAATTGCGGCTGTTAAGGGTTCTCCCGGAAAAGTGGCGGGCAGGTGTGCAGGTAAATCGAAGCGACCCATATTCAACCTCCTCCCACCAATCGCACTCGTTGATCTTGGCGGGGGGAATTCCCCACCTCTCCAAATGGCTGCCCACTCCCAGAGGGACAAAGAACTGCCCCACCCGGTTTCTAAACTTCCGTATGGTCCCATAGTCTAAATGATCGTAATGGTCATGGGATACCAGTACTGCATCTATAAAGGGAAGATCAGCGGTATTGACTGGCACTCCTCGGCTGTATCTTCGCCCCCCCAGCGGCGGCAGCGGTGATGGGATCTGTCCCAGCATGGGGTCCAACAGCAAGAGTTGGCCAGCCATACGCAGCAATAGAGTGGAATGGCCTAACCAGATGGCCTGACTGCGTTGGTCGGTTTGCAGGTAAGTCCGATCCAGCCGGTCCACTTTGAGGGGATGAGGAGGCCGGGATTGAGGGTGTTTCTTAACCCGGCCGGTCAATATGGCCCAGGCTATATTCCCGCCGCCTTGCATACGTGCCGGTTTAACGTTGACGAACTTTCCCCTCCGGTAATTGGGCGAGAAGTTAAAGGCCCCGCTTTTGCGTAAATAGGGATTGGCTCCGAAGGCAGGCAAACACCACAGGATAATTACAACAGCTGTTACCAACGCTAGGATGACAATGATGGCCTTCATGTGTTACCCCCAATAGGTCAGTACTTGGCTTCTTGTCCCTATTCTACTACTGGCACCCAATCGGCACCAGCATTTAGGAATGATCTTCCCGTATAAGCCTGGACCGCTGCCGGAGCAGTTCCTGGTATTCCTGATCAAGAGCTGCATATTCAGGTCGATCGGGCTTGAGCAGGCTCAGTTCACTGAGTACCCGGGAGATGCGAGTCTCCAGAATTAGTCTCTCCTCGGCGCTGGTTGCCACCGGATCTGCTTTTTTATCCTCACGCTTCCTGTTTAAATAGTCAGTAAGCTGCCCTTCCACCCTTTTTACCTGCTGCTGCTCAAAAACCAGCATATGATCACAAACCCGGTCCAGTAGGTAGCGATCATGGGAAATGAGCAGAATGGTTCCCGGGTACTGGAGCAAGCTTTCCTCCAGAGCTTCCCGGCTGTACACATCCAGGTGGTTGGTAGGTTCATCCAGTATTAACAGGTCATTCTCACCCCAGATGGCCAGTCCCATGGCTATCTTCATTCTCTCTCCCCGGCTCAGCTGGCCCAAGGCTACCTGGAAGCGATCATAGCTTAAACCCAAAGCTATCAAAAGCTGCATGATCTGCTTTTGCTGATCGGTGGGCCAATCTCTAATGATATCCCGGAGGCTTTCTGGTTCTCTCTGGGGCAGTTCCTGGCTGATATAGGCAATTTTAGCAGAACAACTTACAAACAGCTGCCCTTCATCCAGTTCTTCCTGACCCAAAATAATGCGAACCAGAGTAGTTTTGCCGCACCCATTGGCACCGAAAATTCCTGCCTTCTCACCCCGGTTTATATAAAAGGAGCTATCAGTAAAAAGAATTTTTTCCCCATAGGCTTTGCTTATACTGTCCGCTTCCAAAACCCGCCGGCTGCCTTTGGCAGCAAAGTTTACCTGGAACTGTACCCGGGGATCGGCAGTGGGCCGTTCCACTTGTTCCTGGCGCATTCTTTCCAGTCGTTTCAGCTGGGACTTAACAGCCTGGTCGCGTTTCTTGGCTTTTTTGCGAAAGAATTCCTTCCCGCCTTTTATGCCTTGGCCCTTACGCCTTGACTCCCGGTGAGCTTTTTCCGACCAGGTTTTTAGCTGTTCAATGGCCTGATCGATCTTACGCTGCTCTTTTTGCTGGGATTGGTACAAGTGCCATTGGCTTTCCCGCAGTTGTTGTTTTGTTACCCGGAAATCAGAGTAGTTGCCGGGATAAATGGTGATGGTTCCGTTTTCTATCTCCGCTATCCGGGAAACAGTTTTATCCAGAAAGAAGCGGTCATGGGAAATAATCACCACAGCTCCGGGAAACCGCTGCAGTTCTTGAATTAAATATTCCACTCCCTGATAGTCCATATGGTTGGTGGGTTCATCCAAAATAGCCAGGTCCGGCTGAGCGGCCCAAACCGCCGCCAAGGCCAGTTTGGTTTTCTCGCCGCCGCTCAGCTGGACCAGCTGCTCCTCCTGCAAGTCACTGAAACCAGTTACACCTAAATGACTGGTCAGCCGCTGCAATTCCCCGCTCATACCAATTTCATTGATTATAATATCGCGAAAAATCCTGGCATCTTCGGCCTGGCGCAGGTAGCCCACTTTTATCCTCTGCCGGGAAGAGGTGATGGTACCTGCATCAGCGGTGCTGCTTCCGGTCAGAATATCGGCCAGGGTAGACTTGCCTGCTCCGTTTCTGCCCACCAGGCCGATCCGGTCTCCCCGGCAAATATCTAAATCTATCCCATTTAACACCACTTTGTCGCCAAAGCTTTTCTTAATATTACGACAGCTGATTAGCATATTTTCCCTCCAATAAATAAAAGGCTGCCAGAAACTCCTGTTTCCTGCAGCCTATCAGCTCATCAACGATCCCGGTGCCTTCTAACTCCGGAGTTATTTTATTTTCAGCAGCAACAAGTATTCTGGTCATAACAGGACCAGCAGATATATCTCTGCCAACCTGCCAGTATTTATTTAAGCCAGAATACTATTGCGCATGCCCTTTCCTCTGTCTTTCTTATTTATGACAAGATTATATTAGCATGAATAAAAGGCGCAGACAAGTACTGCCCGGTGGGTCCAGAAGCGTTATTCAATGGACGGATGCTAATAGAATTGAACGCCCTGCTCCGTCAGCTTGTCGATCCATATCATTTTCAGCAATTCCAGGTCATCCCGGTAATCTGTTTTAGATTCATCCTTGTCATATTCCAACTGCTCCAAGACTACTATTTGGAAAGCTTGCTCCCCTTGTTCATTCCAATCTTTCTGCAGTTGGCGGTTAATATGGCTGCCGTTCTTTAACTGAAAGGCCACACTGTTCTGCTTGCCTTTCAAGTTAGTTGCCGCCTCCAGCCAGCAGCGCTTGCTATCCATATTGATAACCGCCAGTATGCCCATGTCCGGTTTCATCTGCTTAAATTGTTCCTGCAGTTCCTTTTTTCGTTCACCGGAAATTTTCATGATGGTCACTCTCCTGTGGTTAATACCCTAATTCTTTTAAAACCCGGGACAAAGTTTTTAATCGTTCTCCAATCAATTCATCATCCCGCGCCAGGCAATCCCGGAATAACTTCATGTCCTCATCGATCAATGGGTTATCTGTACATATCTCAACCGTCATAGCATCACCCTGCAAACCAATGCGGCCGATGGTGGTGTTGTCCGGATCATACAGCTTTTCATATCGGTAGGCTTCCATGAAATGCCGCCGGGCTTCACAGATCAGCAGGGCTAAATCCAGTACTCTATGCAAGGGCAGCTCCTCTGACTGGCGCGACCATTTCTCCCCGGTATATCTCCATACTTTGGCGGAAATATCTAACTTGCCGCGATCATTCCACTGCGCCAGTCCCACCGACAGTCCTTTGGCATCGGAATTATAGGCCTGTCTGCCGTCAACCTGTTCATAATTGTTTACCACTATTACCGGTTTGTGCTTTAAGGTGGTGGGGATCTGCATGCTTCACACCTCAGTTCTTTGTTTAGTAATTTACTAGTCTACTAATTCACTTATTAAGTATATTGTGTGTACGGCATACCTGTCAAATTATTCTTTTCGCTTACATTTTGGCCGGGAGAAATCACCAAAGTGATGACGATTCGCATACATAGTTAATGGAACCGATTATACTCTTTTCGGCTGCCAGCAAAAAGTACCGGTAATCAAAATGTGAAGAAAGCGGTGATGTTGAAAATGGCTGATAACCAATGGCTGTGGCGCAACCCTCTTCCCCAGGGAAATGCCCTGCGGGCGGTTACCTATGCAGAAGGACGATTTGTGGCCGTAGGCCAATTCGGTACGATTATGACATCTCCCGACGGCAGCAACTGGACTATACAAAACAGCGGCACTACTAATTACCTGTCCGGAGTAGGCTATGGCAATGGCCTTTATGTAGCAGTAGGTATGGAAGGTACTATTCTTACCTCCCCCAATGGCGTAATCTGGAACCCTCAGGAATCGGTCACCTCAGCCTGGTTGGATGATGTTACGTATGGCAACGGTGTGTACGTAGCTGTAGGTCAGCTGGGAACCATTGTTACCTCCACCGATGGTCAAAACTGGAGCAGCAACGGGGTGTCGGTTTTCTGGCTGCAAGGGGTAGCCTTTGGTAATAATACCTTTGTAGCAGTAGGAATAGGAGGCTCCATCTTTACTTCCGCGGACGGTATTAGTTGGACTAACCAGGGTTCTTTCGGTGGTTTCCCCTTAAACAGTGTAATTTACGCCCAAGGTCAGTTTGTAGCTGTAGGCGGCGGGGGTACTATTCTCACTTCTTCTGATGGTGAAACCTGGAGCACTGCCGCTTCCAACAGTACTGCCTTCTTAGAGGAAGTAACTTTTGGCAAAGGGCTATATGTTGCGATAGGGCGAGACTTGGATCTTAATACTGGGGTGGTGTTGACCTCCACCGATGGCCAGGAATGGAATGTACAGCTCACTGATGATCTGCTTTTATCATTAAGCATTGCCAGCAGCCCTGATTTGTTTGCCGTCACCGGCTTGGGTGGAATCATACTCACTTCATCGGATGGGATCAGCTGGACCAGGCAGAGTTCCGGTGTTTATGAGGAACTGCATGATGTTGTTTTCGGCTCCAATATGCTGGTAGCAGTAGGTAATAACGGAACTATTATGACCTCCCCCGATGGTCTTATCTGGCTGGTGCGAAACAGCGGCATCTCCAACCACCTATGGGGTGTAACTTACGGTAATAAAACCTATATAGCGGTAGGGGATAATGGAACCATACTCAGGTCCTCCAATGGAGTCAACTGGAGTCTGGAGCCAGTTCCCATAAGCAACCGGCTTAAAGCCGTCACTTTTGGAGATGGGCGGTTTACTATCGTAGGAGAAAAGGGTATCATTTTAACCTCTGGGGATGGTAGGGATTGGCAAGTGGTGGAATCAGATGCCACCTCAACCCTTAATGGGGTAGCTTTTGGAAACGACCGCTTTGTGGCTGTGGGCAACAGCCGCATGATTCTGGTTTCTTCCGATGGTCAGGACTGGCAGCAGGTGGAAGTCGAAGCTGGCTTTGAGTCTCTGCTGGGTATCAGTCATGGCCAGGGTTTGTTTGTAGCTGCCGGCGATGCGGGTCTGGTAATGACTTCCCCTGATGGCCTCACCTGGACAATACTCAGAATAGGTGAGGATGCGCCTTTCTGGCTGGATGTGGTATTCTGCCAGGACCGCTTTGCTTTAAGCGGCACCCCGGGGAAAGTGGCTTACTCCAATGATGGCACTATATGGGAAGTGCAAAACACCGCCACCGATCATTTCCTCTACGGCATAACCTGCTCACCTGAGGGGGATGTGGCAGTAGGCGATTTCGGTACCATTCTGCAGTCTCCTTCTTCCGGAACCGGAGCAGGAAAAAATGTTTACTCATCTGATATTGCCTGCTGATTGTATTATATGTATTATTGCTGTTGCCAGTGTAGCGGAAACTTAAGTTTCCGCTACCAAACTTGGCCTTTGCTAATATACTTCCATCTCTTTTATGAAATACTCATTACCGGATACCAGGTCAAACTTACCGTCATTAGAGCAAGACGGGCAGGAAGCTGCTCCCAGCTGCTCTTTTTTAATTTGAAAAGAACATACGCATTGGGGACAGCGAAGGACAATGGGGGTGTAGGTAACCCGCAGTTCTGCACCTTCCGCCAAGGTATTATTACTTAAAAAGTTAAAATAATGCTGCATCCAGTCTGCTTCCAGATCACACAGTTCCCCTACCATCAGGCTGATGGAAACTATCTTTTGTACCTGGTTCATTTCGGCATGCTTCATTACTATGTTCAGAATGCTTTCCATTACAGGCAGTTCGTGCATGGTTATACCTTCTGCTTCTATGTTATATCAGGTATTGCGTACATATTCCCGCGGCCGTACTTCTTTAAGAGATAGAGCCTGAGTCGGGCATGTAATTACACAATTACCGCATCCATAGCATTTATCAAGATCAAATTCCGCTATCCGTTCGGATTTAGGGCGGCTTCTATCCAGGGTAACAGCCTTAAACTGGCAGCGCTTAACACATTTGCCGCAGCCGTTGCAGGCAGCCTCATCCAGATAGACCTGAAAGCGGGATTTGGCATATACCGCATAATCAAGCTTGTGGGTCATATACAAGCCGGTGCAGCAGCAGGCGCAGCAGTTGCACATTAACATGTCTTTTTTAACATTATTGCGTACCTGGTGTACCAGTCCGGCGTCTTCCGCCATACCAAGACGGCGCAGGGCTTCCTCCTGGCTGATCTGTTCCCCGATACCCCGCTGCACGAAATGGTATGCAAACCTGTTTATCTGCAGGCATAGATTGACTTCTTTGGGGGCGGGGCACTTTTCTCCCCTGCCCACCTGCTGTGCCTGAGCCCGGCATGGGCAGGTGGTAGCGGTTATTATTTCTGCCTGTTTGATTATCTGCCGCGCGGAATCGATATCCAGAATGAGATTTTGGGAGGGCACCGCTTCTTCAATAGGTACGGTACGCAACAACTGTGGAAAATTGGCTTGCTTCCAAACCGGAACCACCTTTTTTAGGTCTTCCGATATCAATTGCTCCCACAGCTGAAACAATTTATGGGGAGCCTGGGGATATACCACGGTAGCATCCCTTAGTTCTATCATCGCCCCAAAAAGCTTAAACTTATCCCCAGGTTCCAGGTAACGGGCAATGGCACCGGTACGATACAGGTAAAAAGTTGCCTCTTCCACTTGTTGCTTGGACAAACCGGTTACCGACACGATTTCATCAATGGTAGCTGGTTTTGCCAAAGCCTCAAATACCCTTCTGGCATCCCCTTCCGGAAAAAGCAGTTCCAGTATCTCCAGCATGGTATCCGAATCCGGAAATCCCAAACGGGCTGCGTAACTTTTGAATGTTTCCGTTGCCACCGTAATCCCTCCCCATAGAATGCTGTTTAATGCATATGTTTCCTTATACACAAATTTTACTTTTTGAAATATTCGATACTTAAGCTTTTTTCCCCTGCCCAGGCTAATCAGGTGGCTGTCTTATTAGGGTATTCCTCAGCAATAAGTCCCCAAGTAATCCAAAACAAAAAAGCCCTACATAAGGCTTATAGTTCTCCTTGACTAAATTGTAATTCCCGGATATAATAAATTGCCATTAAAATTTAATTAATTAGTGTAGCACATAATTTGCATTTTGTCAAGACATTATGGAGGTGAACAATTGTCTGACCTCATTCAGTTTAGGCTCTCACTAGATAGTTTAGCCAAGCAGCACATCATACGCCAAATTATGTCCACCAATGCTGTCTCCGGTCAGTTTGGTCTGGCCTTGAATGAAGCGGACGCCGAACAGATTTTGGCTGCCCGCCATATTATTTTGAAAAACTTAGGTCGGGTAGAAGTCGAGTCCGGAGTTATTAGTCAACTGATTATCGTATTCTGCCGCTCTCCCTTCATAAATCAGGAAAACTACACCTCTGTAATTATAGACCTAATCGAAGCTTTCTATTATTTCAAAAATGAAACTAGGGATGAAATTAGCGATATGGAATTAATCGAGCTTATGAAAGAACGCTTTGACAACTATTGTGCAGGTTCTACCGAGCTCTTGGTAAGCAGGGAGCTGGAGGATGTGCTCCAGGCTGTCCGCCAGGAAAAGTATTACAGTACTTTATGCTGTGATCAAAACGAGGTGAGCGAATGAATAACCTGCCATTTTCAAAACACCCGCTGAAGCCATCTGCCTTGAATCCTGATAATTATTTAGTATCCCTCTTAAATACCGCTTTTGCTTCCCAATTGATCAGTGAAATCGATATACAAACCATTCAGGCTCAGGTTATGGATGTGTTTAAAGAGGTGCTGTTTAGATATACAGGCGGCCTAAGCAGTTCTGTCACTACTGCTACAGCACAGTCATTAATAAACTCTATCCTTTATTGCATCGATGCCCGCTTGCTGGCTTTGAACTCGCCCGAAGAAAGTCTTAGGGAATTGCAGAGCAAACCGGTATCAGAAATATATAAGGATGGTCTGATCCTGGTTGAATCCTGTTTGGAAGAAACCCGGCAGCTATATGCACTAACCAAGGCATCCCGGATTGCAACCGATTTAATTGCTTATAATTCTACTATAGATAAAGGTCTGCCAGGGTTTTTGGCCTATTATGACCCTAGATTTCGGGCTCATGACACCATGGCTGATATTGATTATCCTTTAGCCAGCAACTGCCTGAACCAGCGGGGTATATTTTATATCCAAGAATACATCCGGATGCTGAACCTGGAAAACCAATTCTGCTCTAGATTTGCGGAGTCAGATATCAGTAGATTGCTGCAAAACTACGGCCGTACTTATCACATTGACTATCCTGAGTTTTTATTGAACATTTTCGAGATCGTGTTCACTAATGCTGTATTTGCCGTTATGCTGGGTCAAGGTGCCTGTCATTTGAGCATTTCAAAATCAGATAGCGACTTTTTACGCTCCCAGCTTTATTCCCTGGACTTATCCTTGATTCCCACGGTACTCAAGCAAACGGTGGATAGATTGATTGTTCAGTTGGGTATAAGTAATTCTGAACTTATTAGTTATATCAAATCTGCTGAGAATAGCCTGATTCACCGGGTGCTGCAAGCTCTGAAAAATGACAGCCTGGACAAAATACTCATATCAGATTTTCCCGACCGGATAGAATCTGCCACCTTGAAGCAACATGAAATTATGAAGGATGCTGATTTCCGCAACTTAGTGAATCAACTCAGCCAACCAGTTGATAGTCAGACGAAGTCTGCCCTGATTTTGGACAATATTCACACGTTGACTGATTTTATAGACATTTTAGAAGCAGATTGCCTGGATAGCCAGGACTATCAGGTTCTTTTTCAGCACTTGGGTGATCTCGAATTATCGATGCTGGCCAGCCAGATTATGCCTGATATCTGTTGGGATGAAGATGCACCATTGATGCAGCGGCTCAGCAGCACCCATGCGGAGAAGGAGTGGGAAGCACAACTGATTCTTTATTTAACGAATATGAGCAGCGAGAAGCTAAAAGTTATTCAGCAGCTTATCATCCAGCTGGTATAACAACCCTGGTTTGATTTTATCCTGGAATATGCTACCTTACAATTTTGCCATGAATATGCTATTTTGTTAAAAAGGAGGTTGATTTACATGAGTAGTCAAGGATCCCCAAAGAATTTGGTTGGTTTTGAAGTTCGTATTATTTTCCGGGACACTCAAGCCATCGACCTGACCAAAATGGCGGAAGCCACTAAGAAATCTATGTTCGACATGATGCGCATTCATGTGGACAAAATCAAGCTGAAAAAGTATGGCCTTAAACTGTTAGGCAAAGGCCCTATCCAGGAAATCCTGCGGATTGGTGAAAACTTCTACCAGCTCACAACTGATGGAGGTCTGGAAATTATCGTCAATATTGGCAGTACGGAATGCTTCTATATGAAAGAAGGTTGCATCCATGATCTGCGGGATGGAAGCGCTCCCGATATTGCCGTACCTACCTTCGATGATGATGCCGAACCTGATGAGGAAGAATATGCCCGGATAGGTCTATAACAGCCGGACAAGCCCCGCTGATGAAAAGCGGGGCTGATTTAATTTAAAAGGTTTTTCCCGGTTTTAGACCTGAACAAACTGTAATTATAAACTCACCCATTGATACCCAGCTCACTTTCCATCAGGAAAAACTCTCATTTGGTTAGTTTGACTCTAATGGTTTTAACCTGAGCTTTAGCACTGTTACCGTCAGGAAGATGCATCAGCTGCACTTTAATTACCTGTCCGATTTTTTTGTTCAATACAGCTTCCTGCAGTTCCTGACTGGTAGTTACCTTCTGGTTGTCGATTCGGGTTATAATGTCAAAAGGTTCTAGGCCAGCTTTATCAGCCGGACCACCTTCATGAGGCTCAACTACTACTCCATGATAAATAGGGAGTTTATGGTATTTGGCCTGATCCGGGCTTAATTCTCCTACTATACGCACTCCCAGTATCGGCCTCTGTACCTCTCCATAACGCAGCAGGTCTTTAGCTACCATTTGTACCTGATTGGAAGGTATGGCAAAACCCATGCCTTCAAAGCCTTCTACGGCGATCTTGGCGGTGTTTATGCCAATTACTTTCCCCTCCAGATCTGCCAGAGCTCCACCGCTGTTGCCCGGATTAATAGCGGCATCGGTCTGAATAAGCCGGTAGGCAAAACCTTCCTCGGTGCTGAGCAGCCGGTTTAGTCCGCTTACTACGCCGGCGGTCACAGAACGAGCAAAACTAAGTCCCAAGGGATTACCGATGGCCACCACTTCCTGGCCCACCGCCAGGTTATCAGAATCACCAAATACTGCGGGAGACAGTTCCTCATCTCCTTTTATTTTTATTACTGCTAGGTCGGTACGGGAATCAGTTCCCACTATTTTAGCTTCCCTTTCTTCTCCATCTACCAGGGTAACGATCAGCCGATCTGCACCGGCAACCACATGGTTGTTGGTAATGATATGGCCTTCTTTATCCAGTATTACACCTGAACCAGTGGACTCGCTGTCGCGCCCGTCAAATACCCCTCCCCCTTTTTGCAGGCTGGTAACCCCTACCACAGAGGGACTAACCAGAGAAGCTACTTTACTTACCCCTCCTGCTGGCGGCGAATCTTCCTGCACCATGGGTTTGCTGGGAGCCAGAGCTGCATTAACCATGCTATAAACCGCCAATCCTATTAAAAATAAGGCAAAAAACGCCAATACGCCCTTGGCTCTTTCCCGGTTCATACCATTCCTCCTCATACTTGGTACAGATATTGTGCGCGAAGCTGATGGGCTTATACTGTTCAATATCTTCCATTGGAACTAAAAAAGAGGCCAAAGGCCTCTTCTAACTGTCTATAAAGGTTATCATTAATAAGATCGCTATTACTTATATTCTTCCTGATATGCTGTCTTATCGCATAATTGAAAATGTTATTCTGCATATGCTAGGATTTGCAGTTAATTCACTAAAGTGATTGAGTCAGGAATTTTTCAATTCGATCCATTCCCTCTTTGATATTGTCCAATGAATTTGCATAAGAAAAACGCAGGTACCCTTCACAATTCGGTCCGAAATCAATGCCAGGGGTAACAGCTACGCCAGCTTTCTCAAGTATCTCGAAAGCGAAGGCATAGGAATCGTTGGTATACTTTTTTACATTGGCCAGAGCATAAAATGCTCCGGTAGGTGCTATCCTGGTGGCGATCCCCATTTCGTTAAGTCTCCTGAGGACATAACGCCGTCTTTCATCATAAGCCTGCACCATATCTTCAATATACCTGTCACACTGGGTAAAGGCGGAGATAGCCGCAGTTTGTGCAAATGAAGGTGCACATATAAATAAATTCTGCTGCATCCTCTGCATGGGGCGGATATATTCAGGCGGAGCAATAACCCAGCCTAAGCGCCAGCCGGTCATAGCATACAGTTTGGAAAAGCCATTGATAACAAACGCCTGGTCGGTGAACTCCAGAATAGTGTGTTCTTCCCCCTCATAGATGAGACCATGATATATTTCATCTGATATAATTGTTGGGCCTATTTCGGTCATAGCTCCCAATTCCTCGGCTGAAAAAACCGTGCCGGTGGGATTGGCCGGCGAATTTACTATTACCCCTCTGGTGCGTGCACTAATCGATTTCTTAATTGCTTCTGGACGGTATTTGAATCCATCTTCCTCCCAAACCGGTATAAAAACCGGCTGTCCGCCGAGGTAACGTATAAAATTGGGATAGCAGGCGTAATACGGATCGGGCAGAATAATCTCCTCTCCCTGTTCCATTAGAGCTGAGAAAACCAGCAGCATTCCGGGAGAGGTACCAGCTGTGATCAGAATTCGATCGGGTGACACCTCTACATTGTATTTTCTTTTATAATGAGCTGCGATCGCCTCCCGCAGCTCAATTTTACCGGGGCTGGAGGTATAGTGTGTATCGCCTGCTGTAATGGCCCGGATGGCTGCTTCTTTTATAGGCAAGGGAGTGTCAAAATCGGGTTCGCCGATTTCCATATGGATTATACTCTTTCCCTTTGCTTCCATTTCCTGGGCTCTTTCCAATACGTCCATAACGATAAAAGGCGGCATTTCCGCTGCCCTAACAGGTAACACACGTTCCAGCAAATTCATCACCCTGTTTTATTTTATCATAACCAATACTAAACCCCTGCTAAAGCTGTGTTTTAACAGGGGTTTTTAACAACCTGAAGAGGCCAAGGGCCTCATATTATCTTATTTTAGCTCCCAGATTTCTCAGCTTTTCCTCAATATTCTCATAACCCCGGAAAATATGGCCCGCCTCTTCTATTTCCGTTTCACCCTCGGCCGCTAAAGCTGCCAGTACCAGGGCCGCACCTGCCCTCAGATCGGTGGCTCTTACCTTGGCCCCGAACAAACGAGTTCCTCCCTCAACGACCGCGGTGTGTCCTTCCACTTTTATGCGGGCTCCCATCCGTTTCAACTCATCCACTACCTGAAAGCGGTTCTCAAATACGTTTTCCACAATAATACTGGAACCTTGGGCAAAACACAGCAAAGCCATCATCTGGGACTGCATGTCGGTAGGGAAACCGGGATAAGGCAGGGTTTTGATATCTACCGGAGCGATAGGCCGGGCAGCACGCACCAGAACGCCTTGCTTGACTTCCTTTACCTGAGTGCCGGTTTCCTGCAGTTTAGCAATTATGGGGTGCAGGTGGGTGGGAATAACATTTTCCACCAGTATTTCTCCACCGGTAATAGCTGCAGCAATCATATAAGTCCCTGCTTCAATCCGGTCCGGAATTATAGCATATCGACCCGCTTTTAAGGTGGAGACGCCTTCTATTCTGATAACATCGGTCCCGGCACCGCGGATACGTCCTCCCATGGAGTTGAGAAAGTTAGCCAGATCTACTATTTCCGGTTCCTTGGCAGCATTTTCAATTACCGTCTGACCCGGCGTCTTGGCAGCCATCATCATAATGTTCTCGGTAGCCCCAACACTGGGAAAATCAAGATATACCCGGCCGCCAGACCGGTGAGGAGCTTTAGCATTAATATAACCATATTCCAAATCTACCTCGGCGCCCAGAGCCTGTACACCCTTAATATGCAAATCCATAGGTCGGGAGCCTATATCACATCCACCTGGCATGGATACCTGCGCTTCACCCTGGCTGCCCAGCAAGGCACCCAGAAGTAAATTGGAGGCTCGCAGCTTCTTGGAAAGCTCATAGGATGTACGGGTTTTCAGGTTAGCTGGAGGGCAAATAGATAGACTGCCATCTTCATTCCAGCGAATATTTACGCCCAGGTCTTCCAATATCTGTACCAGGACCTCTACATCCCGGATACGGGGAACATTATCCAGAATGGTTTCCCCATCTGCCATGATGCTGGCAGCAATTAAAACTAATCCTGCATTTTTAGCTCCGCTGATGCGAACCTGTCCATGCAGTGGATATCCACCTTCGATAAACAGTACATTCTTCAATAACTTTACCCCTCTCGCCCATTTCCATCCAGTACGTAGTATAAATCGTTCTCAAAAGAACTATAATCTACATCCAGGGTCCTCTCTATGGCCTGTTTCATGTTCAACCCTTGCCCCAGATATTTCATAATATCGAATAGGCATTCCTGCCCGTATTTATCCACCAAGTATTCTACTATTTTAAAAGACTGCCAGTAAGCAACCTGCTGGTTCAGGCTGTCAAAACTTCTTTCCAAGGAATCCATTTCATAATAGTACGGGGTGCGTCCGCCGGAAAATGGATCAGCAAACTCGAAGCCGGTAATATTCTTTTCTACATACTGTGCTACCCCTTCAGTCCACCAGCGATTATAGTTGCCTTGGGTGATTTCGTCAACCATCAAATGAGCAAATTCGTGCACCATTGGTCCTTCCTGAGCGAAAACCTCCTCTGCCTCAGCAGGGCCAACCCATTCCCGCGGTGACAGGATACGAATGGACCCGCCCCAGTAAACCCCCATAGCCTTTTGATCACGCTCCCAGCCGAAACTAGCAGCGAGACTGGCGGTGTCAGGGTAAACCACGATGACTGTCTTACCCTGGGGCTCCTGGCCAAAAACCTCACTTACTGACTGGTAAGCCTGTTCAGAAGCCCGGCAGATCATAGGAACATAGTCCTGGTCTACGCTGGTATATTTTATTTTGAAATGCTCAGTTTCCGTCACACTAAAGTGGGCGGTTTTCAGATTGATTTCCTGTCCTACGGCAAACTTTAGCAATACGTTGCTGTATCTTGATATCACCAAAACTGCCAGCAGAAGCAAAACCAGGATCAAGCTGGCCGTTTTAATGGAACCAGGCCCTTTTATCCCCAACATGCTTCTCTCTCCTCTCTAGAGCCATTATACAATGGCCCTTTCCCAAGGAGAGTAAGCAAATAGTGGCTCTATTCCTTCAAGTATCCAGTAACAGCAATCCCTGCCAGAGCACCATCCCCAACTGCGGTGGCCACCTGCCGGGCTTGCTTGCACCTGATATCTCCAGCTGCAAATATTCCTTCCACCGAGGTTTGCATGTTCTGATCAGTAACAATATATCCATCTACGGTTTCCAGCAGGTCGTCCAAGAAATCAGCAGCAGCCACCAGTCCAATGTTGACGAACAGGCCTTCCACTTCCAGGACCTCTTCCTGGCCGGTTTTCACATCAGCCAGCACCAGGCGCTGCATCATATTCTGGTTGCCTTCCACTCGCTTAACCACTTTGTTGAGTTTCAATTCGATCTTATCATTTTCCAGCATTTTATCCACAGCGGTTTGATTTGCTCTAAACTGTTCACGGCGATGTATCAGATAAACCCGTGAAGTCAAATCAGAAAGATAGAGAGCTTCCTTCACAGCTGAATCTCCGCCCCCAACTACAGCTACCGGTACCCCCTGAAAAAAGGCTCCATCGCAGGTAGCACAGTAAGAGACCCCCCGGCCTAAATATTCTTTTTCTCCCGGTACCTCCAATTCCCTGCGGCGGGCACCCATGGCTATAATCACCGCCCGAGCCAGGTATTCCCCTTGGTTGGTAATAACCTTCCTGCCCTCTGGAACTACTTGCAGGTCAACCACTTTTTCCATTTTCAGCTGGGCGCCAAATCGCTGGGCTTGCCGCCAAAAGCTTTCCATCAGCTCAGCACCATTAATGCCAAAGGGGAAACCGGGGTAGTTTTCTATCAGATCAGTCTGGGCAGTGTTTCCCCCGATCATATTCGATTCAATTATCAAAGTGTTTAACTTGGCTCTACCGGTATAAATAGCAGCAGTCAATCCAGCCGGTCCAGCACCAATGATTATTACATCATACACTTTGATCTCTCCTTTGCTTACACTTTACTGACACATAAAAATAAAACCCCCACCCCTTAGGGCAGGGTTTAGTTTGATCTAGCGTAAATAGCTGAGCGGATTTTGGAAGGAACCACCAGATAGTACCTCAAAATGGAGGTGAGGCCCAGTACTGCGTCCGGTAGATCCTACCGTCCCCAAGGTCTGGCCACGGGCCACCTGCTGGCCTTTAGATACAGATATGCTGGAGCAATGAGCATAACGGGTAACAATGCCATTGCCGTGGTTAACAATAATGAAGTTACCGTACCCCCCCTGCCAGCCGGTAAAAGTAACGGTACCGCTGTCAGCCGCTTTAATGGCTGAACCAGCTTTGGCAGCGATATCCAAACCGGTATGACCTCTTCCATAATAGCAGGTAATAGGTCCGTAAGCAGGCCAATCCAGAGAACCTCCGCCACCACGAGAAGCTACTGTTATTTGATTCCCTTTCACTATTATTCTGGCTACTGCTTCTTTGAGAATCGTTTCTTCCTTGACTTCCCGTTCCTCTAACACCCCATTAACTTTGGTGGCTACATAGACTATCTTCTTTTCTCCGTTGCGGCCATCCTGTTTGATCCGGACCCCGCTGGCATTTTTATCTATTTCCGTCTTGGTTTCGAAAGGAATTACTTCAATTTTTTCCCCTTCTACCTTAGCAACTACATTTATGTATGGCTGGCTTTTTACCAGAATTAACTCATCCCCGATCTGGAGATCTTCTGATTTCAGCTGGTTGGCTCGCATGATGTCATCCACATACATGTCATTGCGCCGGGCAATCAGCCACAGGTTATCTCCTTCCTGGACAATGTATTTCTCCGGCTTATCAGTTCCTGTGGTGACCAGTTGGTAGGCTTCATCAAAGGTCATAACTTGCTCTGAGCTAACGCTTTTTTCCGCAATGGTTACTTTCTCAGCAAAAGTAACGGAAATAAGTTTTTCTCCATCGTCTACTACTGCGCATTCTTCCTTCAGTTTCTTTAACAGTTGCTCAGCCTGAGCTTTGCTTTCCAGATAGGCAATGGGGTTTCCATTCACTATCAAAGCACTGGCTGCCATTGTAAAATCAACAGTATCGCGAATGATCTTTTCTAACTCTTTCCCAGAGATAATATCTCCCCGGCTAGCAAAGGTACGTTGGTAATCAATTTTGCTGCTCAATTCCAGCTTAGGCTGATTTGGCTTGGCCTGCTGCTTCTGTATGCTCAGCAGGGTATCGGCAACATCAGATTTATTCTTTACTACAAAAGCTTCTTCCCCGTCCACTATTACCACATAGGCCGGTGTCCGGATAACGTTGGTCCAGATCACAGTTAGTAACACTATGACGACGATTCCAATGGCTAATCTGATAGACAGCTTCTTATTCTGCAGTAAATAATCAATCATATGACACTCTCCACAAAGTATAAAGTTTATTAGACCTCAAATTCATTCTATTTGTTCCAGTATTTTTCCTGCTTTTAAACGAAAGTTTTTCCTCTAAGGGGTTATACGTTTTTTTAGGTCCAGATAAATAGCAGCTTCTACCCGTCGCCGGTGCATGGCACATGCTACCTGGGCAGGTTGGCCAATATCCCCGTTAGTGAAATAATTATTGGCATGACAGCCCCCGCCGCAGAAATTGCGTGCCCAGCAGTGACGGCATTCCTCCTTAGTCAGCAGGGTATTGTTAATAAATTTTTGGCGAATGCCTGTTCGCAACTGACTGTTTTCCAGAATGTTTCCCAAACAGTAATCACTATGGCCTACGAACTGGTGACAAGGATAAATATCCCCTTCAGGGGTAATAGCCAGATAATGTAAACAGGCTCCACAGCCCGTCTGCCGCTTAGCCAGGCAAGGGCCTTTCTGCAGATCGAGATCGTAGTGGAAAAAGTGAACCTGCCGGCCTTGCTGGTGATACTCCAGCAACAGTAAGGCCAGTTTCTCATATTCTTTTAAAACCTGAGGCATATCTTCCTCACGGATGGCCAGATCATTGCCAGCTCCTACCGCTGGTTCCAGGGACAAAGCATTAATACCCAGATCAACTATATGGCGGACATCCTCACAAAAATCCAGGTTGCTGCGGGTATAGGTGCCGCGAACATAATAGCTGATGGGTCCCTTTTCTATCATTTTATGAATTTTCGGCAATATGGTTTTATAAGTACCCTCACCATTGTTTAACACCCTATACCGATCATTGACCTCCTGTCGTCCATCCAGGCTGAGTATAACGCTAATATTCTCCTTGACCAGGTAATCCATGATTTCCTCATCCAGTAAAAGACAATTGGTAGTCAGGGTGAAATTAAATATCTTGTCCGAATTAGCTTCAATATGCCGGCCGTATTCTACGATATCCTTGACAACTTCCCAGTTAAGCAGGGGCTCTCCCCCGAAAAAGTCCACCTCCAGGTGTTTTACCCCCTGGCTGTGTTCCACTAAAAAATCCAGCGCCCGGTGTCCCGCCTCACGGCTCATTAAAGAGGGACTAAGGCCAAAGTTTCCCTGACTGGCAAAACAATAGGTGCATTTCATGTTGCAAACATGGGCTACATTTAAGCACAGGGCTTTAATGGGAGCATCAGTAAAATCTATTACCGGGTCTTCGGGATCACTGAATAAACTGCCGTCTTCCCACAAACCGGTTACTTCCAAAGCAACTTCCATCACTTTTTCCCAATCATAGCGAGCCGCACAAATTTCCATAGCCCGGTAAAAGTCACCGCGGCAATTTATAAACGCCTGAATAAACTCAGCGGCCAGCTGGTCAACTACATGAACAGCGCCACTGTTGACATCCAGCACTATATAGATATCTTGAAAGGGATAAAGGTGGACATTAGCAGGAAAGTCATAATCAGATAGGATGATCATAGTTGCTCCTCCTGGTTGCTCCTCCTGGTTTGCAACACAAAAAAGGGGCACGGGCCCCTTGTATGTAGTTTTTTGCTAGTTACGACAGGTTTGATTGCCTACGGTGCAGGATGTTTTGCAAGCTGACTGGCAGGAAGTAGCACATTCCCGGCAATTGATATGGTCGACATCACGCTTTAAGCTGGGCTTAATAACCGTGGTAATATGTTTCATATGATATAACCTCCTCACAACTTATCCAGAGTCTTCTCCGCTTCTCGTAAAAACAAATGGAGCGGGAAACGGGGTTCGAACCCGCGACACCCGGCTTGGGAAGCCGGTGCTCTACCACTGAGCTACTCCCGCACGCCAAAAAATTATACTCTATGGGGTACATCCCGTCAAGGTAAGTTCCTTTCTATAAATAAAAATATGGTCGAAATAAATGAAATATTCTATTTAATCTGGCGGAGCCGACGGGATTTGAACCCGCGATCTCTGGCTTGACAGGCCAGTATGCTAAACCGCTGCACCACGGCTCCGCGCACTAGTATATTAGCAAAAACCTATACCTTTTGCAAGTCACCTCTTTTTTAAGAAAGGCAGGGTCACTCTAGACTACCGGGTATAATAATTTATACCGCAACTGCCAGGGTGGCCCCTTTGGGTGGATCTCATGCTAGCTTTGTGCTACCAGAACAAGTATTTTGCAAATATTTTGCACAAGGAAACTGCCGCTTTCGCCTAGAAACTTTTATAACAACACCATTTGCTTAAGATATGGATTAGGAGGAAGGCATAATGACAGCAAACCATGAAAACGAATTATTACAATTAGAAGATTTAAGTCAGGAAGATTTGGCCCGCTATATCCTGTCTATGTTGCATCGTATGAATATTCATCACACCCTGTGGTTTCGGGAAACTGAACACCAGTTGGGAATGGACCGGGCCCTGGATATACTGGAAGAGGTTACCGAACAGAGCAGCAAAATCGAGATACAGCGCCTGGGAAAAGCTTTGGGTTTTGCAGTTCACAACGGGATTCCCCAGCCCCTTTTGGATCTGCCCCGGGAAAAACTCCTGGAATTAACCGCGGAGATAGGCAAAAACTGGTTAGCCATGGATGGCCTCTGGTTCCAGGCTATTGAGAGATCCTATGGCATGAATGATGCCAAGCGCTGCAATGATTCATGCTGGAACCGTTTTTCCCAGGTTGAGGCCCGTTTAATAAAGAGCTTCCTCGGCCTGCCGGAAAAACCAGGACTGGAAGGGCTAAAACAGGCTCTGGGATACCGCATGTACTCACGCATCAATAAACAGTCTATTATCGATGAAAGCCCTACCAGCATTGTATTTCAGATGAATGACTGCCGGGTACAGTCAGCGCGCCAGCGAAAAGGTCTGGCAGATTACCCCTGTAAATCAGCAGGCCTGGTAGAATACAGCCGCTTTGCCTGGGGCATTGATGATCGCATACGTACCGAATGTGTAGGCTGTCCCCCGGACGAGCATCCAAAGGAATGGTTCTGTGCCTGGAGGTTTATCCTGGACGTATAGATATTCAATGTAGAAATTCACGTCAAAGCAGGGAGCGATGACAACACTCCCCTTTAGAGTGCGGTGAAAATACACCGGTGTGGCCGTTCTGGCACTCCCGATGTACCCTGCCAGGTACCACTAAGGTTGCGAGACCCCGAAGGGGTCGTCGGTCTACACTAACCACAGCTCGGCAGGAGTGTTTGCCGGGATGCAGGGGTATTAGCCAGCTCGTCGTATGTCACACGCCGGCTAATACTCCTGCTTAAACCGTGCAGTGATACCTTCATTCATTGTGGTCTGTTCTACCGGTGACAATTACGAGGAGCATTAGCGAGCGCGATGATGAGGGCATCGCACCTGCTATGTCTTACGATTCAGTCCAGGCCAGTACTTCCTGGTAAAGCCAGTCTGCCCAGGCCTCCATACCCTGACCGGTTTTGGCTGATACTTCAAAAATCTTAATATCCGGGTTTAATGCATATACCCGTTTTTTTACGGCTTCCACATCAAAATCGGCTATGCCCAAGTAGTCGATTTTGTTAATTAACAGGGCATCACAGGTGGAAAACATCAGAGGATATTTAAGAGGTTTGTCATCACCCTCAGGGATACTTAAAATCATAGCGTTTTTTACCGCTCCGGTATCGAACTCCGCCGGGCAAACCAGATTGCCTATATTTTCGATGATCACCAGGTCCAGGTTGTCCAGGTCAAGCTCCTTTAATCCCTGTGAGGTCATGGTACTGTCCAGATGACATAGTCCTCCGGTTCTAAGCTGTACCGCCTGTACACCTACTGCAGCCATCTTTTCTGCATCCACCGCCGAATCGATATCCGCTTCCATCACGCCTATGCGCAGCTTATCCCGCAGCCGTTCGATAGTACTCAAAATAACACTGGTTTTCCCTGATCCCGGTGAAGACATCAGGTTCAACAGAAAAGTTTTTTGCTTATGCAAGGAATCTCTTAACTTTTCAGCCTGTTTATCATTGTTGGCTAATATGTTCTGTTTGACCTCAATAATCCTGATTTCGCTCAATTTCTATTTACCCCCTGTTATTTCCATCCGATTCTTTCCCAGTATATTTAGTATCTTTATCATAATCCAACCACACAAACATGCAAGTGCAACAAGATGAACTGCTCCCGATCAAGTCAAGGACAATCTCACCGCCCTCTTAACACCCCCAATTGGTGTAGATCCCACGTTCCCTCATAAACTCGATTTGACCATGGTTACACAGGTTAGGTTCTCGGCCCAGCAACTTATGCAAAAGCCTGTTTATGGTGGAAGAAGTGGCAACATAGAACAATAAAAAAGCAGCCTCTCGCCATAAGAGGCTGCTTAGCAGTTCGGAGGTTATTGAGTTTTACAGATCGATATGGGATTCGTAAAGCTCGGTCCAAACCTCATAGTCATCTGGGTTTTCTCTTTCATAATAATGGCCGTTGATAGCTTCCATCATTGCTTCAT
>JAKPGY010000112.1 GCA_029550685.1 Bacillota bacterium
GAGGTATTCAATCTCTAGAATCGTTTCAATCCCCTATCTACGGGTCACGCACAATTGATGTGGTACGGCGAACAAGCTGAAAAACACGTTTCAATCCCCTATCTACGGGTCACGCACCCGTGCCGGCAAAGAAATATCGGCCTTCTTTGAGCGGCACGCAATTGATATTAATGCAGTTCAGTTTTAGTAAAAATGACTAGATTTAGGCGCTGATCAGCCTTTTATATTGTCGTCGACCCCCAGGGTTTTTGACGTCACTCCTGGTCGACGACAAATCTGCAATCATCAAAGAACTTTTAATTCGTAACCACCCAAACCAAAAGTGGTGTTCTTCCCGATATGAATGTCCTGACCTAATAACAGCCAGGGCAGGAAGGGGGTGAGCTCGCCCTCACATTCCATTATTCCTACCAATCCGCCTAACAGCATCCGCTGATCCTGACGGCGGGAGTACCGCTCCATTTCCTGCCAGTGAAGGTTCAGGGTGCCGCTGGGTATTTGTGATGATAGGTTGATTAATTCTGTTACATCCTCTTTTTTTCCATTACCATAGTACTTATTCAGTAATGACGCGCGGCGAACTACGGCCTTAAATATTGTACTAAATTTCAACTCGTTGCTTAAATGTCCTTCTGTTTTCACCCGCAAAGGGGTTACGATATGTATCTGGCATCTATTTACCGTTCCTAATTGTAAAGCTTGCTCCTGATAATCCTGCCAGGTCTTCACACGTGGAGAGGAAATCAACTGGTCCATGCCTTTCTTCCACAAGATCTGGCCACTGAAATTATCCTTTATTTCTTCCAAAATGAAGGGGGTACGATATTTTCCCAGTCCCTTTAAACCCACAATCTGGAGGCAAGCGAGTATAGCGGATAGATGTTGAATGCTATTCCCAAATAACACCATTCCCAGTTTAAATTGGGATCTTCCGGTTTCCCGGTTCAGAATAACCTGGGGTTCTAAAACATAAGGCTGGGGTACCCCGGATTGGATCTTTTCACCGGCAGCAAAATACCATCCGCTCTCAAAAATATAGGTATATATGCAGCGGTTTCTAATCTCACATATTGAGCACTTTCCATGTTCCTTGGTGCAATGTAGTTCCTTTAAGATATTTCCGAATGCCCCGCGAATAGTAGAACCCAAAAATGGAGCCAGTCTATGGTTCTGTTCACTGCTAAACAGCAATTCCAGGCGGCAAAGTCGCATATGGTTCCTCTTCCCCCTCCAACTACAGGAACTGGGTCTCTCCCCCTTTTTCTACTCCCATGATCTCCCGTTCAGAATACTTGGTGGTGCGAAAGGTATAAAAAATTATGGAATCATATTCCGGATCTATAATGCGGCTTAATTCCATTTTAAGCCGCTTATAGCTGCTTTCATTGATATTTCCTTCCAGTACCGAGTTTTGCACCCAATACAAATACTTGCGCGCAGTTTTCAGGACTTTGTTTACCCGTTTTACTTCCACGTCGTAAACCATAATTACAAACATTTTAACTCCCCTACCATCTGCTAATGTAAGGCTGATACGGTTTTTCTCCCATGAGATGTTTTTCCAGTTTGTAAAGTTCCAGTCTTATAAGGCGACGATAAGACACCGACCTGCCGATTTCACGATGTTTGATCGTGGTACGCAGTCGATTCTCCCATTCGCTGATAAACACTTGCCGCCCTTTGTCATTTAAGATAATACCTGCTACTTTGCTTTCGAAGTGATTGGATTTCAGCATGTTGTGGGACAGCAAGTAGAATATTATGCGGTCCACCAAAATGGGCTTGAATATTTCAGCGATATCCAGGTTAAGACTAAAGCGCCGGAAGTTGGTAGTATGCAGAAATGAAATCCGCGGGTCCAAATGGGTCCGATATATTTCGCTCAGGCAGGTGGTATAAGCCATGGTGTTGCCGAAGCTGATTAATGCATTTATTCTGTCCCGGGGAGGTCGCCGGGTTCGGCCTTCAAAGTAAAACTCGCTTTTGTCAATGATTGTATTAAACGCACTGTAATAGGCATCCCGGATATTTCCTTCAATAGCCATTAACACTTCAATGGTTTGGGCGCCATCAATACTCGCTGCCAGTGATTCAATATTCTGTAACTGCGTGCCCACATCTTTTCCCCGGTTAAGATAGTATCTCAATACTTCCTGCATATTAGCAATTGCTCCTCTGGCAATAGCCTTTGCCAGTACCATGCGCCGCTCCTTATCCAGGTAGTGTTCTGCCTGGCGTAAAATCATGTATCCTGAGTTCAGGTGTTCCCGGGGATAATATGATCCGCAATAATAGCCGTAATTGTTGTAAAAGTGCAGTATTATCTCTTTTTCAGTGAGAAATTCTAAGAAGCGCTTGTTTAAAGTCACTTCACCATAAATATGTATTTCATTAATGTCTTCCACCGGAATAAACCGTCTGCCCTGTTCGCTTTCAAAACACAAAGTATTATCTTTTCGTTTGATTTCACCATCATTGAAAACATATATTGCTTTCTTCATACATCCATCACCCAATATCTAAGCCCAGCAAAACTCCGCATAGGCACAGGATTTACACCAATTGATCTTCTCTGCTGGCGGAGGGGATGGTTGATGCGCTATATCCGTGATTTCCTTTTCCGCTGCATGCAGTTCCTGGCGCGCTTCTTCATCTAGGGTTACTTCAAAACGCTTCCGTTCTTCAGGAATAAACAGCTCGGCTCGGGCTTCGATACCCATCTGCTCAAACTGCCATAAGTAAAATTGCACCTGCCGGGTAGCACTGGTTAAAAACCGTGAGCTTTTTTTGATTTCGCCTATTACCAACTGGCCTTTTTCACTGCGCATCATGTCAATCTTAACGTGACCCAGGCTTATCTCCTTTTGATCGCGGGGATACCTGAACTCCTGAATATCTCTCCCCTGCCTGATATTCTCATCATCTTGATCTGGAACCAGCGCATGAGCCATCAGCCACACTTGCCGCTTGCAAATGTAGTAGTACCAAATAAGGGTTCCATTAACCTGAAAGTCCGAGTCTCTCATCTCTCATGGATTAGCTCCTTTGGGGCCCAGCAATGCGTATTGCTCGCTATATTTAAGAGGAATAAAACCAGCCTCTGGGGAATAAACCTTTTCAATACCCGGCGGATGCAATAGCCACCAGGAGGCAGTCCTGGTTAATATTTCTTGCTTATCACCTATCATAAATCCACCCAGTCGGTTTTCCCATTCTTCCAGGAGTTTGGGCCGTACGTTTATAGCATGCTGGCTGAGAAGGCGGTTAATGGTTCGTCTCCTGGACAGGTTTTCTATTGTCAGGGGGAGGGACTGGAGCTCTTCCAGCAACTTAGCTACGCTTCCGTCTCTATCTATTAGCAGGGAATCCTCAGGTATTTGCTCCGGGTATAAGGGGTGGACAGTACCCCAGTGTCCTTTAACAACATCCGTCCATAGTTCATCGGGAATAACGGAGTTACTCAAACGGTGATAATATTCTACTACAGCCAATGCAATCTGGTCTTCCGAGAAAGTCATATATTCTTGCAGGAGATTTCTGGTCTGGTTCAACAATGTGCTGCGATATACATAGGAAGCTAAAGAACGATCTCTATCTTCATCATCCTCCAGCTCTGCCACCCACAGTTCGCCCGGCTTATCCCGTTTGGCATGGCGGTTGCACCGTCCGGCCGCCTGGACAATGCTGTCAAAGGGCGCTAAATCCCGGAAAACCAGGTCAAAGTCCAGATCAACCCCTGCTTCCACCACCTGGGTGGCGATCAGACACCGGGGTTTGCCTGCCTGTTCCAGTCTCAAGAGTTCTTCCAAGATGTGCTGCCGATCCCAGGGAGTAAGCCAGCGAGACAGCAGAAATGCGGGAAGGTTTCTTTCCCGAGCTGCCAAATAGGTACGCAGAGCGGCTTCACGGGTATTTACGATTATCAGGCTGTCTCGTTCCCGCCAGCCCCGTTCATCTAAAAAATCCGGCAGTTGGCGGACATGCAGGGGCTTATCATCCCAGATTATCCGGTGACGGTTCTTGGGGAAAAATACCTTTTCCGGGGCCAGTTCCGTTCCCTGTACAATAGCTGGCTGGGTTGCGGTCATCAGGATAAAGGTAGTATGCCATTGCTGGTTAAGCAGTTCTAAGGTCTTGCCCAAACCTTCCCAGTACTCCGCAGGAATGGTCTGAGGTTCGTCAAGTACCACTACTGCCCGGCTTAAGCGATGAAAACTCATGGTGTCATTAGCCCGGGGAGAGTATAGCGTCTCCCAGAATTTTGCAAGGGTTGTTACCACGATGGGCATATCCCAGTACCGGAAGAAGGTTAAAAATTCTCCCCATTTTTTGTCCGCATAATCTTCGTATTTTTCTTCTCCGTAGGCTAAAGAATGGTCTTCTTGGACCTGCTCAAATAGTTGTTTTGCTACTTCAGCATTCTGGTCAACCAGGCTTATAAAAGGTAGGACATAAATTATTCCAGTGGCTTGAAACCGTTCCGCTGCCAGAGCTGCTATGGCCAAGCCAATGAGGGTTTTACCGGCACCGGTAGGCAGACTTAAAGTATACAGGTCTGGTCGCTGCATAACCTGCTCCGCATTGCTGATGACCTTTTCATATAACTGGCTGCGCCACTTGGCTAAGTCATTGATACCCCTTTGCTGAGCCTGGTCATGCTTTTGTTTAATAAAGTCTTCAAATTTCTGGGGATTATGGCGTAATTTCTGCGGTTGCCAATCACTGGATACGGTGGCATCCCAACGATCAGCGGTAACTAAAAGGGAGTACAACTTGCGCAGTTCCAGCCATAACTGGCTCATTGCCTGATGATCCTTAACAGGCAGGAATATCTCCAGTTGGTCAAAGCACAGGTCTTCCCAGCTTTCTTGCTCGGGAAAACCTTCGGCAAAATCTACAGGTACGGAATCCCATATCCCCAGCTTAATCATTCCCGGCCAGGGATGGAGGGTTTTTAACTCCTCTATAAATTCGGAATATTCTCCACTGACCCAGTGTCTTTTTATTTCATCCAGGTCTTGTAAAGCACCATGATGCCTCCGTACAGTTTCTGCCAGGATAAAGTTCTTGGTATTAGCCATTACAAGACTGGCGGAGGGATTGGCATGGCCATTGTAAGCATGTTCAGTTGAGGCACGATTGGCTTCTGGGCAGGTATTAGCCTGGGAGCAGGAACGGCACAACCGCTTTTGAAAAGCAGGATGTGCCTTGCCAATATCGTGGATCAGAATAGAGTACTGTTCGTTTTCATCCAGGTTAAGCCCGTAATGCTCAGCCAAAGATCGAGCTATGTTAAAAGTATTGATAAGGTGGTCTTCCAGCGGTTTACCAGGATGGCTGCAAGCTTTACCAAGCATTGAACCAGGCCACCTTTTCCCCGTTCACCATGCTGCTCTGCAGCTCCCCTTGATTGCGCACATATAATACAGGTTTTTCTTCTTTATTAGGGGGAGTATAATAAACCAGAATGGTATGGCTTAGGCGCCGGGAATTGGTCAACTGTACCGGTACCTGCTCACTAAATACTGAACCAGACCGGACAATGTCCAGTTCCAAACCTTCATAGGCCGGGACAATGGTATTGAATCCCGCCGCCGGATCAGCAGCGACGGCCTCATACTCTCCCAGGTATGTTATTGTTGCCAGAGCATAGGCTGCTCCCAGGCAAGGGGTATAGATGAACTCTTCCCGCTCCAGCCTATGCTTTAGTTCGGAGTAAATTTCTCCTCCCTTAACGTAAATGCGGTAACGGGGCTTTTTTACCAACTGATGCTTTACCTGTATATGTTCAGTCATTTTTTCATTCAGAGTCTTTAACTTCATCAAGTTAACGGCTGTATTGATCCAGCGCAGAGGACTCTGCATGGCTATGCCTATCTGGACGCCCTTCATTTTGTCCCAGTACCGGGCATTCTTAGCATTCTGGCTGGCTTCATGGTTGATCCCAACTATAGCTCCTAACATACCGGCAACAGCTGTGGGTGGGGGAAAAGGGTATGACACCATAGAAGTAGTAGTATAGGGCTTTCGGAACAGTGCCATATCTCCCTCAATATCAAAAACTAGGACCACCCCCATCACCTCACTTCAACTTGGCTGATTCCTTTTAGCTCTTCTTCCTGTATAATCTTGAGTTCTCCATCAGTTATAACCTTGATGGAAGCTATCGCATCCTTTTTGGCTTCAATGGCCTTCAGCAGGTCACCGATATCCAGGCTTAATTCCTGCAGGCTGCGCACAGCCTTTTGTTTTTGACTGTCCATTTCTTTACCGTCCCGGTCCAACAGGGTGATTTTGTCATCCAGAGCTCCAATTTTGCCATGGAATCCTTCTTTATAGGTGATTTCAATCAACAGACGGGATTTATGTTCATTTTTACTCCGGGTAATGAGGTTGTCCGTTCCATGCCACAAGCCATCCACCAGTTTTTGCAGGTCAGCTTCGCTGGCACCAGTTTCCTCACTGGCGTTTTGATTGGCTATGCCATATACCCCCATCAAAGCAAAGGGTACCAAATATTCATTGCGGAAAGAGCGCTGTTGACTGTCCGCTCCCCCACGTTCCGTAGCAAAAGCGGCCGTTCCTTGAACAAATTCAAAAGTGGCACTATGTAAAGACCTGCCCCACTTGAATTGAACCGGACCCGTCCAAGCAAAAGCTTCTTTGCCCAATGCAAAGGTAACTCCAAACAGTCTTACATCGAGACATTCCTGCATAATTTTCCGAGCATCATCTTTGCCGGTCTCTTGCTTTAGTTCTTCAAATCGAGTTTTCAGGGATTTAGGTTTACCATCAACAAAAACTGTCTCTCCTTCTCGCACCCATTCATCCCGAATAGTCCTTTTTATGCGTACATCAGAGGACATGGCTTGAGCAGTATCTTTATCATAGCGTGGATGATTCTCATTTAACGGATCACCATTGGGATTAGCATCCTTGACCGTATACAGAAATAAATACTCTTTTCTTTGATTAAAGGCCATATTATGCCTCCTCCTTTCCGTCTTCTGATTGAGCATCCTTTTGGTTCACAGGGAATATATCCCAAAAATAGGAATTGGCATTTAAAAATCCTGCAGCAAAAGCAAAGTTTCCGTTTGTGCCCAATTCTTCATCTGCTGATTGCAGTATTAATTTAGTAGCAGCTGCACTAAGCTGCGACATCAGATTCGTATATTTCATATCTTCCCTGTAAGCAGCCAGCAGAGTCGGAACCCGGCTCAGAAGTCTTTTCAAGTTGACCATATCCATTCGTCCAAACTGAATTTGCTTAAAGATCGGGCTTTGGCTTACATCCCCGTCTTTGCCTGCTTGCCGGTATGCCATGTAGCCCAGTAAAACTCCCGCTAAAAACACTCCTTGCCCTGCTGGAGTTTGCATATAAGGATCGTGGAATTTAGAGAAAAATTCCAGGTTCATTTGTTCACCTCCTGATTAAGTCGATACATATATTCCACCCATAACTCTGCAAATCGCATAGATAAATAAGCATCCCGGGTATTGCCCTCGAAAATCAAACGGGGAATTCTAGTGACAATTAACTGTTTGAACATTTCCACCGGCAAGGTTTCTCCCTGCAGCATACTGCCAATGACCTGCAAAGCAAAATCCCGGAAAACCATTTTGTCCGAGTTACTCTTCCCGGCAAAAGCATTCAGAGTAGCATGCAAACTGCGGATAGCTGCATCCAAATCAGTATCCTTGGCCCATCCGGCATATTCCTTGTTCACCTGCTGCCATACAGATTCAAGGCGGGCCAGCCTCTCCGGAGGCACATCTTCCACCATCAGATGTACTATCTCCTGAGCGTTATTCTGCTGCCAGAATACAAAATGAAATATCAAGCCCTGTCCAATACGGGCCAGGCGGGAAAAATATTTAGCTTCTATGTTTTCTTCCAAACCAGCTACGTCACTTCTATCCAGCTTTTCTTCCCAGGAGTATAAAAATTTTTCGAATATGTCAGAGGATTTCTCCCCTACAGCCTCTGGTATTGCCCAGACCAAAATATCATTCAATATTCCCCTTCTGACAAGCAAGCGGTCTGTCTTTTCCCTCCCAGAGGAAATTTGCTCAAAACAGGTTTTACAAACGGAGAAACTGTAAGGAATCTCTTGCTTGTCCAAACCAGCTAAAACAGATAACTTATCAAAAGTAGCGAATTTAAATACCCGATCCAGGGTGATACCGCTGGACATTTGACTCCCACAAATACTGCAACTCTGCTTGTGGCCGACATTCACTGTACTTTTCTTCTTCTTGGGAGCTTGTTTCCCACCAGCAAGACTTTGTTCCAGCTTGCGGACGAAAAATTTTTCAAAGGTAGGTACCTCACCTGGATAGATCGGCTCACCATTATCATCTATTACAAATACCACCATATAAGACTGCTTATTGTCCAAATCAGGCAGGATCGCATCAATTTTTTCTTCCATCCCCTGAAAAATGCGGTCGACTGACCCAGAGGTAAATATTCCTTCTCTTTCGTATGCGTCTAGGATACGATTCTTCATTTTGGCAAAATGGGTATCTTTGTTCTGTTCCCAATCAGGTGGGCAAAATAGTTCCCGGTTTTTTTCAGCATCATTTTTCAATGAGCCAGTCAGATGTATGGGGGAAAACGACGATGTGGTCTGGGAGGGCGGTTTCCTATACATATATTTCTTTAGAGGAACTGCACTGGCGTTATAGTCGGCTATATCCAAACGAGTTACTCCGATAATATCTAAAGTATCCTGGCGCCAATCCCCCTGAACCTTTAACCAAACCCTTATTTCTTTACCGTCTTTGTTCATAGGTCTTACCAGGTAAGGCTCCAATCCCTGCTTATTTTCACTTTGCCCCATTTGCTGCATCGCCTGCAAAAATCCCATCTATTCTCACCTCCCATTTTAATTGTTGCGTTTCTCAATTATCACCATGCTTCCTATTTTCTCCTAACAAATACACTTATTGCAAATATTCAACTTTCTTTTAGTTATTCCTTTCACCTCCCACGTTTTTCCCGCATATTCACTTGATACCATAAATTAGTGACATCTATATGTCACAATCTGTAGCTATTTATGAGGATTTAATGGATTATAATGCCGAAATAATTAAAATTGCCGATCCTCATCGTACCGGCTCATATAAGTTCTATTATTCAAACACGTATGTGATTAGCTCGGTTTTTCTTTATAATCGGGGATCAAACATTTGAAGATAGTAATAGTAAAAGCATGTGGCTGTTGTCAATCCCCTTAAATCGGGTCAATAACGAAAGAAGATGGCTAAAAAACGCGCTGAAGAGTCAATGTTTCAATCCCCTTAAATCGGGTCAATAACGGGCAAACCGATAACGAGCTTGGACGAACTGATGGAAGTTTCAATCCCCTTAAATCGGGTCAATAACAGAAAGTCCTCCACGGCTGTATCGGCGAAAAGCAGGTGTTTCAATCCCCTTAAATCGGGTCAATAACTGTTCTGAGTGAAAACTCCTTAGCAACCACATCCTCGTTTCAATCCCCTTAAATCGGGTCAATAACCATCATTAGCACCATTTGGAAACGCCGCACATTCTTGTTTCAATCCCCTTAAATCGGGTCAATAACATTTGGGAACAGGCTTGGAAAGAATTTGTTAATGTCAATTAAAAATTAGGCAATTCGCTGGTCAGAAATTAGGCCACTTACGCAAAAAAATTAGTCAGTGGTTTGCCTGGCGAGAGCCTGCTTAAAGCGGTAGCTTTCGCCATTGATGTTTAGGATATGGGCTTTGTGGGTGAGCCTATCCAGCAATGCTGCCGTCAACTGTGCGTCTAGCAACACCTCCGTCCATTTGGGAAATTCAAGATTAGTGGTAATAATCAGGCTGCCCCGTTCGTGACGTGCTGAACAGAATTGGAACAATAATTCAGCGCCGGTTTTACTAAAAGGGACATAGCCCAGTTCATCTATAACTACCAGGTGGTAGGATAGAAACTGCTTTTCCAAACGGTTTAACTTGTATTCTTGTTGAGCTGCCAGCATCTCGTTAATCAGTCCGGCAGCAGTATAGAATTTAACCTTCATTACTTTACGGCAGGCTTCATAAGCCAGAGCAGTGGCAATATGGGTTTTGCCTACCCCGGAGTTCCCTACCAGGATTACGTTTTCCAAATTTTTAATGTATTCACACCCGGCCAGCTTTAATACTTTCTGCTTACTTAGGGATGGTACGGCCTTGAAATCAAAACTGTCCAGGGTT
>JAKPGY010000127.1 GCA_029550685.1 Bacillota bacterium
CGTTTTAACGTGTGGGCGTTTGTTCTTCACCCCCAGTGGTCTAAGCTAAAACACGCTGCTACCAATGTTTTTGCACTTTGTAAGGGTGGTAGTAGCAGCAAAACTGCTGTGCGGGTGGAGGGCAAACAGCTTTGTCTTTTACGTTTTTAGTCAACCCTTCTTCTTTTGGTTTTTTAGGCTCTTACCCGTACAGCCATCTTCCCATTTGTTTACCTTTGGAAGGAGGTCGGCGTTATCTTGATTAAGTGGCTGGAACGGCACTTCGATTTTGGAAGGCACGGTGCTAACTGGACTGACGAAATCATTGCTGGCTTGACCACGTTCATTACCATGGCTTACATTCTATTTGTCAACCCGAACATTTTGGGTGAAGCTGGCATGCCTAAGGGCGCAGTTCTCATGGCAACTGCTATTGGAGCTGGTATTTCCACGGTGATGATGGGTCTTTATGCCAAACTTCCCTTCGCTTTGGCACCCGGCATGGGGTTAAACGCCTATTTTGCCTACTCAGTATGCTTGGGCTTGGGTTTGCCGTGGCAGGTGGCACTTGGAGCCGTGTTCATTGATGGTGTGATTTTCCTTTTGCTTTCTGTTACCCCTGTTAGGCGTTGGATTGTGCAAGCCATTCCACTGAGCATTAAATTGGCAGCCTCGGTGGGCATCGGTTTGTTCATTGCTTTCATCGGCATGATAAATGCTGGTTTGGTGGTGAAGAACGATGCCACGCTGGTGGGCTTGGGCAGTGTGACCAGGCCTGAAACCATGCTGGCTTTGGTGGGTTTGATCATCATTGTGGTGCTCATGGCACTGCGTGTAAGAGGCAACATTTTACTGGGCATCCTCATTACCACCATAATTGGCGCTTTCATAAAGGGCAGCACGGGTGCACCTATTACAAACGTCACCGGTTCAGTAGTGGCACTTCCTAACTGGAGCGAGCTTTCTCAAACCTTTGGTGCCATGGACATTTTGGGAGCACTAAAGTGGGGCTTTGTGTCCATCATATTTACCTTCACTTTTGTGGACATGTTTGACACGCTGGGCACCATTGCCGGCTTGGCTGCTAAGCTGAACATACTAAAAGAAGACGGCAGTTTTGAAGGCGCTGACAGAGCACTGATAACAGATGCTGTGGGCACCATGGTAGGAGCTGTGGCTGGTACCTCCACTGTGACCACTTACGTGGAGTCAGCAGCAGGTATTGCTGAAGGAGGAAAAACAGGCGCTACGGCATTAGTGACGGGCATACTGTTTTTGCTTTCGCTGTTTCTTTGGCCCTTGGCAGAAGTAGTGCCTTCAGCAGCTACGGCACCAGCTCTCATTGTGGTAGGTTTTCTCATGATGGAGCCCATTTTGAAAATTGATTTTTCTGAACTAACAGAAGCCGTACCAGCTTTCATCACCATGATTGCTATGCCCTTTACCTATTCCATTGCCAACGGACTCATTTTTGGCATTCTAAGTTACGTCATCATGAAGCTGTTTACGGGAAAGATGAGAGAGATTCACCCCGTACTTGCGGTGCTGGCGTTGGTTTTTGTCGTCTATTTGGTTTACTAAACAATGCTAACACCTCTGCTTACTTGACATAGTTCAGCAAACTTACGCAGAAGGTGGGGCAAAAAGAAAGCCACAATAAAGCCCTGCCTCTGACCACAGGTTCAACCTCCTCCTTTTCGTTTGGAGCCGCACCCAAACAAAACCCACGGGACGGCTCCAAATTAGCTTTGTGCTATACTAAGTGTAATCGCTCTTCGACGAAGGAGGTTTTTGACAATGCAGCACACGTTTGTGGTGGAATACTTCCCGTACAATGCTGAAAGCAGTAGTG
>JAKPGY010000096.1 GCA_029550685.1 Bacillota bacterium
ATCTATAAACTGAAACCGCAGATAGTCAAAGAGATTGTCGCGCCCCCTAACGGGGGCTCGTAATTGTCCCTGTAACACAGGCCACGATGAATGAAAATATCTCTGCACGAGTTAAGCAGGAGCAATAGCCGGGCGAGCGACGTACGACGAGCCGTTGCCACCCACGGCGAAACTGAGGGCTGCGAAGCGTAGCGAGAAACAGGATGTTTCGAGCAGCGAGTACTGAGTGCATGGATGCCGAATTCCGAGCGGTCCGCTTCGCACCGAAGTAAGCCGGTGTGTTGCAGGTGAGGGGTCCCGGAGCGAGCCGGCTAATATTCCTGCATCCCGGCTAACACTCCTGCTAGGCCCCGGTCGGCGTAGTCCGGCATAGAGATTGCCACACGCTTCGCGCTCGCAATGACACGGCGACGGCTATTTTCACAGCAATGACACTTAAGAAGACAATGATCACACAACGACGGCTATTATTACGACGATGTATGGGAACTCCTAGCTTTATTCTCCAAATTAACTCAGAGCTCCAAAGTTTCTTAAGGCCAGGACTACCAGCTTTCTATACAGACGTTCTTTAAACGATGAGGGTTGCGCCAGTTCCATCCTTTCCAGATGAGGATAGGCAGCCGGGGGGATGGAACGGAACAACTCGGCCAGCAGTCCTTTGAACACCCGGAATGGACAGGTGGAGACCTGGGTATTTAAAGCTTTTAAAGATCCTACCAGTTGCAAGTCTTCATTACTGAAATCGGTCCCAAAGGGGAAGGGCGGGAAATAACCCATAACCTGGTAAGGAGCCAGCAGTTCTTGGAGTCTTTCCGGGGTATTGTTACGGTATTCTGGTGGAATCTCATAATCCATAGGTAATTTGCCGGCTTTTTTCGCCTGTTCCAGTAGCTGCTTTTGGAACCTGGAGTCAGCGATGTTGATAATTTGAGCTATCACTTCTTTTTCCGGTTTGCCCCGCACATCGGCAATTCCGTATTCGGTTACAATAATGTCCCGCAGATGTTTCGGCACCGTGCAACTGCCGTAGCTGAATACAATATTTGATTTAAGCCTTTTGCCAGTGCCTCTGGTACTTTTAATCAACATAATCACCCGGGCGTCCGGCAGGGCATGCCCCATAGCTACAAAGTTATACTGACCCCCTACTCCGCTGACTACTTGCCCATCCTCCAGTTGATCAGAAGCAATCGATCCCAGTACCGTGGCTATCATACCGGTATTTACGAAGCGGGCATCTTTTCTCTGCAGAGCTCTTAATTCCTCGTCACCATACAGTTGATTGACTTTTTCCACTCCAGACATGGCAAACAATTTACGTTCTTCTTCTGGCATATCATTTAGAGCCTTGTAAAAAGACCGGGGCCCCACAAAGAAGGCACCCAGGATAATATGACCGTTGAGCAGTTTTTCGCCCAACAGACTTCTTATCGCCAGGCGGTTTTGTTCATCAGTTAAGTCGGTGGAATAACGATTGTCACCGTCTATTATGTCACCATTGGCGAATACTAAGCCACTCCGTAATATCCCATAATAAGTCAGGAAATTAAAATCATCTTCGGTGAGCGGCGAGTGAATGGCTTTTATCTCCAGCAATTTCTCGATAATATCAGGAGGGATGTTGTCAGCAGCCAAATAGCCCTGATTAATTAGTTTCATCAGCGGTACACTGTCAAAGACCTGGCGTTTCAATATACGATTTTTGTATAGCTGCATAAAGGCATCCACAAACATTTCCGAGGAGCCATACAGACCCTGAGTAAAAACGCCTGTGTCACCCCATTCCTCAATTAGTCGAGCATATCTTTTTCTCAGACCAGCTTTTTCCAAAATATCCTGGTACACATCATTATGGTCATTACGCATCACCAGGCCTGCTACAATTGCGTCACCCAGTGCGCCGATGCCTACCTGCAGGGTACCGCCGTCTTTAATTAATACACTGGTATTTATACCGATCCAATAATCGGCCACAGATACCGGATTTTTGGGAGCACCAAAGAGTTCATACTCGAAATCGGGTCCCTGCAGAATATAGTCATATTCATCGGCTTCAAAAACAGCGTCTCCATACATAAAAGGCGCCTTTTTATTAGCTTCAGCAATTATTAAGTATTTGCCCCCCTTAGCCTGTCGTTTTTTTATTTCTTTAATCCCTTCAACGACTATATCGGTATTGCAGCTCATGGAATAATAGGTTTTCCCGTTGATTTCCTGGTAGCTTACCAAATTGGCAAAGACATTAACTCCGAAGTCTAAAGCGTCTCTCACTATATGAGTGTAATTGGAGGCAATATGATTCTGCTGGGCTTGAGGATCATTAAGGTAACCACCCGCTTTGCTGTAAAACTCATAGTGTTCCACATTGGGAGGCAGCTTGCCCGCGCGGTAATCCAGCATATATTCTAAATCAGGAACTCCTTCAAAGAGTCTGGGGAGTACTGCATTTAAGACTCTTTTTTCCAGTTCAGATTTGCCTGAAGGTTTTTCCAGCGGAAGCGCGGTTACAATCTTCAGCTTAATAGTGGGATCTTCCTTAGCCCTCCTGTACAGCTCATTAATAAAGCGAACCGGTTTACCCAGAGCCAGAGGCATACCAAAGCAAATATCTTTGCCGATATATTCAATCACTTCATCAACACATTTGCTAACATCATCATAAACAATACCCTTCCCCTTCAGCATAAAAGGTAACTCCTCCTTTTACTCACGCCTTTTTTATCTAGGACGAACCCATCTTGTTTTCAAAATATTCAAAAAATGTTAGTTTGATGAATTAATATGTGACCTGTCAGGGAGTATTGCGAGTTTTAAAATTGCGGAAACAGGATAGAAAAAGGGGTGAGTTGTGGGTAACATCAGTACTCTGTACTATAATGTACAATGAAAGATAACTAGTATTGTTGCAGGAGGAGGAATAATCATGAAAGTCGTTGCTTTCAACGGCAGTCCCAGAAAAGAAGGCAATACATATCAGGCCATTAAAATCGTGACTGGTGAATTGGAAAAAGCCGGTATTGAAACAGAGATTATTCATGTAGGCCATAAAGCTATCCGGGGGTGTATAGCCTGCGGCAAGTGTATAGAAAACCGGGATGAGAAGTGTTCTTTCACTGGGGATGATGTTAATGAGTGGATTCAAAAGATAAAAAGTGCTGATGGTGTTATATTCGGTTCTCCAGTGTATTATGCTGGAGTAAATGGTACGATGAAGGCATTTCTGGACCGGGCCTTTTATGTCGCTAATGCCAATGGCGGGCTGTTCCGGCATAAGGTTGGGGCAGCGGTGGTAGCCTTGAGACGTTCCGGGGGAGTATCCACTTTTGATCAGCTTAATCATTATCTAGCTTTTTCGGAAATGCTGATCCCTTCAGCAAATTACTGGAACGTTATCCATGGTACTCTACCTGGAGAAGCCCTCCAGGATGAAGAAGGCCTGCAAATCATGCGGGTTCTGGGCAAAAACATGGCCTGGCTGTTGAAACTGGTGGAAAAGGGCCGCGGCGTGGTTGAAGAACCGGCTATGGAACCCAAAACGAAAATGAATTTTATTCGCTGAATTATGATAGACTTTAGCCTATCCCGCTTCCGCTGCGTTTGTAGCGGATGTAGGCGGGTTCATCAACGAACCATTCATCCAGGCCGGAACTATAGTACTCCGGCATTTTGTCTACGATCAACTGCCAGGGAAGATCATCAAAAATACCATAGTGCTCAATATATTCGATAAACTTGCGACCGGACAGATCAGTGGCTGGCAGCAAAGTGTCACTGCGTCCGTCAAATTCTGGAACTGCAGCCCCAATCCTTTCGCACAACGGCCGGTCATAGGTGGCAGCCACATTTACCCAGTTATCCTCAATATAAAACTGGCTGTAGGCATGAGGGAAAAACACGTTGCCTCCCAGTATATCTACCACATCAGGAGGAGTCAGGTGATTGCGAATGGCTACTAAAACCAGCCGGCTAGGTATTCCTGCTGCCCGTCCCAAGGTTGTAAAGAGTATTGCCTTTTGCACGCAGTAACCGTTGCCCATTTCCAGAATCTTAGAGGCTTTGTAGTAGATGGGATTGCCGGAAACAGCGTACATATTATAGGGAATCTGGTCACGAACAAAAAGGAAGATCTTCTGAAGGGCTTCCATCTGATTCTTACAGTCCCCGGCTATCTGCTGGACAGCACGTCGAATATCCGGATGATCACAGTCCAGGAAATAAGTTGGCTGTAAACAGCTGTTCATTCACTTCTCACTTTCGTTGAATATTTTGATTATCATTATATAGGTTTCGAAACATTTATAAAAGAAGAGGAACTTGTTTAATGGTCAGGGATATGGGGGGCATGAATCATAATGTGTTCTTGCCCCGGGAACTTTAGCATAAAAATGCACCCTTGACAAAGAACTTGAAAGTCAAGGGTGCACCAGTCAGCTTTTAGGTTAGTATCCTATCCCGGCCCGGTCTTCTTCCTGCGGCTGGTCGAATTTGGATATTTTACGGCCAATAATTCTCAAATCTTCCAAAGCCATCTCCGCTTCCCGCAGGACGTGATCAGCCAGCAGTGGGGGAATAATACTTAGTACCTGACATGCTTCGATCAACTGCAGGGCCACTTCTTTGAAATCACGAATTTCCTTGGTTAAATCTATAACTTCTTCATTGAAGCGCAATAGCCGGGGAATAAGCAATGGCTTCGGCAAGTCACCAAAGCGAGGCGGCAGGGGACACCCAGCCAGTTTCTCAGGCAACAGCCAGTTTTCAAAAGCCCGAGGTACTTCCATAGATTCCAGATCCTCAGCTTGCAGGCGCAGGGTTTCAAAACTCTTTGCTAATAGTACTGACTGCTTAACCAGCGGTCTTTCGGATGGATCAAGCAAATGAGCAATAAAGTGGGCATGCTCGCCCATTATACGCAGCCAAAAGATCTCCTCCTGCAGAGCCTGCTCCGCCAGAGGAACTCTGATTCCATTCTGCAGCCGCAGCAAAATTACGCGAAAACGGATGGCTTCCCGGCGAATGTGATCAATGAGCAGAGGAAGGTTAGACCCTCCCAGATTGCAGGTTATCAACCTTTCCAGGACAGTGCTCTTGTAATCAATAATCTTCCCCAGGGCTTCAATAACTTCATCATTGAAAGCCCTGAACGCCTCTGGCTTTTGCGGCAGTCTTCGCAATTCTGCCCGCAACCCCTTAAACAATTCCTGCAATTTTTCCGCTTCGCGGATCAGTTTTACTTCGTCACAGGGCAGGCCCAGCCTGATGAATAGGGCATGTTCCTGCATGATTCTCAGCCAAAAATTATTCTGGCGGAATGACTCCCTGACAAAATTGTCTGCTCCAGGTTTGGATGGCCTCTGATATGATTGACGTTCATAGCGCTGATCACCGTCAGTGTTTTCATAGCTGCCCATTTAAGCCCCTCCTTTTCTTTGGCAATAGGTTTAATCAGTAAGTTATTCCATTGTATGCAGCTACTGGGAGAACTGTTAAAATGCCGAAATCAGTCTAGAATAATCCAAGCTGGTGGCCAGTAGGTTTACCACCGGAATACTACGATTTGGGTGAGAGGCATTTTCACGGCAATAAAAAAGCCCACTGTTTTTGTAACAGCAGGCTTCTAAGGAATCGTAAGGGAAATAGTTATGTCATTTTTCCAGAATGCGCTTTAAGAAGGTGCGGGTTCTTTCATTACGCGGGTTATTAAATATAACCTCGGGAACGTCATCTTCTACGATAACGCCTTCGTCCATAAATACTACCCGGTTGGCCACGTCATGGGCAAAACCCATTTCATGGGTTACTACCAGCATAGTCAGGCCGCTTTTGGCCAGGTTTTTCATAACCTTAAGTACCTCACCTACCATTTCCGGATCCAGGGCACTGGTAGGTTCATCAAAAAGCAGGGCTTCCGGTTCCATGGATAGAGCCCGGGCAATAGCCACTCGCTGTTTTTGCCCACCGGAAATCTGATGGGGTTTGGCGTTTATAAACTGAGACATGCCCACCAAGTCTAAATATTCCATAGCTGTTTTACGGGCAGTCTTTTTATCTCTTTTTAATACCTTTACTTGTCCTACTACACAGTTATCCAAAACAGTGAGGTTATTAAAGAGATTAAACTGCTGGAAGACCATACCCATTTTAGCGCGATAGACCGCATTAGATACGTTCAACTCTAAAATGTTTTGACCATGATAGAGGATTTCACCACTGGTAGGGTACTCCAGCAAATTAATGCAGCGCAGTAAAGTAGACTTACCTGAGCCACTGGCACCGATGATGCAGACCACTTCTCCTTTGCTAACCGAGAAGTTTATATCTTTTAAGACTTCGTTAGCACCAAAGTTTTTTCTTAAATGCTTAATTTGCAGAATATTACCCATGTAGTTTACCTCCGTCCACTATCCGAATTTCTGCTTCAGGTACGGTCTGAGAACCATGTATGGTATAGACGGACGGTCCATCCAGCTTTTTCTCCCACCAACGCAGGATGCGGGTAATCGTAAAGGTCATAGTCAGATATATTATACAGGTTATTAAAAAGGTTTCGAAGTAGCGGAAATTGGCTCCAGCCGCTGATTTGGAATTGAAGAAAAGCTCAGATATGGAAATAACACTGAGTACGCAGGTGTCCTTAATATTGATAACAAACTCATTACTGGTAGCCGGCAAGATGTTGCGGATAGCCTGGGGCAGTATGATGCTGGACATGGTCTGAGCATGGGTCATACCGATGGCATGGGCCGCTTCGAATTGACCTTTGTCTATGGATAGAATGCCGCCTCTCACAATTTCAGCCATATAAGCTCCAGTATTAATAGAGACGATTACTATACCGGCTGGAATAGGGTTAAGGTGAATGCCATAAATCATGGCTATTCCATAAAATATTACCATAGCTTGTACCATCATTGGGGTACCGCGAAAGACCTCAATATAGCAGAGCAAAAGAATATCGGCAATTTTCAAAATGACCTTTTTAAGAAGGCTGGTATTGTGGTCAACAGGAATTGTGCGGATTATTCCAATTATGATACCGATTAAAAAACCGATTATGGTGCCGGATAAAGCGATCAAAAGAGTATTACCGGCCCCTCTTAAGAAAAGGGGCCAGTTTTGTTCCCATATAAAAGCAACCCATTGAAAAAATGATGCATCAGCAGACATTATTACTTACACTCCTGTATTTTAAGCTGCTAGTTAATTAGTCGGAAGAAGGTTGATTGGCAATAGCCTTATCCATTAATTCCAGTCTCTGTTCCTCGGAGAGACTCGCTAAGATTTCATTAATTTTTTCCAGATCGGGATTACCTTTTTTCAGTCCCACTGCGATAGCTACATCATCATCAGAAGCTTCAAAACCTTGACCCTGGGCAAATTCCACCATGACAAAATTGGGATTGGCAGCGCTGGCGGAAACCCCTTCTGGTCTTTCCGATACGTACCCATCAATAATACCAGATTCCAAGGCAACGCGCATCGCGGGAAAGTCTTCCATAGCTTGCTGTTTTTGCACATCTTTGATTTGATCAATGACCGTATAGTGGAAAGTATTGAGCTGAGCAGTTATCTTAGCTCCGGAAAAGTCCTGAATACTGGTGGCGTTTTCATAGGGAGAACCCTTTTTGACTACCATGACTAAATCAGATTTGTAATAGTTGTCCGTAAAATCAATAGTTTTCTTTCTCTCGGCAGTAGGTGACATGCCAGCAATAATAGCATCAATAGTGCCGGATTGGACAGCAGGTACCAGTCCGTCCCAAGCTGTTTTAACAATTACCAATTCCCGGCCCAGGCCTTGAGCAATCAACTTGGCGATTTCTACGTCGTAACCGCCGGCAAATTCCTTGGTACCTTGAATAGGAACAGCACCGTTGCTGTCATCCAACTGGGTCCAGTTAAATGGAGCATAGCCGCACTCCATTCCTACTTTAAAAACCTCTGCTTTACTGGTGTCACCCTGTTGAGCAGAGTCATCACCTGGCTGTTCCGAAGTGCTGCAGCCCACAGCGGTAACCAGAAGACCGACTACTAGGATAGCGCTCAGCAATAATCTCCATTTCTTTTTCATTACCGATAATCCCCTCCAATATTTTTGTTGCTGTATTCCTACCAAGGTGAGTTCCAGCAGCACCTTGATCGAATCCAGTAAAGCTCCGGTTAAGCAGTCTAGGTTAATAGTACCACAAAAACCTACCTAATAGTGTTCCATATCAATTGCGGTTTACCTGCTTGACAAGATTATCAAAAAATTAAGAATAATTACAAAATTTTAAATATTGAAAAAAGAATAAATACACCTGTGCTGAATATCCAATTTAGAGTAGTTAATGTGGCCAAAGGAGGGATCATCTATGGGTTTCACTGATGGAGCTTTGCGATTGCTTTCCGACTACATGATTAAAGCAGCTCAGGATAGACCTGACCATATTGCTTTTCTGTATGGAGAGCAGCGGATCACCTACCGGGAATTTGCCCAGCAGGTTGAAAAGTTGGCTTGTTACCTCCTCAAACTGGGGGTGCAAAAAGGAGACCGCCTGGCTTATCTGATGACACCTCGACCCGAATTCTTTTACCTCTACATGGCAGCTTCTCGTATCGGAGCCATCATTGTCGGTATTGGTACCCGTCAGAGTAATAAAGAGATAGAATATGTGCTTAACAATTCCGAAGCCATAGCTATTTTTACTCTCCATTCCATGTATGAATTTGATTACCAGGAGCGTTTTGAGAAAATCCTGCCCAACTGTCCTAGTGTCACACATGTTTTAATTGTCGGCGGCCCGGTAAAAATGGAGAACGCCCTGTCTTTTGACGAAATCATGCAAGGGGATTATTCAGAATACCTCCCGGCTCTATTAGAGCGGGAAGCACAGGTTTCCACTCACGATGGAATCATAATTGTCTATACCTCAGGCAGCACTGGGGTACCTAAAGGTGCTCTAATGTCCCACCAGAATATCATTCACATGAGTCTGGTAGAGATCAACATGTGTGAAGCGGGGGCGGATGATATTTGGATCAACCACCTGCCCACTAACCATGTGGGCGGCGCCACCGAGATAGGAGCAACAGCCATTATAGCTAATTCCACTCAGGTTTTGGAACCTTTCAATCCCGCTAAGACTTTGGAATTGATTGAAAAACACAAAATAACCATTCTTGGTCAGGTACCCACCATGTATGCCATGGAGTTTGCCCTGCCGGATTACGATAAATATGATTTGTCATCCCTGAGAGCAGCAGTTATCAGCGGGTCGGCAGCTCCAATAGAAACTCTGCGTAAGATTAAGGAGACTATGTGCGATAACTGCTATAACTGTTTAGGTTTGACAGAAGTTTCGGGATTGATCACCTATACGGAAAAAGGTGCCAGCCTGGAAACCTTGAACCTAACTGTAGGTAAAGTTGCTCCAGACTTTGAAATGAAGCTGGTGGATGAAAACCGCCAGGAAGTACCTCGCGGGCAGATAGGAGAGATTGCCTACCGGGGTACTTCGGTTATAAAAGAATACTTTAAGCTTCCGGATGTCACTGCAGCTTCCTTCGACGATGAAGGCTGGTTCTATTCCGGAGATATGGGCTTCATCGACGAGGACGGCAATCTGCGTATGGTGGGACGTTCCAAAGATATGTACATTACTAACGGAGAAAACATTTATCCCGCTGAAGTTGAGGATGCCATTATGCGCTATCCGGGAGTAATGCTGTGTGCTGTGGTAGGTGTGCCCCATGAGATAGCCGGTCATGTTGGGCGGGCTTACATTGTTCCCCTGCCGGGTCATGAGATCAACCCTGATGATTTACAAGAATTCCTTAAGGAGTACCTGGCTACCTATAAAATTCCCCGGGAGTATGTGTTTAGAGAGATGTTGCCTATGACCCTGCTGGGGAAAATTGAAAAGAAGCTGCTGCGCCAGGAGGTGGAAGCTGAGCTGCAGGCCAAAAACCAAGCCTGACTTTAAGTCTCAAAAGGGGGGGATAACCATGAGATTAAAGGATAAAGTGGCTGTCATTACCGGAGCCGGCAAAGGCATAGGGGCTGCTATTGCCAAGCGGTTTGCTGCTGAGGGAGCCAAAGTAATTTTGGTGGACCGGGATGAAAGCAGCGTACGGGGTACAGCAGCAGCCATAGTTGAGGTTGGCGGTACAGCAGCGGCTTATACTCTGGATATATCTGACCGCCCTGCTATTGACAGATTAGTTGAGGAAGTTGTAACTACGTATGGGACTATAGATATCCTGGTGAACAATGCGGGAGTTGTGCGGGATGCCATGCTCCACAAGATGAAAGAAGAGGACTGGGATATGGTTATAAATATAAATCTGAAGGGTGCTTTCAACATGGTTCAGGCAGTCCTTGGCATAATGCGGGAAAAGAACTATGGAAAAATCATAAATGTATCATCAGCCAGCCGATTTGGCAATGTGGGACAAACCAATTATGCTGCCTCCAAAGAGGCCTTAGTAGGATTTACCCGGTCACTGGCTAAGGAAGCAGGAAGCAAAGGGATAAATGTAAATGCAATAGCTCCTGGTACAATTGAAACTGATATGTACTATGGCATTCCTGAAAACATCCGCGACATGATGAAACTAATTACCCCTCTGGGCCGACCTGGAAAACCGGAAGAAGTGGCTAATCTCTGCCTATTCCTGGCCAGTGATGAGTCTTCCTATATAACCGGTCAGGTTATTCACTGTGATGGAGGCATATTCATGCCATGATTAAAGAATCAAGGGTGGCAGATCCGTCACCCTTGAACCCATTTTAAATTACTCGATTTACTTGCCATACCTGCCTCAAATCCTCAGAAATAATCTATCTTTGCTGGGAGAATAGCTCCTTCCTCTATTCCATCATGGAATCAGACTATTACTTAAGAAAATTTGTCTAAGTAAGTTACAAATTATAAATAATAGTAGAAAAAGCAGGATAACATAGTATAGTAATATTGTCGAAAATATATAAAATATGCCATTCGGGATAGATGGGGGGAATAGTATGAAGAGTTTGAAAAGCACCATACTACTTCTTGTTTTATCTTTAACCAGCCTTATTTTTATTACCCAGATGCTTATCACTTCTTTTGACTATCAGAGGGCCCTGGTCAGCGAAATCCAAAGCTCTTTAAAACTACAAGCCATTGATGAAGCGGCCAAGCTAAATGCCAAGTTGCAGGACGTAGGCAGAATAGCTGTCTTTTTGGCCAATAGTATCGAAGCTTCGCAGCAGTACGATACCCCGGCAGCGATGGCTGTTTTGGAAAAGAATATGCAGAGCAGTGAACTTGTTTATGGTTCGGGATATTGGTTAGAGCCTTATGAGTACGACCAGGAAACCGAGTATTACGGTCCTTATTTATACAAAGATGGGGATCAAATAAAGCTCACCTGGGAGTATAGCAACGAGGATTACAATTATTTTCAGTATGACTGGTACCAGATTGGGTATAAAGCTGATAAAGAGTTAGTCTGGTCAGAACCTTTTTTGGATGTAGTGAGTAATGTGCCTATGATGACGGCAGCCAGTCCAATCGATAAAAATAATAAGCGGGTTGGTGTGGCCTCAGCTGATTTAGGCATGCCCTTATTAGATGAATACATGCGGCAGATGAAAGTTGGCCAAGCCGGGTACGCTTTTATTGTGACCGGAGAGGGATATTATCTGGCGCATCCTGAGGAAGAAAAGAATCTAAAGGTTAAGATTATTGAAGAGCCGGACAGCGAAATCAAAGAATTTGGTACAAAACTAATGGAACTTACCGAACCGGATGTTGTACAGGCCTCAATAAACGGACAGCCCTGGATAACGGCAAGCAGTCCCATTGGTGATACCGGTATGAAAATGGTATTGCTTCTCCCGCAAGATGAAGTCTATGCGGTACGTGATATGGTATTTTTGCGGGCAATAATTGGTTTAGTGGTAGCTATTAGTATTCTGGCCCTTCTTTTATCACTCCTAGTTGCACGCAAAATCACCAGACCACTGGAAGTAGTCTCTGCATACGCTAATCAGATGGCACAGGGAGATTATACTTTTAATGTACAGCTTGATTTGCTGAATCGTAAGGATGAGATTGGATTACTGGCTAAAGCCTTTGATTATCTAAATAAAAATACCAGCAATATTATTGAAGTGATAAGTGCAAATGCCCGGCAATTAGAATCATTTAGTAATCATCTGGCTTCCTCCGGTCAAAACATTGCAGCGGTAATGGAAGAGACCTCTGCTTCCACTGAGGAAATTGCTGCGGGTATGGAAGAAATATCGGCAGCTACCCAAGAAATAAATGCCTCGGGTGAAGAGATTGGAGCAGCTCTTTATGAAGTTAACCGCAATGTGGATACTATTACTGAACAAACCAAGAAAATAGAAATCAAAGCGGTTCAAGTTCAAAATGATGCTCAGAATTCACAGACCAGAGCTACGAAGGTGGCTGAAGAAATCCGCAAAAAAATGCAAGTTGCCATGGACGAAGCCCAGGTTGTCAATCAAATTACGGATTTGGCACAGAGTATCGCTTCAATTGCTGATCAAACTAATCTATTAGCCTTGAATGCAGCTATTGAGGCTGCTCGTGCCGGTGAACATGGAAAGGGTTTTGCAGTTGTAGCTGAAGAAGTTCGCAAGTTGGCGGAAGAATCGGCCCTGGCCGTGGATACCATTCAAAAGCTTACTCGTCAGGTGCAGCAGTCTATTAACAACCTGACTGAACATGCGGGAGACATGTTGACCTTTATTGATGAAACGGTAGTTGGCGATTACCAGCTAATGGTGAATATTGGACAACAATACCGTGACGACAGCAATATGGTAGCCGCACTGATTGAGGATGTTAATAACCATGCAAAGCAGGTCTCCGCTACCATGGAAGAGATTAACCGGGCCATCGAATCAACTGCCAGCACGGTAGAAGAGTCGACTGCCGGAGCCCAGGAAATCGCTAAAGGCAGCGAAAATGCTGCATATGCAGCCAACGAGATCAACCAGATAGCTCAAGAAATCTCCGCTGAAGTAAAACGCTTAAATCAACTGGTTGGACAGTTCAAGATTCAATAGATAATTTAGAAATGTGGGTGAGTGAGTTGTGGTATTTCCATGACTCACTCAATTTTTTCTGTCCTATATAAAACACGAGGTGGAAGGGCGCTATACTATGCGCGATTTCATCCGCAACGATCTGGAACATGAACTGAAGCTGCAGGATATGATGCGCAAAACTATTCAAAGAGCCCACGAACTGCAGGACTTTGGAACCGCTGAAGTGCTGCAGGAAGTATTGCTGGAACGTGAAGATTTAGGCTATCACCTGTGGAGTGTCCTGGAAGATGACACTTTGGTAAGAGGTATGGACCATCTTATCGCCCGGGATGATACCAATATAGTACGGGACGGACATGTGAGCAACACCAACAAACTGCAGTAAACCAGGCTGATCTGATATTAAAAAGGCCCCATGCAGGGGCCTTCAGACTGTCAAAGAAGTCTATTAATGGTTAGAAGTTCGAGATTGCCACGCCCCTCCAGGGCTCGCAATGACACATAAGATGGCCTTCTGGTATGTCATCGGCCGTTCCGGCACTACCGATGTTCGCTATCGCTCACGGCTAATGTTGCGAGGAGCGTAGCGACGTGGCGATCGTTTGACCAGCATGTTTGCTGAGCCGATGGGCTGAAAGAAGCCCTATCACCTAACCAGCGGGAAGATAACCCGAGGGCAAGGGCGTCACTGGTAACGGTGGGGTCTGAAGGAAGCCGTAGGGGGAATTCGG
>JAKPGY010000158.1 GCA_029550685.1 Bacillota bacterium
GCGCGGTTTTCAGGCTGTTGTAGGAGAATCAATCAACTTTAATGCCCAGATGGAACAGGCTCGGATAGGATTTACCACTATGCTTGGCAGTGCCGAAAGGGCAGAAGCCTTTTTGAGCGATATGGCAGAGTTTGCAGCTAAAACACCGTTTGAATTCCCCGAATTGCTTGACGCCTCAAAAAGGATGCTTGCCTATGGCTTTGCAGCTAAAGATGTTTTACCAACAATGGAAGCGGTTGGCAATGCTACTGCTGCTCTAGGTCTCGGAACAGAAGGTATAAATAGGATTATTCTTGCTTTGGGTCAGATGCGCGCTAAAGGCAAGCTTTCCGGCGAGGAAATGAGACAGCTCACCGAAGCTGGAATCCCTGCATGGGAAATGTTAGCTGAAGCTATGGGCAAGACAACTGCTGAAATTATGGATATGCAGTCAAAGGGCCTTATTCCTGCGGACCGTGCTATTAAGATGTTAGTTGAGGGTATGAACAAGCGTTTCCCTAACATGATGGCGCAGATGGAAAATACCTGGGAAGGCGTAACCTCCACCATTAAAGATATTTGGCAAATGACAATTGGGGCGCTTACCTCCAGTCTATTTGAGGGATTAAAAACATGGCTCCAGGGGGTAAGGGATTGGGCTGTTGATTTTTACGATACGTTCCAGAAATATGGGCTACAAGCCGCACTAATCAAAGCCTTTGGGGCTGAGATTGCAAATACGATAATTGGTATTGGCAATGCAGTAAAAATGCTTATGCGATTGATTTCCGGCCTCTTCCAACTATGGGTAAAGTGGTGGCGAACGGCTATAATACCCACTTTGGGGATTCAAAAAATAATCCTGCGGTTGCTATTATATATCTTTGCATTTTCCAAAGCATTAATCTTAGCTAGAATAATCACTGGTAAATTTGCTTACGTCATGGGCATACTTCGTGGCCAGACTTATGTAACTGGCGGCGCTTTCGGGTTCTTGAGTGCTGCGGTGCAGTATTACCGTTACCAATTGAAGCTAGCTAACATGGCCGGGATAACTTCTTTAGGAGTGATGGCGAAGACCATCATCGGCATTAAGTCCATCGGTGTTGCTATTAAAGGTCTGCTGGCCTCTATCCCCGTGGTCGGTTGGATTGTATTGGCCCTGGGTCTCCTTGCT
>JAKPGY010000159.1 GCA_029550685.1 Bacillota bacterium
CTCCCCGTCACGATAAAGATACCAAGCATAACGAAGCGTACCAGAACCCGTAGCTTCACAAGTCCAGGTAATGGCAGCACCAACAGACTGCGGACTACCCTTGTTCGCCGTAACAGAGGTAATCTGCGGCGGAGGCGGCGGGTTAACAGTCAACTTACCCGAATTGTAGCTGACCTGGGCATCATCCGGATCACGCACAAAAGCACGCACATGATAAACCCCAGGACGAGTGGGAGTATATGTAAACTTGTTACTCCCAGCCTGATACCACTGTGTTAAAATATGCTCTCCGTCACGATAAAGATACCAAGCATAACGAAGCGTACCAAAACCCGTAGCTTCACAAGTCCAGGTAATGGCAGCACCAACAGACTGCGGACTACCCTTGTTCGCCGTAACAGAGGTAATCTGCGGCGGAGGCGGCGGGTTAACAGTCAGCTTACCCGAATTGTAGCTGACCTGGGCATCATCCGGATCACGCACAAAAACACGCACATGGTAAACCCCAGGACGAGTGGGAGTATACGTAAACTTGTTACTCCCAGACTGATACCACTGCGTTAAAATATGCTCCCCATCACGATAAAGATACCAGGCATAACGAAGCGTACCAGAACCCGTAGCTTCACAAGTCCAGGTAATGGCAGTCCCAACAGCCTGCGGACTACCCTTGTTCGCCGTAACAGAGGTAATCTGCGGCGGAGGCAGCGGGTTAACAGTCAACTTGTCAGAGGTCAGGTTAACCTGGGCATCACCCGGATCACGCACAAAAGCACGCACATGGTAAACCCCAGGACGAGTGGGAGTATATGTAAACTTGTTACTCCCAGACTGATACCATCGCGTTAAAATACGCTCCCCGTCACGATAAACATACCAGGCATAACGCAACGTGCCAGAACCCGTAGCTTTACAAGTCCAGGTAATGGCAGTCCCAACAGCCTGCGGACTACCCTTGTTCGCCGTAACAGAGGTAATCTTCGGCGGGGTACCGGCGGCGACGGAAACCGGAAGCATAACCATGGTTAACATCATCAACACAAATACTAATAGCCAAAGTCGGTTACAGTAGTGACCTGAGTTTTTTTTCTTCAGTTTCTATCACCCCCTTACATTTAACCTGCAGGTAGATCAAAAATGGACATAAAGGATATAAATTGTATTCTTCAATAATTGCAATAATCCTCTATCTCCTTTTATCTCTTTCGTCATAACATTTGTCAGTGTGAATTTTCTTCAACAACCGTCATGTGCGCAAACAACAAATCGGGCTGGATCGAGAACAAACAGGTAACTGGAAGGACCTGGAGAGATTCTCCAGCTGTTGTGAGAGGTAAAACACTTTATTCTGGAGATTACCGCTACAATTAAACTTGGTAAACCTTAACTCTATTACGCTTATATTTACTAATTATTGATGCTACCAGGCACAACTACAACCATCCTTTTTGAAGTAAGCAAAAATAAAACACAAACTTAATTTTTTCCTGTACGATCACTCGGACTAGTACCCCTGAAATGGTCGCGAGCAAAAATTAAAAAAGCCGACAGCATTAAACCCAACAGCACCGCCGCAGCAATATATAGCTTTTTACTTACTGAAACAGGGCGGGCAGTTTCATCTTGGCCGTTTAGCCAGAGATCGGCATCGAGAACGGGTTTCCCAGCCAGCTCATCTAAATTAAAATTAAGAAGCTCCAACTTGACCAGGCATTCAGCCTTCTCTTCAAGGATACGCTTATAGACAGGGTCCTCCTCTAATAGCTCGGTGATCTGATCGTCCCGGGATAGCAGGTATTCTTCTGCAGCTTCATTGAGATAAACCAGAATTTTTTCGGTACGCTCTTTTTCCAAGCTCATTTGCTTAAAGCGATAGTCAGACGCTGTTTCAATAATGGCCCGGCCGACCTGTTCAACCGAGGCGATACAAATTTCCGGATCGCTATATTCATTCTTTATCTGTAATGTAGTCTCCTCGTCATCGGGTATAATATTTATCTCTACTGATTTTGCCAATTCGTTCGGATCTTCGACCAGGTCTTTTACCGCTTCTACAACCACCGCGTTTTGTTCAATTAACGTAAGCATTTCTTTACCATTGACCTCGTACTGCTCTAAATTAAGAAGCGCACTATACTGGTAAACAGGGGTAGTCATGAAATAAATATAGAAGATCGCCGCCAAGACAAACGCAGCGGTAACCGCCAAAATAAAGTATTTTCCCCGCCATAAAACCTGTAAGAACTCTCTTAAATCAATTTCGTTATCCATATTTCGCCCTCGCATTATAGTTTTCGACATACCTATACCCCAGGGTATATTCTACAGAGCATTTTAAAACCCTTTAATACCTAAACTATCACCTAAACTATATAACCGTACTTTTAGACTTTATTCAAGGGGTCTTTCCCCGGTGATCTGAAGGTATCGGTTTAGTCGGAAGGGATTTTGACGAGGTTCCTTCATCAGAAGCAGGCACTACCATCTTTCGCGGCCCCGGCAAGGTAATCTGTGGCCGCCGGGCCACTTTAACACCAAAGATCTCTTTAATCAATTTTACCCTGGCTTCCTCATCGATTACCCAGTAGTTCAAAGCATCAATGTTGCCATACGGGGCGCACTGCATCTCTCCTGGAAAAACATAAGTTTTAATGGTCGCGGGGTCCACCCTGGCCCCAAATACAGCCAGCGAGGTAATCTGTCTTAAAGACAGGTTTGTCTCCACGTTTTCTGTTAAAGTCCGGTATAGGGCAGGCAATTCATTTAAGCGCCCCTGTTTACGCAGTTGCTTGAAAGCTGCAATCATGATCTGCTGCTGCCTCTGGGCACGGCCCAGGTCACCGCCGGTAGAGCGGTCGCGCACATAGTAGAGAAACTTCTTACCATCCAGATGCTGGTAGCCCTTTTTTAGAAGCAGGCGCCCACGGCCCATCTCGCTCCTGACTTCGACATCAACATCATAGTAGAA
>JAKPGY010000164.1 GCA_029550685.1 Bacillota bacterium
CAGCTTAGCAGAATGGAACTAGGTGAGTTGCAGGAATTTATTGATCTGGTCAATGAGAGCATAGGGAAGTACAATCTGAAACTTACTAACATGTCTATCAAGGCCAGAATTACCCGGTATCAGGCCTTGGAAAAGCAGATAGACGCCATCTTGCAAAGGCTGTATGCATTGGAATACGAATACAAGGGCAAAGAACTGCTAAAGGAGGTTTATACCGATGCGTATTACAGGACCTGGTACAACATAGACCAGTATCACGGCTTCCACCAGGAGTTTGCTCAGGTGAACCCGAGGACCATTGATGAGTTGATCAGGTATCCGTTCAATGGCGCTGACTTCTCCAGCCGGATATGGAAACAAAAAGACCATATGCTACAGATATTAACTGAAGACATCACTACCATGCTGGTACAAGGTAAGAACCCCCAGACATTGGCGGAAGACTTTGCAAGAAGGTTTAAAACGAAGGAATATGAGGCATACAGGTTGCTACATACAGAGAGCAGCCTTATTATTGAACAAGGAAGCCTGGCGGCTTATAAAGAGGACGGTGTAGAGAAGTATCAGATCCTGGCCACTCTGGACCACAAAACATCAGAGATATGTCGGGAGCAGGATGGGGAAATATACGATGTAGATAAAGCAACAGTAGGAGTAAACTATCCGCCCTTCCACCCGTTCTGCAGAACAACAACGGTACCGTACTATGAGGACGTGGAGAATGAAGGCACCAGGGCGGCAAGGGATGCGAAAGGCCGGACAATCAAGGTTCCGGCAAGCATGACATATAGGGAATGGCAGAAGAAGTTTATTGGCACCTAAAAGGTGCTTTTTATATTTCCGCCTCTTTGGTATTTCGGGCGTTAACTGTAAAGACATCACCGGGCGCGACCGGGAAAAAAGCGAAGATGAATGGAGGAATAGGAAATGAAAAAGGAACAACTTTTAGAACTTGGTTTAACCGAGGAACAGGCAGATAAAGTGCTCAATATGCACAAGGAAGTGTTGGCAGGGTTTATCCCTAAAGCT
>JAKPGY010000171.1 GCA_029550685.1 Bacillota bacterium
AGAAAGCTTGCAGCAAATAGGGGTGAAGGTTGGTCACAAGCATATGCTGCAACAGTGTCAGCAACACAGCTATTGTTAATTATCGAATATGGCACACTTAACAGTCAGACTGCTATTGGAAAGGGTGTTGTTGACAAAGCACCAGGTGAAGGAAATATGTCAGAACTGACTGGTGCAACAACCAACCTTGGAAATACATCAGGTATGGTGGAAGGAACAAATGGTCTTGTTTCTGTCACTTATCGTGGTGAGGAAAACTTTTGGGGTAACATTTGGAAGTTCACTGATGGCATGAATGTCTATTGTGATGCATCACAGGGTATTCATAGCTTATACATTGCAGACAATGCCTTTGCAGAAAGCAAAAACACCGACAATTACAAAGATGCAGGAATAACCCTGGCAACCAAAGAAGGCTTTGTTTCAGCAATGGCATATAATGAAGAATTTGACTGGCTGTTTGTACCTGCTGAAACACTTGGTGACAGTGCTTTGCCTGTGGGTGATTATTTCTATCAGAACGTTTCTTCATCCACTGGATACAGGGTCGCTCGGTTGGGCGGTGGTTGGAATAGTGCTTCTTATGCTGGTGCTTTCTATTGGTATGTGGCTAGTGCCCCTTTGAGTTGTTATCAGGATTTCGGCGGTCGCTTGGTGTATGTACCTTAACGGAGGTGATTATCATTACAAAGATAGGGGTGGATAAAATGTATTTCGGTAAGATGGCCTTTGATCCCGGGCATTACGCCGGAGCAAACCTAGGTCCCGCAGGCTATTATGAAGGTGATGCAATGCTTCAGTTCGGGCTTGAGCTTCAGAAAGCCTATGACTGTTTCCTGACCAGGACCACTGGCAAAGATCTTGACTTAAAGCAGAGAGGTCTTCTTGCCAAAAGTGCTGGCTGTGATGCAATGATAAGCCTTCACACTAATGCACCAAAGGAAGCCTCGGGAGTCATTATATTCTATCCGGTCTCCAGACCACAGGATAAACCTGTAGCAGAAGCTCTCGGTAAAGAGCTGGCAAAGGCTATGGGTCTTACCTTCAGAGGAGCTAAGACCAGAACCTTCTCAGATGGTAAAACCGATTACTACGGTGTCATCAGGGATGGTCTGCGTGCCGGTCTGAAGACTGTATTCATCGTTGAGCATGGCAGCCACTGGGAGTTTGCCGTTAACACCAAGGCTAAGATAGCAGCCTGTGTTGAAGTCTATGGTAAATTCTTTGAGATGCCAGCCAAGGAAATGACCTATGAGCAGGCCCTTCAGGTTCTCTCAGATATGGCAGGCATCAGCGTAGGGTATTGGGCTGTGCGTAAGGATATTGACCGCTGGTTTGAGAAGTTTGTTATTGATCTGGCTAAAGGGACATTACGTTTGAAAGAAGGGAAATAAATGACAATTATATTGACTGTAGCCCTGCTTCTTATTGCAGGAGCCATGCTGCTTGGCAAACCACTTCAAATAACCATTTATCACAAGCACGATCAGCCGCCTGTACCC
>JAKPGY010000186.1 GCA_029550685.1 Bacillota bacterium
CCTTTTTTGACAGTCTGAGCGTACCTTTCTAACCAAAGAGAGGTACGCTTTTTTGATTTCTACTACATCCGCTGGTTCCTGAGTATTCAGCCAACAGACAGTAACCAGAGTAACCAGGGTAACCAGGGGTCACCCCAACACGTCCTCATAAACATCTTAGTATGTTATTATATTTACAAAAAAGGCAGGGGGGCGAACACCTTGGTTACCAAACAGGAAATCATCGATGCGGCCTACCAGATTGGTTTTGCTGATATCGGCTTTACCAGCGCTGAACCCTTTGATTCCCACAAGGCGATCCTCGAGGAGCGGGCCTCCTTTTATGACTGGGTATACGAACGGGGCATGAATCTGCTGAAGGGAACTGATCCTAAAGCGATTTATCCAGAGGTCAGAAGCATCATCGTTTTGCTTGAAAACTATCATCAGGAAGCGTTCCCCCCGGACATGCTGGGTAAATTTGGCCGCTGTTATATGGTGGACGACCGGATGACCAAAGACGATCTGGCCCAAAGGACCAAACAGTTCCGCGCGTTCCTGTCCTCCCATGGCATCCAATCCAAATCCGGCCCCTATCTCCCCCAGCGCCTAGCCGCCGCTCGAGCCGGCCTGGGCACTTTCGGCAAGAACTGCATGCTTTATGCCAATAAAGCCGCTCGGCAGAGTTCCTGGGTCTTTCCCGTGGTCCTGCTGGTGGACCAGGAATTTGCCCCGGATGAACCCACCGTGACTGTCAACTGCCCAACCTGGTGCAAAAACGCCTGCATCGCCGCATGCCCCACCGGAGCGCTGCGGGGTCCCAATAAAATCGATCCCCGCAAATGCATTTCCTATTTAAGTTATTACGGTGAAGGAGTCACTCCCATCGAATACCGGGAGGCCATGGGGATGAAGGTTTACGGCTGCGACCGCTGCCAGGAGGTCTGCCCCCGCAACGAACCCTGGATGAATCAGGATCTGCCCGTCAGTCAGAAGATTTCTGCCTGGGCCAAAGATTTTGATCTGCGGGCATTATTGCACATGGATGAGCAGTATTATATCGAAAAGGTCCAGCCCCATATGTTCTATATGCCTCCCGAGGAGATCTGGCGTTTTCAGATGAATGCCGCCCGGGCCATGGGGAACAGCCTGAACCCTGAATATAAGGAAGAACTTAAGCGCTGCCTGGCAGAAAACCGGGATGAAAGAGTCCGGGAAATGGCAACCTGGGCATTGGAAAAGTTAAATTCTTTGTAGCCAGGTTTAACCCTGGGGCATGTCCAAACCGTCCCAAGCAGAAATTGAGCAAAAAGACGAGCGCAATCCGGCCATTAGTAACCAGCCCTGAAAGGAGCATCTCCCGGGTCGATGGTGGGATTCAGGACTGCGTCGTGCCTATTGCCATCACCCTGGGAGGGTAAACTAACAAGGGCAAATCCCCTACTGTGATTTCCGATGTAAAACCACTCAGTACATATGGATTCTTGCCTGGTATGTAAACTAAATTACACAAAATATTCCGGCCGGCCTTCTTTTAGAACGATGCTAAACCGATGGTAATGGAGTACGCTAAACAGCCAACTTCTACTTGTTGATCGTTGGAGATAGTGTTCCTGCTGCCCATAATGTCCGGCAATAGAATAGAGTTTTTGTTTGATGACCAGCAGCAGCGAGTGATAAACTATCTAAAAGTATTTCACGGCTAAAAATGTGAAAGGGCGGATGGTATGATCTTCGTCAAAAACACCCCCAATAATACCGGTGTTGCTGTTTATGGGGATTACCGGGATTTTTCGGGGCTCTATGAAGCACTCCATGACATTATAGGGGATGAGGAAGAGTTTTCAGATCATGAAATGTCGCGGCTGAGGGTGCTGGGCGTATGCTATGATCTGCGTCATGCCATGATGGGGGACCGGGAATATGAATTCGTTGACAATGGCATGGATGATAATACGAAAAGAAAGCTGTCGGTGTTAACACCGGACAAAAACATATATCTGAAGATAAATATTCTGTGGCCAGAGTTACTATTTGTAATGATGGCCTTAAATGATTTTATACTGCTTTATGCGAAAAAGAAGGCTCGGGACAGCTATATGCCGGTTTTGGACAGGCGCAATATATGGAATGTTTCCATTGCTCAGGTGCGTATGTTTCAGGCTATGGTGGCCAAGTGTATACAGGAGACTGTATCCCCAGCTTCTTTTACCCGCATGATGAATCTGATGAACCGGGATTATGTATGGATGGGGAACTATATCACCCTGTATTTGGATTTTTTGAACATTCGGTTTTTGGAGTATAGCCCGGAAAAACGGCTGAAATCCATCCCTACAATAGCCAAGCGGCTGGCCGAACAGGGTAAGGAATACATGAAAGTGAGGAGCGAAGTAATTGCCGCAGCGCAACGTTATAATTGCCCGGTAGAAAATATCCAGTTCGCCGGAGAATATCCGGATGAGATAGACTGGTAATTCATCTTGATCCAAGATGACCGTATGAAAGGAAGCAAACTTATGAGTAAATTGTCTTTTAGAGGTGTCATTATATCAATCCAGCCCCGGATCAGATTGACTCGTTCTTTTGACCAAGCC
>JAKPGY010000195.1 GCA_029550685.1 Bacillota bacterium
AGGAGACAGGATATGAGGGCCAGAACCCCGGTGAGCATGTAGACCACCCTCCCGATCTCTCTACTCAGATAGACGATCAGAATTATTGAGAAGGTAACTCCTGCAACAGCAAGCGTCTTATCCAGGTCACGCAGGAGGCGAGAGTCTTTCAGTCTCATATCATATCTCTTCAAGCACTTCTTTCCACCGGGCAACCACGTTTTCAAACGTAAAATTCTCCTCCACGAACCGCCTACCGGCTTCCGCGATCTGCTCCAGGTCTGGAGAGCTCAGCGCCCGGATCACATTCTCCGCGATGCACTCGTGCGAATTATTCTCCATAACAAATCCGGTCTTTCCGTCTATTATAACATCCGGTATCGCCCCGACCGGCGTCGCGAGCACCGGGGTTCCGCAGGCCATCGCCTCGAGCATGATGTTCGGGAGCCCTTCGGTGTAAGAGGGGAGGACGAGGAGCCGGAGGTGGTTCAGGTAGGGGGGGAGGTCGTCGTGGGCGATCCAGCCCGGGAGGTCGACGCGGGCGGAGACGCCCCCTTCCTGCAGGGAGGCCTCGATCGAGTCCTTCAGTTGCCCATCCCCGCCGATGAGCACGCGAATGTCCTCCCGGTCGCCGAGGATGGCAGGGAGGGCCTTGGCGAAGTGCTGGACGCCTTTCTCCCCGCTCAGCCGGCCGATGTAGCCGATGAGGGGAGGACGGTCGGGGAGGGGGGTAGTGACGGTGAAGGTCTCGAAGTCGAGGAAGTGCTCGTGGGCGATGAGGATTTTGTGGCGATAGGGTTCGAGGTTCCATTCGGGGATAAGTCGAGGGGAGTAGAGAATGATTCTGTCAGCAAGAAGATAATTGATCTTCGCGAAAGACACAACAATCGATGTAAAAGAGCTTTGTTGGTGATTCATCATTGATTCAGTCGATGAAGTTAATGACATAATAACCGATTTCCGTAGGATTTTCGCGAAAATCATGCAAGGGAGCAGAGCCTCCCCTCCAATGGGGAAGATCCAGACATCAACATTCTTTGACAGTTTCATCATGTGGAGGGTTATACTCAATTGGGTTTTGGCATAGTTGTAGACTCTAGTGACGGTATTCGAGCCGGGAGTATGGGGTATTAATTCAAAGTGGTGGTTTTTAAACTTCTGGACAATATTGCTCCCTGCATTCCCTGTTACAATAAAGACTTGGTCTGTGAGGTGACTGATAATATCTGTTAGATTACATAATGGGGTTACATTTGATTTCTCCAGCGGAAACGTGACAATGCCTATTTTGCCCATACCCATAACTATCTAGATCCGTTTCATTCAGAGATATGCTTTATTAATTTGTGTTGACAGGTCATGGCGCTTTAATGCACTGTATAAACGCATTTTGAATTAATAAATCTTCATCTGAAAGCCATCCAAAATCTTTGTGAATGCTATTTCTACTAATCCCTGTATGATTATATTGGCAAATATCTGACACCAATTTCAAGTTATTCTTTTTGCACATAGAAATATGGATAGAATGCGGTTGTCGGTTTAACGGATAGGGTCTCTTACCCCAGACAATAGCATCCCATACATAATCTGAATACATCCAATGTTCGTTCCACTTATCTGCCATGACGTGATTTGAAAAATCAATCTCCATGGACATAACCCCACCTGTGCGCAACCATCGATAAACAGCCGCATAGGCATCATTAAGATTATCTATATGTTCCATAACAGCTTGAGATAGAACAAGATCCACAGAATCGCTGCAAATAATATCAGGATTTATCCATGGTACGAAATACTTTATCTCAATATCAGATGACACTCTATCTGGGTAAGTCAACGCGTTTTTTATTGCAGCGATCCGTTCGGGTTTTAGTGCTGCATTAACTATATCATCATTTAAAATACTCTCTGGGAATTCATAAGATTTGAGCTTCGGAAACACACGTGGCCACTCAATATCATTTGGGATAGGCTCTCGATCATGGAATAATTTTACCAAATCATTTAGAACAGTTAAATTTCCTGATGAACTTGCATGTGGTACGACATCTAACGCATAATATTTTTTACCTCCAGACAATAAAGCAGCTAAACCAACACCTAATGTATCTCCAGGTCCAATTTCAGCTACCACTTCAGGAGGATGCTCGATCAGGTTATTTTCCTTCGCCATAACAAGATGGCGTAACCAAACAGAATAACAGTATCGTGCGGATTTGGAAGCACCGCCGGTGCTTGAATTACGGAATTTTACGAGCCGATCATATAAACCCGGAACGTGTGTAGACAATCCACAGACCAATGTTTTATAATTCATGTACGAACACATCCTATAGTCTCAAACCAAAATATATTTGGCATTTTTGATTCTTACCATTTTTGATTCTTATAACTGACCTGTTATGTTGCATAAATATTGGAAACCATTGCTGCTTTCTCCAGTGCCTGTGAGCCCACATCTTGAGATCAGGTTGAGAACAGGTAAGGGAGCATCCATGACGCTTTTTCGGAGTTTTGAGATGATACACCTGCCGTATTAACTGCCACCGCATATGGATTATATAACACAGCGAATTGACCCTAATGTTTAAAGAATCCCTAAAAATGATAAATGCAACCCGCATACATCTCCTCCACCTGTTTCACAACGCTCTCCCACGTCAGGTGCTCCTCAATATACCCTGGATTCCCGGTAACACCTAACGAGCTCGATCAATCCGCATCATTATCATCCACTAAACCCCAATCACTCTTTAAAATCGACGCAATTAATTTACTCCTCGTTATGTGTAAATGCATAACGAGCCAGTTTGTGCTTATCAACAAAACTCATCCTTTTCGAATTTCAGTTAAAATGCAGCCATTTTGAGCACAACTCGTTATGAGTTCTGGGAATGTAGGAT
>JAKPGY010000235.1 GCA_029550685.1 Bacillota bacterium
AGTTGTTTGGTGGAGAAGTATTACTCTGATGCGCCTATGGTTTATGTGGAGATGCGGGAGATAAGGGAGGAGTGAGAAGGTGAAGATTATTGATTTTATAGATTACCAAAAACAAGCAGCCAGAACACTTAAACCGAATAGACCGTTCGAGGATGACCTGGCAGACTACGCTTTGGGGTTATCCGAAGCTGGGGAACTACAAAACAAACTCAAGAAATATCTTTATCATGCTCATCCACTTGACAAAGCGGAGATAAAAGAAGAGCTGGGCGATCTGCTGTGGTACATGGCAGCGATAGCAACAACTCTGGATATAGATTTAAGCGATGTGGCTACAGAAAACATCGAAAAACTGAAGAAACGGTATCCGAATGGTTATTCGGATGAAAAAAGCAGAGAAAGAGTTATTTAGGAAGCACGGGGAGGCGATCGCGTGAAATATTTTGCTGCAGGGTTTTTGGGATGAGAGATTGCGGAGGGTAAGGGGTGATATAAATGGCAAAAACAAAGATAGAATGGACGGAATATAGTTGGAATCCTGTCACCGGCTGCACTCCTGTTTCAGAGGGGTGCGAGAATTGCTATGCCCGCAGGATGCCGAACCGGCGCAGCTGGCCGGATCTGATGGGCTTGCTTCAGGCAACATGCGATATTCTAGAAAGTGCGGGGATTATCAAAAACGACCGGAATGTAGTGAGCCTGGACGGATCAAGAATCATGGGGGTTGACAAGAAAAACCCCAGGGCAGAGATAGAAATTAAGGAGGTTGGTTAAATGTCAAAAAGACGCTGGGCTGTATGGGTAGACTGGACGGATTGGGCGTTGCTGAGAGTTTATATTGACCGGGATCTGTATGAGATTACCATATTCGGGATCCATATTGGGCCGGTATGTTTTCAGCTTGCCTGGGGAGATGGTTTGGAGCTGGAGGAGCAATACCCGGAATGAATATAACAAATAGCAGATGAGGATGTTGTGGGGAATATTCCGGGGTTGAGAGGGCTTTTTGTGTCCCAGGGGAGTGAGGAAAATGACCAAAACAAAAGAGTTAAACAGTAATGAGAAATACGGGAGGAGTGCTTGATTATGTACTACTATATTCAGTTATGGCAGGAAAAGAAAAAACTAAAGGCGGCCCTGGAAAAAGCGGCGAAAATTATAGCTAAAAACATCTGCCCTGCTGACTATGAGGGATACAATTGTCCGCTTCTTGCTGATACTGATATTGAATGTACTCAAGATATAGCAGAACAGTGTTTA
>JAKPGY010000246.1 GCA_029550685.1 Bacillota bacterium
CGACCGGGGTGTAAAACAATCAAACTACTCCGTCTTAAGGAATACCCAGATGCCTTCCGTGTTGTGCGAAATCTGCTTCATCAGCAACCCGGAGGAACAAGACCTGGCCATGCAGAAAAGTTTCCAGGAACTAGCCGCCCAGGCTATTGCTGATGGCATACTGGCATATATGGGTAAGTAAAGAGGTTCTGGTTATGACATCGCCCTAGACGCCTATTATCTAAGTAATAGCGGAAGACTTAGCATCCAGATTAGAAACCACAAGGCTAAATCGCGAGGAGCGAAGCGACGTGGCGATCTCATTATCTGCTTGCGGTACGAACTCAGAATTATCGCCTTAGGCTCAGCTAGCCTGACAAAACTCACGTATAGGAGTTCTTTCTCCTTAGGCACCAAGCAGGATATAATCACCCGAAGGTGAATACTATTTATTATCTACATACGCCAAAATTAGGGAAAGGAAGGTTACCATGAAATTAAGATACCATCATCGACTTTACCGGAGAGTTACCAGCATTCTAATTATATCAGCTCTGCTGGTTACTATGACCTTGACTGGAACAGCACCGGCTTTTGCCGAATCAGACATAATAGTTAAATTGAATGGCAACATATTAACTACCGATACCTCCCCCAAAATAGTAAACTCCCGGGTATTATTACCTATGAGAATTATATTTGAAGCCGTAGGAGCTACTCTGGAATGGAATGGAGCCACCCAAGTAATTACCGCCAAAAAGGATGACACCGTAGTTATTATCCAGGTTGGCAGCAATACAGCAAAAGTTAATGGCAGCGTGAAAGTATTGGATACACCTGCCGTTATTGAAAATAATCGTACCCTGGTACCAGTACGCTTTGTCACAGAAAGCTTGGGCTGCAAAGTGGACTGGGATAAAATCAATCGTATCGTATCCATCCAAACATCAGCCGGGGAGTCAGGAGCAGATTCCACCCAGACTGCCGATCTGCCCAAAGATAAGACCGGAAACTTCGTTAGCGGCGAACGCCTGATGGAGGATACTGATTTTTACTATGCCCAGAACAAACAGGCCAAGTTCAAGGCTGATACGGTAGTAGAGTTTTATCCTAAGACCGGTTATATAAGCCAGGGAGTACTGGCACAAAATACTGAATTGGAGTATGCTCCCGGAAAAAGCACCGTATTTAAAGCCAACCGGCCAGTAACCTTCAATTCCAAAGGCTATGTAGAGAAAGCGGATCTGGCTGAACCAACCACCTTAGAATACGCTCCCAACCAGTCCTTGCTGTTCAAAGATATGACCGTGGAATTCAGTGACAATGGCTATGTAGCCAGAGGCATCCCTGTGGAAGACCCTGAACTGCGCTTCCAGGATGGGGTACGCACTCTATTTTCCAAAGACAAAGAAGTGGCTTTTTACCCAAATGGCAATGTACGCAAAGCTACTCCCAAACGGGACGCTTATTTGCAATACAACCAGGATAAATTGTCAGCTCCGGCCAAATTGGATAATACCGATGGACATTCGGCTACCTTCCCAGCTGGAGAGGAAGTCAGCTTTCATCCTAATGGGCTGGTAGAAAAAGGAGTATTATATCAAGATACCGCCCTACCATACAATTACAACCAGTACTTAGTGTTCAAAAAAGGCAGCACGGTTACCTTCAGTTCTGATGGATATGTAACCAAGGGTATCATTAGGGACAATCAATATCTGCCCTACCGTGAAGATAAGCACCTGGATGTTGCTCCATCTCAGGAAGTAGTATTTGAAAAAGGATTACTGAAGGAAGCCACCCTATTGTATGACACCAAACTCGAATACCGGTCGGATAGCGAATTGGAATTTAAGGCAGGCACCAGAGTCTACTTTAATGACAAAGGCTATGTAATTCGTGGGACCCTCACCAGCGGGAGCAAGATCAAGTATGATCCCACCTGGGAGGTTCTAATTATGGGTGACAAGGAAGTCGAATTTAATTCCCAGGGCTATATAAAATCTGGATACCTGGCGGATTATTTCAGCTCAGATAAGGCAGTATATGCGGAACATACCAAGATTGAATTTGATGATAACGGCAAAGTCTTATACGGTACGTTAAGGGACGGTGTGTCACTGCCGCTGGGCAATGGCTACAGCGTCGAATGCAAAGCTGGTACCGAGGTATTCTATCACCCCAATTACACCGTAAAGGAAGCCACCCTGAGATCCCAAGCAAAGCTTCCCTTTAGCCATGATCTGACTAATGCCAACCAAATTCTCCTAATGGGTGATACCAAAATTACCTTCAATGAAAAAGGCTATATTAGTTCAGCTACGCTATTCCAGGATACTTTGTTAAGCTATGCCAAGGATCAAGTAGCCGAGTTTAAAGGTGGCACCGTAATAGAGTTCTATGATAGTGGTTACGTGAAGAGCGGCACCCTGAAAAAGGACACCGAATTAAATACTAATTTAGATACAGTCTACCATGCTCCTGCAGGCTGCAAGGTTTACTTCGATACAGCTGGACTTCTGGAAAGAGTGGAGAGATAGCAAAACATTTGAGAGAAAGAAAACCATCTCTGCAGGCAGGCTTGAAGCCTGCCTGTTCCTTCAGTCCTTTATTTATCGGCATATCAAAGCAGGATTTACAGTGAATCTGCCGAATAACTAAACCTATGTGAAACTAACTAATATGTCATTACTATGAAAATGTCTTCCTAATGTGTCATTGCGAGCCCCCGCAGGGGGCGTGGCAATCTCTACCCACAGCCATCATGTGTGTCGTTGCTTTGATAATG
>JAKPGY010000018.1 GCA_029550685.1 Bacillota bacterium
AGCTCAGGAAGATCAGCGGCTTTTTTTCGCAAAAATCGGGAGGGAATGAGGTCAGTCACCTTTTCTGAAGGGACATCACAATCAGGATATTCATAACCTCGACGCCCCGGAGAGCTCATTTCAAATATCAAAGGTACTTCACTTGGGTTATTCATTGGCCATCTCCTCCAGTACTTGCGTCAGGGCATCAATATCTTCCCTGGTTCGGGCCTCAGTTACGCTAAAAAGCATGGCCAGACCCAGTTCTGGGTAATATGCTTTTAAGTCCAGCCCCCCTATTATTCCCCGCTCCCATAGTGCTTTATTTATTTTCTCCGGTGGAAGAGGAGTGCTGACTGGAAATTCGCTAAAAAATGCTCCGGGAAATAGAGGAGCGAATCCCTTAATACTTACAATTTTTCGATAAGCATAGTGGGCTTTTTGCAGGCACAAGTTGGCCACCTCCTGTAGCCCTTCTTTTCCTATCAAGCTGAGAAAAACTGTAGCGGCAAGAGCATTGAGAGCCTGGTTGGAACATATATTGGAGGTAGCTCTTTCCCTGCGGATGTGTTGTTCTCTGGTTTGAAGAGTGAGAACAAAACCTCTCCTCCCTTGTGCATCATTTGTTGCTCCTGCGATACGTCCGGGCATCTGTCGAATAAATTTATCGCGGGCGGCAAAGAACCCCAAAAACGGACCTCCAAAAGCCACCGGACCTCCCAAACTCTGCCCTTCCCCCACTGCTATATCGGCGCCATAATTGCCCGGTGCTTCCAGAATTCCCAGAGATATAGGATTAACGCAGACAATAAACAAAGCTCCATTTTCATGGGCTAAAGAGGCTATTTCTTCTACTTCCTCTAAAAGCCCCCAGAAATTGGGTTGCTGAATTAATACACAAGCCACGTCTTCGTCTAAGTTGTTTTTTAAGCTATGGAGGTCAACCTGGCCCCTATCATAGGGGACATATTGCGCTTCAAGACCCCGGCTTTCAAGGTAAAGTTGAGTGACCTGCCGATATTCAGGATGAATAGTTCTCGCTATCAGTGCTTTGCCTCGTCCGGTAGCCCCACAAGCTAAAATAGCCGCTTCGGCTAAAGCTGTCGCCCCATCGTACATAGAAGCATTGGCTACATCCATCTCCGTTAAGTTGCAAATTAAGCTTTGATATTCATACATAGCTTGCAAAGTCCCCTG
>JAKPGY010000069.1 GCA_029550685.1 Bacillota bacterium
TATTACCCAGCAGGATTGGTGGACCACTTATTACGGAGGGGAAGGCTTTATGAGCCACTCCCGCGGTATCGAGGCCGCTTTGGCGGACGGCGGGTATCTCATCGAACGCCTGGAAAAACAGGGGCTGGAACCGGATATTGAGCTTTCCGTCCTGGGTGGTACCAGCTGTTTATTTGGTATGATTCCGCTGCCGGGTGGAGCTGAAAGCGATGGGGTTGTGTTCTTGGACAGCGTTTTCAATACTGAAGCCATGGTAAAACGGGGTGCCCGTTTGAAAGAGAAACAAGCCCTGCCCCTGAATCATATTGAACTATTATACCATCCCCAAGCAGCTCGATGGGTTCACCAGCAACTAAGCGATGGTTACTAAGAACGCTGGGCCAGCCATTGGGAGATTACAGGATATACATTGTATTTGGCATAGCTGCCGAACACCAGGCCGCCATGTCCCACGGGAAAGACTTGATAGGTTTTGTCCTGGGAACTGCTATGTTTAATAATACCTTCGGTCTGATGAGGCAGAACCAAATGGTCTTTTTCCCCGGCCAACACCAGCAGTGAGGCATTTATGTTTTTCATATCCACTACTTGTCCCTTGATATGCAATTGACCTTTGACTAACTTGTTCTCCTGATAAAAGTCTTTAATCCACTGCCGGTAAGCATTTCCCGGGAAGTTTACGTTATCGTTAACCCATTTGTTTAAGGCCTTCCAGGCTTCAATGGGAGTTCCTTCATCTACGGATTTCCATAGGCGTGTGTAAGTTCCCCAAAAATTTCGCACCGGTCGGAGCATCTTTACTCCTGTATCAATAAAATGTTTAGGAACTAATTGAAAGGTTTCCGCTACCTTATCTGCATCAAACTCGGGGGCTTTCAGCCAGATACTGGACAATCCAGCATGTTCAAAATCAATAGGCGCTGCCAGGTAGAGGATATTACGAATTTGGGGTGTGTCAAAAAGAGCAGCATACATAGTAGTTATGGTACCGCCCATACAGTAACCGGCTAAACTTACCTGGTTACATCCGGATATTTGGACCACTTTTGCTACGGCACGGGCGATATAATCATATATGAGATCCGTGAAACTTAGATGGCGATCCTCCCACTGGAACTCCCCCCAATCCAGTAAGTAAACATCGAAACCCTGATTCACCAAATGTTCGATCAGACTCATACCGGGAATAAGATCAAGGATGTAAGGCTTGTTTATTAAGGCATAAATAAACAGAAT
>JAKPGY010000070.1 GCA_029550685.1 Bacillota bacterium
TATTACCCAGCAGGATTGGTGGACCACTTATTACGGAGGGGAAGGCTTTATGAGCCACTCCCGCGGTATCGAGGCCGCTTTGGCGGACGGCGGGTATCTCATCGAACGCCTGGAAAAACAGGGGCTGGAACCGGATATTGAACTGTCCGTCCTGGCTGGTACCAGTTGTCTGTTCGGTATGATTCCGCTGTCGGGCGGAGCGGATAGTGATGGTGTTGTATTTTTGGACAGCGTCTTTAATACCGGAGCCATGGTAAAACGGGGGGCCCGTTTGCAAGGGAAACAAACCCTGCCCCTGAATCATATCGAACTGTTATACCATCCCCAAGCCGCTGGCTGGGTTCACCGGCAATTAAGCAGAGGTTCCTAAGAGCGTTGGGCCAGCCATTGGGAAATCACGGGATAAACATTGTTTTTGGCATAGTTGCCGAACACCAGCCCGCCATGTCCTACGGGAAAGACCTCAAATGTTTTGTCCTGGGAACTGCTGTGTTTAATAATGCCCTCGGTTTGATGGGGCAAAACCAAATGGTCTTTTTCCCCAGCCAGCACTAATAGTGAAGCAGTTATGCTGTTCATATCCACAACCTGTCCCTTGATACGCAATTGACCTTTCATCAGCTTGTTTTCCTGGTAGAAGTCTTTGATCCACTGCCGGTAAGCATTTCCCGGAAAGTTGACATTATCATTGACCCATTTGTTCAGGGCTTTCCAGGCTTCAATGGGAGTTCCTTCATCTATGGATTTCCACAGGCGGGTATAAGTTCCCCAGAAATTCCGCACCGGTCGGAGCATTTTTACTCCCGTATCAATAAAATGTTTCGGAACTAATTGAAAGGTATCCGCTACCTTATCAGGGTCAAACTCGGGTGCTTTTTGCCAAATGCTGGACAAACCCGCATCTTCAAAATCAATAGGCGCTGCCAGGTAGAGGATATTGCGAATTTTGGGTGTATCAAAAAGGGCGGCATATATGGTGGTTATGGTACCACCCATACAGTAACCAGCCAAACTGACCTGATCACATCCAGATATTTGAACAACTTTAGCTACGGCGCGGGCGATATAATCATATACCAAGTCCGTGAAACTCAAATGGCGATCCTCCCACTGGAACTCCCCCCAATCCAGTAAGTAAACATCGAAACCCTGATTCACCAAATGTTCGATCAGACTCATACCGGGAATAAGATCAAGGATGTAAGGCTTGTTTATTAAGGCATAAATAAACAGAAT
>JAKPGY010000086.1 GCA_029550685.1 Bacillota bacterium
TTCCGCCAGTGTGCAATCGGCCAATATGGCTGCCGGGCAATTTATTCAGGATCATCCGGGGGTTAACATACATATCCTTTCTTCCAATACCTGTGCCTGTGGTCAGGCAGCCTTGGAGATAAAAATAGCCCAGCTGATAGAGCAGGGCCAGTTATCCGCAGAACAATTGCTGAAACAGGTTAAAGAATATTTGCCGCGCATAATTTCCCTTTTCTCAGTGAATGAACTTACCTATATGCATGCCGGCGGCCGTATAGGAGGAGCAACGGCCTTTCTAGGCAAGCTGATTAACATCAAACCAGTATGTGAATTTGTGGACGGTATTGTGCAGCCCATAAAACCGGTACGCTGCCGGAGCAAAGCCCTGATAACCATGGCGGATGAAGCAGTAAAAAGGGTGAAACATGCTGAAGATAAAATAATCTGTGTGCAGCATGCCCTCTGCCCCCAGGATGCCGACTTTCTCATCACCCAACTGCGGGAAAAACTGAATTATACCCAGCCCATCTATCTCAGCTCGGTGGGGGCAGTGGTAGGAGCCCATTCCGGACCAGGAGCAATTGGCATCGGGATTGTTTAAGAATAATCAGAATACTGCCCATAAAGCTGCTGTATTGTCATTGTTGTGAAAATGACTTTCACGTCAGTAAAAAGGCAACCATTGTGTCATCGCGAGCGCGTAGCGCGTGGCGATCTCAATCGTTAAGACAGATAGACGAATGAGATTGCCGCGCCCCTTTCAGGGGCTCGCAATGACACATAAGAGGACCTTTCATTCATCGTGGCCTGTGCTTCAGGTGATAATTGCGAGCGGAGCGAAGCAATCTCAAACGAGGTACGCAGATTGCGAAAAAGAGATCGCCACGTCGCTTCTCTCCTCGCGATGACACGAAGAGAGCTCTTTTCACAGCAATGACACTTAAGAGGGCTTTTCATTTATCGGGTGTGTTCTAAAGGTGAAAATTGCGAGCTTCCTAAGGAACTCGCAATTTCTATGCCGATATGCATTAACCACCACTGCAGCAGGAGTATTAGCTGGCGAGGAAGTCCGGAGCGAGCTGGCTAATACTCCTGCAACCCGGCATTAAAAGAGTTTTCCCTCGTCATGTACTGTTCTGCAGGTGACTATTGCCGGTTCATACCGGTATAGACCAGAACAGCATCTCGCAAGAATTTAGCTGCCCCAGGCTTAATCCGGTCGTAATAAGCGGCAAATCTCTCATCATTTACATACATCTGGGCCAGGCCCGCATGAGCTTCCTTGCTGTAATTATCCCAGGTAAAACACAGCCACTGGCGATGCAGATCAGCAGCTTTCTGGGCCAGCTCACTGGCGGGGTCGCCGGCAGCCATAGCTTCCTTCAGAGTATCCAGAACCATTTGGCCCAGTTTTTCGAATTCAGCATACTGTTCCTGGGTCATTTCTTTCATTTTCCGGTAGGATTTGTCCACGGCTTCATCGCCGTATTTTTCTCGAACTTCTTTGCCATACTTGGCTTCGTTCTCATCAATCAACTTCTGCTTAAAGCCTTCAAATTTCTCTTGGTCAGTCATGATAATTCTCCCTTCATATTGCGCTATAGTCTTTTCCACATTGTTAATCAGTAGTTCTAATTGCTGCTTTTTTTCCAGGAGTTTGACCCGGTGTTCTCTCAGAGCAGTCAAGCTGTCAAAGGAAGGATCATTTATAATCTCCCGGATTTGCTCCAGGCCTACTCCCAGTTCCCGGAAAAACAGTATCTGCTGCAGCCTGTCAACCTCCTTGGGACCGTATATCCGGTATCCGGAAGAAGTAAGCCGGGCTGGTTTCAGCAGTCCGATCTCGTCATAATAGCGCAGAGTGCGGCTGCTGATACCTGCTGTTTTAGCCAGCTGCTGAACTGTGTATTCCATAAGGCAGCGCTCCCTTCAGGAACAATAGTAAACCTTTACGCAACGTTAAGGTCAATATTTATTTACCGGGAAAAGTAGGGGGCGATGCCCACATCGCCCCGCTAGTAATATTTGCTTTTGAGAGGATATCCCCAGCTAAATCCGGGAACAAAAAGCTTTGCCAAATTCTACTCCCTTGGCAT
>JAKPGY010000140.1 GCA_029550685.1 Bacillota bacterium
CTCAGCGTGTCAAAAAAGCTATCAGAAGTTGGATATTTGAGATTGCCACGCCCCTTTCAGGGGCTCGCAATGACCCAAACGATGGCTTCCGGTTCTGTCATCGGCCGTTCCGGCACTACCGATGTTCACTATCGTTCACGGATAATGTTGCGAGGAGCGTAGCGACGTGGCGATCTCTTTAAATGGACTTCTTCGACAATCTGAGACGGATCCTAGTCCGTCTTAGGCTTTTTAGAAGTGATGGACGAGATCGCCCCGCTGCTTAGCTCCTGGCGATTACATTAAAAATGAGTTTAGGCATAGGAAAGGTTGTTGGAGTTGGTAACCATACTCCAGTATTGCTGGTTATTATCATCAATATGTCCATGGGCATCTTTAAAAGCCAGATTTAGCGTATCAGAAATATCAACTACAAAGGTCGCTGAGTAATGATTACCTTCACGATGCATGGGTATCTCCCGTTGGCTAAACATTTGATCCTTGGGTCCATAACCAATCATTAGATTAATAGGAGCACTTCCCTCTTCGTGGGTAAGTTTTCCCGAGTAGGTTACCACTACTTTCTCACCCACCCCAGGAGGCATAGGGTCTACTGTAACGCCACCGGGTAAATCTGCTCTGGCCATTTAACCACTCCTTTTATTTTGCTTTTTGCTTGTGCATAGGTTAACCAGCCAGGCGAGATTTATGCGATAACCAAAAGAAGGGTTATGAATCTGGTTCGGTTTGTAAAATCAATTCCAGTTTATTGCGCAGGGCATTATAGACCAAAAAGGTGGGACAGGCCTCAGGAATATAGGTATTAGTTTCGATATCCACCTTGAGCCATTCCAGATGCATTCTCCGGCGTCTTTCCCGGTGCGACAGCTGTATCAGTTGCGGAAAATGAACAGCTATAAAATACTCGTCCTTTAAACGATTGTATAAATAATCACTGTTATGGTCAGGGTTGAAGCGTTCAAATTCCTCCGGCAGGTGACCAGTGGGGAATGAGCTCAAATAATCTAATTTAAGGAGTTCCTGCAGCAGATTATACTCCCCTGGCCAGTGCTGCTTAACAAACTGAAGTAAAAACACATATTCCCTTTCCCTGCTATGCTGGAGCAGATGATACTGGCCTTGTTCCCATGCTATGGCTAACTCCTCGAATAATTTAAAAGCCTGGCCACCATATACCCGGCGGGTTAGATAGCCTATGGTACGTGGGAAATGATGAGAATTGTAAAAGCGTTCCAGCATGTCTTCTATAAAGTGGAGCCGGTCCAATTCCGCAAAAGAAATCACATGATTGCCCAGTACTTCATAGGGAGCCTGATCCTGGTAAATATATTGGTAATCCTCAGCTTGATCGCGCAGAGGTGAGCCTTTAAGCATTTTTAAGAATCCTAACTGAATAACATCAGCTTGCAGGTTAAAGACCTGATTAAATGACTTTCCGAATTGTTCATATGTTTCATGGGGCAGACCGGCAATTAAATCAACATGCAGGTGTATATTGCCCATTTCCTGCAGGCGCTGGAGACGATCCCGCAAATGCTCCCAGTTGGCATAGCGGTTAATAGCTTTAAGGGTGGGCGGATAAGTGGACTGAATACCTATTTCAAAATCAAAAACACCCGCTGGTAGTCCGGCCAAGTAATCCAGCATCTCATCGGATAGCAGCTCTGCATTAATTTCCATATGAAAACGAGTGGATATGTTATGATCCAGAATGAAATCCATTATTTGACGAGCCCTTTTTTCATGGCAATTAAAAGAGCGATCGACAAATTTGACTACTTTGACTTGGTCTTGCATGAGCACCAGCAAATCACTTTTGACCCGTTCCAGGGAAAAGTACCTTACTCCAGATTCACAGGCAGACAAACAATAAGAGCATCTAAAGGGGCAGCCCCGGGAGGTCTCAAAATAGACCAGTCCTCTGTGGATATCCATAAACGGTATTGGTGACGGAATCTGGTCCAGATCCTGTATAGGCGGCCGGGCGGGAGTAACCTTGATTACCTTACCCTGACGCACTGCCAGACCGGGAATTATATCCAAAGCTTGTCCAGCATATTTTGCCTGTAACAGTTCCCGTAGGACCAGTTCACCTTCTCCACATACAACTGCATCAACCAGCGGGTTTTCCTGCAGCAGCTGTTCAGCATCATAGGAAACTTCCGGCCCACCCAGTACGATGAAACACTCCGGCCGGGCCAGTTTAAGATCGTTACACAGCTTCTTGACCATCTCAACATTCCATATATAGCAGCTGAATCCGTATATATCAGACTGGGCGGCAAAAAGCCGGGAAAGAATTGACCTGTAGTGGTCATTGATGGTGAATTCAATAATATCAATGCACCAGCGTGAATCCTGGCAAAAGCTTTTCAAGTAAGCACATGCCAGGGAGGTATGGGTATAGCTGGCATTCAAAGCTGCCAGAGTTACTTGCATATGACTTCATCCCTGTTAATGTAATTATCACTAAAGAGTAGCCAAGATATAAAGCGAACTCATTAGACTGTCATCGCCCTAAGCTATTCCAGGATGCAGGGGTATTAGCCAGGCGAGTGACGTACGACGAGCCATTACAACCCACGGCTAAACTGAGGGCTGCGAAATGGAGCGAGAAACAGGGTGTTTCGAGCAGCGAGGACTGAGTGTATGGATGCCGAATTCTTAAGCAGTCCGCTTCGCACCGAAGTAAGCCGATGTGTTGCAGGCGAGGAGTCCTGGAGCGAGCCGGCTAATACCACTGATGACAATATAGCAGCCTTTTGGCTCCATGAGGGCTATTTTCATAGCAATATTAGTTTATTCTTCACCAATAATACGCACTTCCGGTTCTAAAACGATATTGTATTCCTCCAAAGCCCGATGTTGAATATGTTGGATTAAATCGATTATGTTCTGAGCAGTAGCCTGCCCGCAGTTTACAATGAAACCGGCGTGTTTGGTGGAAACCTGAGCATCACCGATCTTAAAACCCTTTAATCCCATCTTTTCCAATAGAGGGCCCACATAGACCCCAGGGGGCCTTTTGAAAATACTGCCTGCACTGGGCATATACAAAGGCTGTTTTTCCCGACGGAGACGGGCATATTCCCGCATTTTGGCCTCTATATCTTCCCGTTTGCCCGGTGAAAGCTTCATCAGCGCCGATACAACTATCCAATCGCCCTTCTGAAAAATGCTGGAGCGATATCCAAAAGCCATTTCTTCGGGGGTAAAAGTATGTAAATCACCGGAACGGTCTATAGCGGAAACAGCAGTTAATACCTGGCTCATTTCCCCATCATACGCTCCGGCATTCATGACCACTGCTCCCCCGACACTTCCGGGAATTCCTTCGGCAAACTCCAGACCGCTTAAACAATGGGCCGCCGCTTTTTTACTTAATTCGGACAGACGGATACCAGCTTCAGCCATTATCTCATCTTCCGAGATATACAAACCTTTTAAGGCATGCCCTATTTTAATAATCACACCCCGAAAACCTTTATCCCTAACCAGCAGATTACTACCCAGGCCGATCACCATGTAGGGAATACTATCCTTTCGGCAGGTCCTAACCAGTTGCTGTATTTCTTCGACTGACTGGGGGAAAACCATCAAGTCTGCCGGACCACCAACTTTAAATGTGGTATGGGCACTCAGTGGTTCCTGCCAGCGCAGTCTTTCTTCGGGTATAATCTCTAAAATCCGGTTGTACATGACTGTTCAGTGCTCCCCTAAGTATATGCTGCTATTTTATTGAAAGGCATTAGCTTTTATTCTTGCTGGTAATTTTAACCGCTATTTTGGGTGCTTCCGGCATGACTAATATAGACGACTGGGGGCCGTATTTGCAAAGCAAATCCTGTAGCAGTTTTTGCAGGTCATGTACCGGTTGCATATACATGCGCCGGACCGTGTTATCCGGCATGCCGCTATACAGGTAAATATCAGCGTGGCGTAAGGTTCGGCAGATTGCAAAAGCTTTGTGGCCCCCCAGTTCAAAGTGATTGATAAATCGCTTTTCTATGTCTTCGATACAGGTTGCATCATTCAGCCACTGGGTAAAGGTCCTTTCCCCCAATCCCTCTGAACATTCTGCCACCAGTATTATTGCCCCGCCTTGCTTCACAGCTAAACTAGCTGAATCCAGGGCTTTTTGAGCTTGGTACATATTTATGTCCTTGGGATATCCCCCGCAGCTGGCTAGAACAATGTCTGCCCGGTCAGCGATAGGTACCACACTCAGTTGCTCAGCAAACAAGACTGCATCCATCCAGGCATCATAGACATGACCGGCACTAGCATAGACAATATTATGGTGAGATCCGGTTACCACATTTACAATGAAGTCTACCCCTGCTATTTCGGCAGCCTTTAACATCAGATCACTTACCGGATTGTTCTGGTAATTACCTAGGCAGGCCCGGGGATCGTTCATCATTTTATGATTGGCTTCGATCAAAGAACGTGATGCTATACCGGGCAGTATAGATTTTCGCCCGCCTGAGTAACCGGCAAAATAGTGCAGTCCGACCAGGCCGGTAGTGATGAGCAGATCTGCCTCTACAGCATATTTATTTATGTATAAGTCCATACCATTAGGCAGCACTCCTGCTAAAGCCAGATCCCGGTCACAGTCGTGGTTGACTATGCGATATTGACTGCATATATCAGGTCCAAAAACCAGTTGGTTTTCTTCTTCGGTTTGCGGGCGATGAATACCGGTGGCGATTAATAAAATAATATTTTCTTTATCAATTCCTGTCCCTGTCAGTTCATCCAATAAGGGAGGAAGAATTTCCTGGTAAGGAGTAGGCCGGGTAATATCGTTAACTACTATGACCGCACTCCGGGCTGACTTTAGACGTACCAGTTCACTCAAAGTCGGGCTGTTTTTGGGAAAGCGCAAAGCTTGTTGAACCAGATTAGTATCAGCAGATAGTCCTGGAAATTCTCGGGGCCATACTATTTCCTGCAGATGATGCTGTGGCAAATCTACGGGAATGCTGTTTTGACCATAAGCCAATTCGATCATCATCTCTATCATCCCACTCCAATATATTAATTAATCCCCTAACCAGAATTGTCTAAATTATACCGTATACGAAAGAATTTTATAATCCCGGCTTGGGGCTATGTGATATAATAGCAGAGAATTTACCGGTACAAGGTAAGTTAAGTGTCTCGAGGAGGGCGAGCTATGGACGAGGCTCAGATAAAAAAAGATTTAGTTGATATGTTGGGCAAAGACAAGGTTCTGATAAAGGACCTGGATTTAATGTATTACTCCTATGATAGTTCTTTTTTTACCAAGCTGGAACCCAAGAACCCCATGGCGGTAGTTTTGCCCAAATCAACTGAAGATGTGCAAAAAGTAATGCGCTATGCCTATGACAACCAAATCAACATTATCCCCCGTGGTGCTGGCACCGGAGAAACCGGTGGCTGTATTGCTGTATCTGGGGGCATAGTGCTGGATTTATCCTCCTGGGATGATATCGTGGAAATCGATGCGGCCAATATGCAGGTAATAGTTCGTCCGGGGATTATTCACGCCAAGCTGAATGAAAAACTTGCTGAATACAACTTATTTTTCCCACCCGATCCTGGAAGCAGTCAAATGTGTACCATAGGCGGTATGGTAGCCAATAATGCCAGTGGCCTAAGAGCAGTAAAATATGGATGTACCGAACAGTATGTTTTGGGTTTGGAAGTAGTTCTCCCCAATGGTGATGTTATTATAACCGGTGGGATGAAATCCAAAGCCATAAAAAATGTATCAGGGTTAAACCTGACCAAACTTATGGTAGGTTCAGAAGGAGTATTGGGTATTATAACCCGCATTCGCCTGCGCTGCTGGCCTAAACCCAAAGCCCGTGGTATAGCCATGGCTGTGTTTGACAATCTGGACGATGCACCCGCAACGGTACTGGAGGTCTATCGCGAAGGGGTTCTTCCTTCGGGAATTGAGATTTTAGATAGTTCCGCTATTCAAGCTGTAAATCAGTTTAAACCGGAAATCAACCTGCCCGATGCCGAGGCTATCTTGCTGTTTGAAGTAGATGGTAATCCTCCGGGAGTCGAGTATGAAGGTAATATTATTAAAGAAGTAGCAGGTCGTCGAGCTCGCCAGGTTGAATGGGCTACCGATCCTAAACGCATGGCCCAACTCTGGGAAGGACGCAGCGTGACTGCCGCTGCAGCAGCTAGGGTGCGACCGGATGGAAGCCGGGTCTTTGCCGGTGAAGATATTAGTGTTCCCCTGTCAAAGGTAGCCGATGCTCTAAGAGCTATTCGGGCTCTGGGTGAAAAACATGGAGTACAGGTAGTTAATTATGGTCACATCGGTGATGGCAATGTGCATACCGCTCCAGTCATTAACCCGGAAAATCCAGAGGAAGTTGAAAGAGTGAAGCAGCTGGTGGATGACATCCATCTACTAGCCATTGAAATGGAAGGTTCAACGACCGGTGAACATGGTGTAGGTGTGGTTCGCCGCCCCTATGCTGAAAAAGAACACGGCTTGGCAGTCAAATATATGAAGGGTATTAAACAAGTATTTGATCCCCGGGGTATTATGAACCCTGATAAGCTGTTCTAGTCGGGGAAAGGAGATTATATCATGGACTTTAAGAAGCTGCCTCCCGTGCAAGAGCAGATTATGAAATGTGTCCGCTGCGGAAAATGTCGCAGCGTATGCCCAGTCTTTGCAGAGATACGCAATGAAACAGCTGCTCCCAGAGGACACGTTTTTATGGTCCAGATGCTGCGCGACGGTAAAGTCGACCCGGACCAGGATGTCTATGATCACTTGGCTAACTGCCTGTTATGTGAGACTTGTAGTGTCAACTGTCCTTCCGGTATTGATATACATGAACTTAACGCGGCGGCACGTTCTTATGTATACGACCATCATCCTACTGTAGCTAAGGAATTGATCTTTGATGCTCTTTGGACCAAACCCAGCCTGCTAAGAACCTCCAGCAAGTTTCTGTGGGGAGCCCAAAAGTCAGGACTGCAATCATTAGCCCGGAATCTGGGCCTGATGAAGATACTTCCTGGAGATCTGCCCAAAGCGGAAGGTATACTTTCGTCAGTACCATTAAGACCAGGACGCAGTTTAGTTAAGGAAGTAAATGCGCCCCGGGGGGAAAAACGTTTTCGGGTAGGCTACTTCCTGGGCTGTGGGACTGATCTTTTTCAGCCTCAGGTAGCCAAGGCAGTAGTAGAGGTCCTGACCCGCAACGGCTGTGAAGTGATTGTGCCTCGTGATACTCGCTGCTGCGGTATGCCTCATTTAGCTAACGGTAAAATGGATACCGCCCGGAAACTGCTGGCACATAATGTCAAGATTTTTAATGATTATGATTTTGACTATATAATTACTGACTGTGGTTCCTGTTCATCTGCCCTATCCCGTAAAAATATCAAGTTTGTTCTGGGCGGTCTCAAAATTGAAGATCAGGCCTTGGCTTTTGCTGACAAGGTTATCGACCTAACCGTATTTCTGGTGGATATACTGGATATCAAACTACCCGACAATCCTAATGCAGAAAAGCGCCGGGTTACCTATCACGATCCCTGTCATTTGGCTAATGCCCAGGGGATTAAAAGCCAACCCCGGCAACTCCTGCAACGGATACCGGGAGTACAGCTGGTAGAAATGGCCGAGGCTAATCGCTGCTGTGGCGGTTCGGGTACTTATAGTATTACCCACTACGATCTGTCCATGAAAATACTGGACCATAAAATGGATAATGCCATGGCAACCGGTGCTGAATATTTGGCTACCTGCTGTCCCAGCTGTATGATGCAGTTGCAGTATGGAGTAAAACGGCACAAGTGGGATTGCAGGGTAGTTCATCCTATTGAGTTGGTCTATGAATATTATCAATCCTTGCCGGAAATCATCCCGGTTAATTAGCCATCACCCCCCTCATTGTGAGGGGGTATTATTTTGTATTAACCCCCAGCCCGCAATAATACACAGCTTAGCGAAAAAACTAAGGCTCCATTTCCATTTGGCTGTACCTGGACGCTGCTTGTATAATAATAGCACCTTGGTCCGGTAGCTGAAGTTTTAGCATCAGTATATTTGACGGGGGCCTCTGCGTGGATAACCGGCGCATTTAGCAGCTACAATTAATATTGGCGGTTCCGGCCCTACCGGTGCTCGTTTCAGTCGCTGCCAAATCTAGCTAAAGCCTCCTCTAAATCCGGGAGAGCATTATATTTACTGTGGCCTTTTTTACTGGGGAAAATTGCTGTATAAATAGATTGAGAGTTATCTTCACAACAATTGTTATCAGTAGAACAAATCACGATGAATGAAAAGCCATCTTTCGTGTCATTGGCCGTTCCGGCACTTCTGATGCTCCCTTCGGTTGCTATTAATGTTGCGAGCCCCAAAGGGGCGTGGCAATCTCATGCAACTTGACTGTGACTCTCGTTCGAGATCGCCACGTCGCTCCGCTCCTCGCGATGACACAGAGAGGGCTATTTTCCCAGCAATTATCACCTGTGGTACAGACCACGATGAATGAAAATACCCTCCAGACGTAGGGGAGGCTTTAGCCTCCCAGCGGAAGCTAAAGTTCCGCTGCGAATCTTTCTTTCTTGGTGTAGTGGAAACTAAAGTTTCCGCTACGGCTCAGGTGACAGGTGTTTTTACAGCAATAATACGAAAAACGATATCAAAAAGGCGGTAGACATGAGTAACCGGCGTACAAAGCTGATATTCGGACAAGTCAGGGATGCTAACCTCAAATACAACTTAATCGAATATGGTGACCGGGTGGCGGTAGGCATGTCAGGAGGAAAAGACAGTGTTACTCTGCTATATATGTTAAACCTCCTGCGGCAGTATACTCCTTTAATGTTTGATTTGGTCCCTATCTATATAGATTTAGGCTGGGGTAATGAGACCAAACCCCTTGAGGAATTCTGCGCCCATATTGGTCTGGATTTAGTAATTCAGAAAACTAATATTGGCGAAGTAGTATTTCAGGTTAAGGAAGAACGACATCCCTGTTCCCTGTGTGCGAATATGCGCAGGGGAGCCTTGAATAGACTCAGCAAAGAGCATGGATGTAACAAAGTTGCCTTGGGTCATCACTTGGATGATGTGGTTACTACCCTACTGATGTCCATTATCTTTGAAGGACGTTATCAGGTTTTTACTCCTAAAACCTGGCTCAGCCGTGTAGACATCACCGTGATTCGACCCTTGATATATGTAGAAGAAAGGGATATAAAATTGCTGGTCGAATCCCTGCAGTTACCGGTAATAAAAAACCGGTGCCCGGCAGATGGAGCTACAAAAAGAACTGAAGTAGCCGAATTGCTAAAACTATTGGAACAGCAGTTTCCCGGCGCTCGCCGCCGGTTTTTGTCGGCTATTGAAAAAGTAGGACCATCTGCATTTTGGCACTGAGCAAACGAATGTTTGTATTAGACAATTTGTGATGTTATAATGTTGGCAAAGCTTGTGAAATAAGGGAAGGTTGGTAAAAATGCAGCTAACTGAACGCCAACAGCAAATACTTGATTATATTCGCCAGTGTATAAAGAATAATGGTTATCCTCCTTCAGTTCGTGAAATCGGAGAAGCAGTGGGGCTTAGGTCTAGTTCTACGGTTCATGCTTATTTAGTCCAGCTGGAGGAAATGGGCCTTATTCGTAAGGATCCCACAAAACCCAGGGCCATTATACCCGTTGACGATAGCGATTCTGCAACATTGAGTAATGCCTTATCCCTGCCTTTGGTTGGGAGTGTGGCCGCAGGCACCCCTATTTTTGCCGAACAGAATATCGAAGCCTATCTGTCCGTCCCTACTGAAATGGTTGGCTACGGTACACATTTTCTGTTGAAGGTTAAAGGCGACAGTATGATTGAAGCCGGTATTTTGGATGGGGATTATCTCATTGTCCGCCAGCAAAATCAAGCCAATAATGGGGATATAGTGGTAGCTATGATGGAAGATGAAGCCACCGTTAAGCGCATTTATTTCCACAGCGACCATATTGAACTGCGCCCTGAGAACAGCTCTATGGAACCCTTTTATGTTCCTCAGGCTCAAATCCTTGGTAAAGTAACCGGCCTTATGCGCAAGATATAAAGATAAAAATGAGGCCTAACAGGCCTCCTCAGACTGTCGAAGAAGTCCATTTAAAGAGATCGCCACGTCGCTATGCTCCTCGCAACATTAGCCGTGAACGATAGTGAACATCGGTAGTGCCGGAACGGCCGATGACAGAACCGGAAGCCATCGTTTGGGTCATTGCGAGC
>JAKPGY010000148.1 GCA_029550685.1 Bacillota bacterium
TTGCCGCCACGGATAGCACATTAACGACCCCGCCCCCAGGAAGGTTATTTGTCTTTTTGAGCCTTAATCCATCCGCCTATCATACGACCGATCTCATCATTCATTCTGGCCCATATCTCGTATTTCTTAGGTGGGAGGTAGCGCAAATTAAATCCCAGCCTCACATATGACCTTAATATGTCTAGCTCTATGTCTAATTCCTGCAAAGTAGTCTTTTTGTAATACTTTTTATTACAGGTGATCGTTAGTTTTAATAGCCGTAACATAGATGCTTTTGTTTCTGCAACAAGCGAATGTTTTTCATGTTTTGGATATTGGTTTAACGCCTGGTAAGCATAAGCCATCATATCCTCGATCTTCTGCCTAATTTTCAGGTCTTCTGTCGCTATGGGCAATCTTCCTTTCTAGGGTCGGGCTATCGCCCGACCTTCAGATTATCAGTACCCAGATTACAGCTGGACGAATGCCGAGCGAAAACCGATGCCGACGTAGGAGATCGACCGGTGACAGTACAAGTACAGATAGAAAACGCCGGCACCGGAACCGAAACTCCAATCGCCGCCACGGATAGCACATCGCTCTCCGTAGTTGCGCGCGTAAAGCAGGTCTTCTCCGCAATCAGCGAAAGCTGGGGCTACGCCCAATAACCGTAATATTTTCGGTATAGTTACCCCTGATTTAGCGGCCAGTGTTTCAAAGGTGGTTTGTCCATATCCCAGATATTCAGTAGATGCTGTATTGGCCGGGTTCATACTGTTAGTGATTGCTGTGTTTATAAACGGTGCTCCCAGGTCTTCAGATACGCCCTTTCCTGCCGCAGGCGAATCAATTTTTAAAGTATTAGCAGTGCCCGGAGCAACCAGGCTGCCATCCTGCAGAATAGCTTTCCACTCGGTACTGGCTGCGCTTTGGTCCTTAGTGTTGTCAGCCGCGTTATTATCAGCCAAGACCTGTATTTCGCCCACATTTAGCCGTAGCCCACCAACCCACTCCCATACGTT
>JAKPGY010000157.1 GCA_029550685.1 Bacillota bacterium
TCTATGCCCCCTATACCCGAAAATAAGCTAAAGTGTGTAAGCATCTATTTCCACCCTCCCAGCCTCCCCAGCGGCCCCGGCTGGCACAAGCCGCTGGACCAGGCTGTTTTAAAAATCACATATATTCTCATCATCTATACAACCGCCCCGGACCTCACGCCAACCGGTACCCATGATCATCGGCCCGGGGCCAATGGGTTCAATTTAATTGGCGGTGGGATTTAAATCTGCTACCATTGATATTTCTCAGTAATCGAGCAAGTACCAACAATTCAGCGTATTTGCCTTTTTGTTCTTTGGTCATTCTATCCTCCCACCACGCCGCCGCCCATTGCTCTAATTTCCATCTGTCTGAGTCTGTGCCTCATCTCCTTGCGCCTGTTCAAATTTCTGTGCCATAAGCTCTATCTCTTTGCAGACCTCGTCATACTTGACTTTCTCGACTTCGCTGGACTTCTCGTAACCATAATCATCAAGAACCTGCTTTACTATCTCTGCATTACCTTTTGCAAGAGCAAACATGCGCTTAGCCTGAGCCTTGGTTATCGTGCTGTCCTGGTCGGTGTATACTTTCTGCTTATCAATGGGACGGCCACTGATGTCCATATCTTCAAGGTCCTGCGTAAATACGTCTGAGAGAGATGCCACGAGTAGTGCTGCGTCAACTAAAGCTCTTTTCTTAGCCATCTTAAGGACCGTATTGTCCATGGTGTAGGGGTCCATTTTCAGGTATTTGCGCTCTCTGGTGTTGCAAGCTCCGAGGCCCTCTGTAATAACCATGTCTCCTTTAAGGAGTTTACACCGTACTTGGTACTGGAAGAAGCCTTTTTCAAAGTCCCTTGTAGAATCCACGATTTCAAATTCTGACCGCAGACCCATCATCATTAAAATTTTCTCTGCTCCTGGCTTGAGCAATGTCGGTTTATCCGTTCCGGGAATAATTCCAAAGTCATGTCCTTGATGCAGTGTTTTTTGGATCACCTGCTGGAATTGGGTGATCTTATTCATTGTAGCCTGTACTTGCTGTATCTCTACCGTGTCGATGATCGCCAGATTGTTTGGTAATTGAGCCATCCTGATTACCTCCTATTTTTTATTTAATTGAAAATCTTCTGTATACGCTTGCTTCAGCGTATTTCTCATATATATCCGGGCATTCTTTTTGCAAGGCTTTGGTATTCAACCTTTTTGATGAAATATTCTGCCAGAATACTGTCCGCCCGTGGATGTTGCCCTTTTCAGCTGTTCCCATCATGTTTTTTAGTTTATTTGCTGCTTCATCTTTTAGCAGCTGCGCCCGCTTTTCTTCTTCGCATGCTTGTTCATATTGCTGTATTAACTCAAATGCCTCAAACGGCAGGTCAATTTCCTTGCCTTTTTCCGCTTCGGGATACAGCTTTTTTATAAGTTCCGTGCTGGCCTTCGTGCCATCTATCGGTGGCGGAGTTCTGGTTTCAACCATGCTCCAAAACTCGGATTCAACTGCGATTAGTTCTTTGATAAACGAATTGTCTCTTGTGATTTTATAGTATCTGAATTCCTGGCCTCCGATTAGGACCGCTACATACCATACCGGAAGGCCTGTTACAGCCATATAGTGCTGCACCTGGGTATGATAGTATTCCGGAACGCCAGCTTCCCAATGCTCCGCTGAGTAATGCCCGATGTTTTTGCATTCCAGTCCAGCTTTTTGCCCTACAATCAATCTATCCACATTAGCCAGCATGAATGGATGTTTAGGATGCTTTAGAATAGCATTTCTCCGCCGTACCTTTAGCCCTGTTCTGACCATAAATTCCCGGGCTACTATATCTTCCAGCACATTTCCCCAATACATCTTTTCATTTACTGGTTCTTCGTCATCCAGGAATTCTCCAGTCTTTTCGAGCCATATATCCATCGATGTTTTCCAGGGATTGAGACCTAATATAGCTGATGCATCGCTGCCTCCGATGCCCTGCCGACGAAGTTCAAGCCATTGATCTCTGGGCATGTCCAATGTTTTTGCAAGTTCTACTGCGGTCATGCTTCCACCCCCAGCGCTTCTTCTATTGTCTTGACCTCAGGGTCTATATACTGCACCAAGTATTCCCACTCGGCATGCAGTATCTCTCCCTCAACAACATATACCTCTTCGCCTTCGTATATTTCGCCTCCGCAACCTTCGCAGTAAGCCATTACCTCAGCATTCTGCGGATCGGGGAGTCCATGTGAAAAACTTATTACAAGAGGTTGAAAAATATAGTGTCAAGGAGGATTGGCGTATGAATCTAGATAGGTTTTCACAAGGACTTCCCGATCCGCAGGACGCTGAAGTCATGGCTTACTGTGAAGGTTGCGGAGGCGAAATATACGAAGGCGAAGAGGTATATGTTGTTGAGGGAGAGATACTGCATGCCGAGTGGGAATGCTTGGTGCAGTATATAGACCCTGAGGTCAAGACAATAGAAGAAGCGCTGGGGGTGGAAGCATGACCGCAGTAGAACTTGCAAAAACATTGGACATGCCCAGAGATCAATGGCTTGAACTTCGTC
>JAKPGY010000170.1 GCA_029550685.1 Bacillota bacterium
AAGGCTTGCAAACCCTATCATTTACAAGGATGACTCCTATGATGCCTATTGTGTGGCAAGGGTGCTCAGGGATATGGTGGACACTTTGCAGGATGCCAAGCATGAGGATATATTCTGGACAATACGGCAAATGGTGAAAAGGCGGGATTTGATTGTAAAAAGTAATGTGATGAACAAGAACCAGCTCCACAGCCAGCTTGCTTATAGCTACCCGTCTTACAGGAAATTCTTTGCCATAATTGATTCCAAGAGTGCCTTATGTTTCTGGGAGAACTACCCGTCACCAGAGTATATATGGAACACAACACCGGAAGAAATATATCACACAATAAAGCCGGTGCATCAGGCGCTTAAAATACAGCGCATTCATGAGATTATATCCATGATTGAAAGAGATGGAGACACAAGAAAGGACTATCAGCCCGAAAGAGATTTTATTGTGAGAAACATCGTAAAGGATATCAGGCACAACAAGGAGTTGATTTCCGAAATTGACGATGAACTAAGAAAGCTGATACCTTTGACAGGCTATAAGCTACATACAATGCCGGGAATTGACCTTGTTACAGAAGCACAGATAATATCTGAAATCGGGGATATAAACCGTTTCCCTGACTCAGACAAGCTGGCTCGGTTTATGGGCTTGGCGCCGGTGCAATTCAGCTCTGCCGGAAAGGGCAAAGACCAAAGGTGCAGGAATGGCAACAGGGCACTAAATGCGATATTTCACTTTCTTGCAATCCAGATGGTAGCAGTATCGGCTTCAGGAAAGCCAAGGCACCCGGTATTCAGGGAGTATTTTGAGCAGAAGGTCAAAGAGGGCAAGAACAAGCCACAGGCGCTTGTGTGCGTGGCAAGGCGGCTTGTGAGGATTATTTACGGCATGATGAAAACCAGGACGGAATACAGGCCATATGAAAAGGTTGACGACAAGAACTGATTTCATATTCTGGAAGCAAAGCAATGGAAGATAATTCTTTTTTGATTGAGATATGGTAGCAGGAATTATATAATAGTTATAGTCCTTGTAGTGAGGGAACGAGTAAGACTATTAAAACACCATATGGTGAAGCGATACAATCTACATCAGCAGATGCTATGAAAGTTAGGCAATATGTTGATAATGGCGGACAGCTTTATAGAGGAGGTACATTTGGTAGATCGAACGTCACAGATGCACAATTTTGGGCAACTGAAAACCCATTGAATCCTGGTTACGCTAATAAGTATGGTGTCGACTTTAGTAAGATTGATTACGTTATTGGTGGAAAGCAGATACCAGGAACACCATATATAACAAGACCTGCCCCAGCTCTTGGCAATAATGTTGGTGGAGGAATAGAGATCGTTAATAATCCTAATAGTGTAAAATTAGATTTCTTCTATATGCCATAAGGAGGTACACAAAATGACATTTAGCAATAATGATGAA
>JAKPGY010000177.1 GCA_029550685.1 Bacillota bacterium
ACCCTACCATGATGTAATGTGGAAGTACTTTGCTAATCAAGAACACCGGCCAGGGCTCCAGGGATGGGGAGCTTGGGGTTTCATTTGGCGTAACGGCACCGACAAAACCATAGCTGATGTCATACCGTTCTTGAATGCTCATGACATTTCCGCGCAGTTTATAAGGCAGCCTTCAGAAAGCTATGCCAAAAAACTTGTAATGCAGGAGATAGCCGCTGGTAGGCCCCTCATGGCAAACACTGAAATCATAGGGGGACACTACGTAGTCATCTATGGGTACGATAATACTGGCGAGCAGTTCAAGTATTTGGTAAATGACCCATGGAATGGCCGTAAAACGTATACCTACGAGGAGCTCATGGTTTCTCAAATGTACCGCGGGCTCATTCTTACAGCGCCAGCTAACGGTTTTACAGCAAGAGTGCCCTACTCGCCTGGAATGGGCGCAACTAAGAGCTACGTAAAGCCCTTAAGGGGCAGCGCTGCTGCACCTTCCACCTTGTACACATATCAGCTGCCTCTAGTGGTACCAGAAAAGGTTACACCCACAGTCATGGTTTATATCGATGGCAAACCACATAAAATGCAGCTTGTGGAAGGTACTACTTACACTGGCACATACCAGTACAAAACTACCTTAGAAGCAGGGAACCATAACTACTACTTCGTTGTTAGTACGCCCCGCTACACAGTTTGGTTTCCGCCCGATTCAGGTGTTTGGGGACAAAGCCAAGCGCTCTCGCAGTTCAATGGACCTTTCATAGAGGGTGCAAATCAAACCACAGCTACTACCTTAGAACTTCAAGTTATGAACGATAAGCACCTAATCAACGGTGTGCCGAACTTCATGGACATGCCCCCCATCATAAAAAGTGGTAGAACGCTTTTGCCCATAAGTCATGTTGTTAAAGCGCTCGGAGGAAGCACTGTTTGGGACAAAGAAAAACAAAAAGTTACCATAACCATGGAAGGAACTAAAAGTGCTACCACTGTGGAGCTTTGGATTGGTAAAAACTACGCCATGGTGAATGGTGTTAAAAAACCCATTGACCTTAGCAGCACTAACGTGGTGCCCATCATCGTAAACAGCCGCACGATGGTTCCTTTGCGCTTTGTAGTAGAAACCTTAGGTGCTGCCATAACGTGGAATGACTCGGCAAAAGTAATTACCATAACATATCAAAAGCAATAAAGCGCTCCCACGCGCAACAAAATGGGCTTCCCAGGAACTGTTTTCTTGGGAAGCCCATACTTTTCACATTTATGGGAGGGGGAGTTGGTTAATTTGTTATTTCTTGTAAATCTGGTTAGCTACTTCCTGCTCCTTGGCTTTTAAGAAGTCCTCA
>JAKPGY010000182.1 GCA_029550685.1 Bacillota bacterium
TGACATTAAAATGCTCAAGGTTGAAGAACCCTTTACCAATCTGCTCACCCAAGGAATGGTTTTGAAAGATGGTTCTAAAATGTCCAAATCCAAAGGCAATGTGGTCAGTCCGGAAGAAATCATTGATACCTACGGTGCCGACACCGCCCGCCTGTTCATCCTGTTTGCTTCTCCGCCGGAAAAGGATCTGGAATGGAGCGACCAGGGTGTGGAAGGAGCCTATCGCTTCTTGAACCGGGTCTGGCGTCTGGTGACAGAAAGTATTGAGATCCTTCAGGGTGTTAATTTGCCGGCGGAGTATAAGGAACTGGATCCGGACGCAAAAGCCCTGCGTTTTAAGACCCATGCTACTATTAAGAAGGTTACCGATGACATCGAGACACGCTTCAACTTCAATACGGCCATCAGTGCCATAATGGAACTGACCAATGCCATAAATGCCTATCGCGACCAGGAAGAGCAGGATCTGTGCGTGCTTAAGGAAGCTGTTCAAACCCTGCTGGTACTGCTGTGTCCTTTTTCACCGCATATCACCGAGGAACTCTGGTCCATAATGGGCTACCAGACCAGCATTCACCTGCAGTCCTGGCCTGCCTATGACCCGGAAGCTCTGGTTCAGGATGAAATTGAAATTGTCCTGCAGATCAGCGGAAAAGTCAGAGATCGCATTATGGTCCCGGCACAGGCTTCAGAGGATGATTTGAGGGCTATAGCGCTGGATAACCCTAAAATCAAGGAGTTGACAAAAGGTCAGAATATAGTGAAAATAATAGTTGTGCCAGGAAAACTGGTGAATGTTGTCGCAAAACCTTAATTGAGGTACCAATGATGTGTTGGTATATATTTTACACCCCCCGGGGATGGGCCGCTATTCGTAGTGAAAAAAAGACCTTGTTCGCAACGGTTTTGCCCACCCCCTCCCCCCTAAATACCTTTCATCATCACATAAAGAAAACCGGGTATAATACCCGGTTAATTGCATGGGATGATTATTCGGTGCCTATCGTTAATAAATTCCGCGATTATTTTAACGGGAAAATAATAGATCATTGGGACGTGGAACTGGAACTATCCCATTACAGTGCCTTTGCCCGTGACGTTTTGCTGCTGGTTCACAGCATTCCCTATGGTGAGATTATGACATATGGTCAGGTAGCCCGGCAGTTGGGTAAGCCTGGAGCCGCACGGGCAGTGGGCCAAGTAATGAAAAACAATCCTATGGGCTTGGTCATTCCTTGTCACCGGGTTGTATCTAACAGCGGTTGGGGAGGTTTTTCAGCTGCTGGAGGCCTGGATCTGAAAGCAGCCATGCTGCGCATGGAATGGCAGCAGACTGGCCAAATTCCAGCCTTGGCAAAGCGCCTCTCCCTTGATCAAACATTGCTGTGAAAACTGTCTCTTCGCGTTAGTGCAAAAGACAGCTATACTATCATCGCGAGCGCGTAGCGATCTCTAGGTCTATCTGCGTAACCAGGGCTTAGCAGTACTGTTAGCCGGGAAGCAGGGGTATTAGCCAACTCGTTCCGGGACCCCTCGCCTATCTAATTCCCCTGCTTAAGCTGTGCAGCGATGTTTTCATTCATCATGGTCCGTTCTACAGCTGACAATTGCTGTCTACCAGCAGCTGAGGAGCATCGGCCCACAGGTTTTCCAACTGGTAGTATTCTCGTTCCTCCTGGCGAAAGACATGGAGAATTACCGAGTTATAGTCCAAAACCGTCCATACTCCCTGCTGAAGGCCTTCTTTGCGAATGGGGGAAATACCTTGCTCCTGCAGTTTGTCCAGGACATGATCGACGATGGAACGAACCTGAATCATGCTTCTTCCACTGGCAATCACAAAATAGTCCGCAATAACTGTGAGATTACGCACATCCAAAACCACTACATCCAGTGCCTTTTCATCCAGGCAGGCATCAGCAATCATTCTTGCCAGTTTTTCTTCCTGATTCAATAACAACCCTCCTAAAGAATATTAACCGTTGCTCTTTACAGCTCAGGGAATTCCAATACCTTTATCATGTTCGTCAACTCATTTCTCCATACTTTTGCTTAACAACCTTCCATAGTACTGCATTTTTGAAGGTAGTGATTACGGACCTCTATGGAACGGGGATGAATAATACGCCCCTGATCAACACAATAACGGATCGTGGACTCCAGCCCAAAAAGCATGCCTTCCTCCAAACTACGTTCCGTCAAGCACTGTAGACGTTCCAAGCCAGGATAATCCCGGCCGGGCTCAATCATATCTGCTAAAAAGACTATTTCCTCCAATGGGCTCATATTAAGAGCACCCAGGGTATGGTTGGCAATGGCTGCCAGCATGTTGACATCCTCCAAGCCAAGTTCCGTCTGAACCAGGTAAGCACCTACCGGCCCATGGAGCAAATCGGGAACCAGGCGATCTACCGGGTGACTTATTAATCCATGGTTTTCCGCTATGTCCAGCAGTTGCTGGCCGGATAATCCCTTGGCATAGTCATGGAGCAACCCGGTAGTATAGGCTTGTCCAGGATCAACCCGGTACTGTTCCGCCAGGCGGCGAGCAACCTCCGCTACCCGCAGGCTGTGCTGAAAACGGTTGGCAGAAAGACGTTTTTGTATTACTGCAATTATCTCTGCATCAGTGTATTTCATGATATCCTCCATGCCCTATGGTAACAGCTGTAAAAATATCCCTCAATATGTCATCGCACCCTTCGGGCACTCCCGATGTTCGCTAACGCTCACTATTAAGGTTGCGAGGAGCGAAGCGACGCGGCGACTCAAGTAAGTCATCTTATGTGTCATCGCGAGCGCGTAGCGCGTGGCGATCTCAAAACCCAAACCGCAAGTTATAGCAGAGATTGCCACGCCCCCTAGAGGGGCTCGCAACATTAGCCGTACAATGACAGATTTAGGTATTTTTCACATCGCCTCGTTTTGCAGGCGACGACTCTGTCGCCCGCCCCTTTAGGGTACCATGCCATTAATCTCCCTGATACAGGGCATGATCATAAATATACTTCTCCACAGCCGGAGGTACCAGATAGCGGATGGGCTTGCCCTGCCGGACCCTGGCCCGCAAATCGGTAGAAGAAATATCCATCGCCGGGATTTCCAAAAAATCGGCTCGATCCCAGAACTGTTCGGGAACTGCCTGCAGAGCTGGTTCGCTGCGGTTCAGGCAGTAATTGGGCCGGGTTACCACTATAAAGCGACACATAGCAACCAACCGCTGAACATCTTTCCAGGTATCAAGTATGTACAGGGAATCCATGCCCATGATAAAGTATAAATCCATATCAGGATAAGTCCGCAGCATGGTTTCAACAGTATCAACAGTATAGGAAATTCCGGAACGCTCTATCTCCAGGGTAGACATTTCAAAAACGGGATTATCTGCAATAGCCAGCTGGATCATAGCCAGGCGGTGTCTGGCCTCCAGGACATTGACAGCGTTTTTGTGAGGAGGCTGGGCTGCAGGCATAAAAATAACCCTGTTCAAATGGAAGCCATAAGCCGCATATTGCGCAGCTACCAAATGGCCATAATGAACCGGGTCGAACGTTCCTCCTAAAATGCCAATTGCCTTTCTATGTGTCAATCTATCACCTATGTAGATAATCGAAATCTAATTAAATGATAGCGATTATACCCCTAAAATGCAAACCTGCTCCCCAGTTGATTTAACACGCCATTTGCATATGCTTCCTTTAAGCGTCCAAAAGCCCTATAATAAGACTATTACTGTGGGGAGTATTTAAAGTGGAAACACAGGTTCAGCTAGTTTTTCATAATAATGGGCTAAGAAGCTACATTGAAGTGGATCTTTGCACCCGCTGTCCCCGGCAGGATGACAAGGGATGCTGCGGGTTTTATTCGCCGGTTTTTTATGCCACTGATTTGGTGTATCTGCTGCATAACCAGCCCGAACTGTTAGAAGAAATTTTTCAGATGGACGGAATAACCATACTTGACGCTTCGGTCACCATTAATCAACAGCCTGATGGTGACAGCTATCGTTGCCGTTTTCATAGCCGTCAGGGAGGGTGCCGTCTGCCCCAACATATGAGGGAATCGATCTGCCGTCATTTCGTTTGCCCGGGTATAGGCTGGGAGAATCATTCTGAACTGCAGAACTGGAAAAAGTTTTTTGAACAGCTGGCCGATTATGAGATCCAATTGAACAATGGGGCTGCCGAATACCTGCAGAATAAAGGATTAACACTGCGCAACCCCGCCGACCGGCAGCTGGTTATCCAGACCATGGCAGAGTATTTGCACCAGCAAACCCAAACCAGACCAGCCTTTTTTGAGGAAGTACCTGCAGAAGTGACAGCTGTAGTAAGCTGTCAGCTGCGTTTCGGTAAAGAATGGATCTTGTAATTGTGGTAGGGAGGGAAAAAGTTGATTAAATGGGATGCCAATCGCACCATTCACAGCAGCATTCTGGAGTGTATCGGCCGAACCCCGATGGTTAGCTTAAAGAGACTGTCAGCCGGTATTCAACCCGACATCTGTGTTAAATTGGAGTTTCCCAATCCCAGCGGCAGCCTTAAAGATCGTGTGGCTTATGAAATTGTCCGCCGGGCTGAGGAACGGGGCGAATTGAAACCCGGCATGATACTTCTGGAGGGAACCACCGGCAATACCGGCATCTCCACCGCTATGGTAGGAGCAGCCTGCGGCTATCGAGTGATAATTGTAATGCCCCAAGGTATGAGTGAGGAACGCAAAAAGACTATTCAGTCCTATGGAGCAGAACTGGTGCTCACTCCCGGTGCTGAAACTGATGTGGATCTGGTTTTGGAAGAGGTGGCTCGCATCAAAGAGCAATATTCTGGGATGGTATTTGAAATCGGGCAATTTTACCGGGAGGATAATATTCGAGCCCATATGAACAATACCGGACCGGAAATCTGGGAGCAGACCGGTGGTGAACTGGATGCTTTTATAATGTGCCAGGGCACCGGTGGTACGGTTACCGGAACGGCAAAATACTTAAAGAGCAAAAACCCCGCAATAAAAGTATTCATCTCCGAACCAGCTGATTCACCGATTCTTTCCAAGGGAATCATTGGTCAACACAAGGTACAGGGGATCGCCGACGGTCTAATTCCCGAGATTCTGGATCTGCAGTATGTAGATGGCATAGTATTGGTCAGTTCATATGAGGCCATGGAAATGGCGCGGCAGATGGCCCGTCAGGAAGGAATCTTCTGCGGAACTTCATCGGGATGCAATGTGCAAGCAGCTTTTAAGGTGGCTGAGAAATATCCTCATTTTAAACGCATAGTTACCATGATTAATGACAATGGCCT
>JAKPGY010000188.1 GCA_029550685.1 Bacillota bacterium
TTTCTACTCCTGTTACCGGCGTGGTGACTGTAACCGCGACAGCGGCCGAAATATTCGCGGGAGCAACACGCCTACCTGGCAGACGCAAAATGATCATAAAAAATGAAGACCTAGTACTCCGGATTAGAGTAGGGGGATTATTGTTGACTCAGCAAAATGGGTTCCCTATCGAACCAGGCGCAGTATTGGAATTAGATTTTGATCCGACGGTAGATACGCCTATTTATGCTATTTCAGAGGGTGTAGCTGTATCCGTGGCCGTTATGGAATATTAAAGGAGGTAGTGATATGCCTAGCTATAACAGCGCAATCGATATCCAGACAGAAACCATATTAAAAGTAACGTGGAAGGATGACCAGGGGAATATTATTGTGAGCGGGGAAAAGAACGTAAAGGGCGGGGCGGAAGAGGCTGCTAAAATCGAGCATGCGTTTGCTGAGGATTTGCGACGAAACTTTGCGGACAGGTTCCCTCCCCCGCCTGAGCCTGACCCAATGCCGATGGATGGGGGGATTGAATAATGTATGTATCCGGTAGCTATACGCAAAACGATATCATCCGCGAAATAGATGCGGCAGAAAACGGTTTGACGAGCCGCTTTCAAAAGGACGGAGTTATAACTGATGCAGCCGAACAACGATATTGGCGTGAGCTAGTTGAAAAGGCCAGTTTTGGCCGGAATACGGTTATTTATGATGACCAGGGTAATCCGTCCGTAATGGTCGTTATCCCTGCTTTTACAGAAGTTGATGTTATAGATGGTGGAGCGAACCTTCCGCACCCGGCATTTATCGTCAACGGGGCGGTTAAGGGCCAGATATATATAAGCAAGTACCCTAATGCTTATAAGGGTTCCGGCACATCTTTAAGGGCATACAGTCTAAAAAACGTGGATCCAGGCAACAGTATTACTTTTGACAACGCCATCCTAGCCTGTAAGCAGAAAGGTACCGGCTGGCACCTAATGACCAACGCAGAATGGGCAGCATTAGCCCTGCTAAGTAGGAAGCAAGGGTTTATGCCCCGGGGCAACAATTATTACGGCAAAGACATTAGCGTCCCATCTGAAAAAGCGGCGCCTAGCTACATATACGCCGGAGCGGTAGGACGAACCCTTACCGGTTCCGGCCCCATAAGCTGGACTCACGATGGTACTCCATTTGGGGTGTGTGAGCTAAACGGTAACGTATGGGAGTGGGTTGGTGGGCTACGGCTAAATGTGGGCGAAATACAGGTCTTGGCTGATAATAACGCGGCTGACAACACTAAGGACCAAAGCGCAGCCAGTACCGAGTGGAAAGCTATTCTGCAGGATGGCAGCCTG
>JAKPGY010000204.1 GCA_029550685.1 Bacillota bacterium
GCTCCTGAAGTAGTGGAACTGATCAGCAAGTATGAGACTACTTTGGAGCAAAACAATGATTTTCTTTCCTATATGAGTACTAATAATGCAGATACTGAGGCAGCGGCTATTTACTTCCTAAAGACATACCCGGATACCTGGAAAGCCTGGGTACCCGAAGACGTAGCACGAAAAGTCGAGCAAGCTCTGGAAGAGGTGAACTAGCCTATGCATACGGGTCATACTGGTAATAATGACATCCTACTAGAGGTAAAGAACTTATGGAAAGTATTTGCTAACCAACCGGTAGATTTGGACCGCCAAGATAATGAAGCCCTTGAAGGCATGCAAAACAATGGTGCGGTAATTGCAGTAAAAGATGTATCCTTTCAAGTCAAGCGCGGAGAGGTCTTTGTGATTATGGGGTTATCAGGCAGCGGCAAATCCACACTTATACGCTGCATTCCCCGCCTGATTGATCCCACCAGTGGTGAAATCATCGTTAAAGGTCAGAATGTGCTGAAAATGGATGAAAAGAAGCTCATTGAATTCCGGCGCCATGAAACGGCCATGGTTTTCCAGCATTATGGTTTGCTGCCCCACCGTACCGTTATTGAAAATGTGGCTTTCGGCCTCAAGCTGCGGGGAGTAAATCTTCGGGAACGCAAGGACCGGGCCCGTCACGCCATAGCCAGGGTCGGTCTGGAAGGCTGGGAAAAGCACTACCCCTCCCAGCTATCTGGAGGAATGCGTCAGAGAGTGGGCATTGCCCGTGCTCTGGTTCAGGAAAGTGACCTGCTGCTGATGGATGAACCATTCAGTGGGCTGGATCCCCTGATTCGCCGGGAAATGCAGGATACCCTCATCCGGCTGCAAAAGGAAGTAAATAAAACTATCATTTTCGTAACCCACGATCTTAGTGAAGCTGTACGGCTGGGTAACCGCATGGCGGTTATGCGCCAGGGGGAGTTCGTACAGCAAGGCACCCCGGATGAGATAATGACCAACCCGGCTGACGAATATGTAGAGCGTTTTGTTGCCGATGAAAGAGCCATCCTTTCCGGTTCTAAAAGGCAGTCAATCTATGTGTCCATGCCGAATCGTACTAATAAAGAGGCCAAGAGTGTATCCGCTTCTGCTCCGCTGGCTGCAGCCGGGCGGAGGTGAGCAATTTGTTTCCCCAAGAATGGCAATTTCATGTAGCACCTTATATTGACGATTTCGTAAAGTGGTTAGTAACTGCCTGGGGGCCATTCTTTGATGGTTTGTCCAACTTTGTTTTAGGGATGCTGCTGCAGGTGGAATATTTTTTGAAGTGGCTTCCCTGGTGGGCCTGGATAGTTATAATGTCTCTCCTGGCCTGGCGGCTGACCCATAACTGGCTGAAAACGCTGCTTCCCGGTGTGCTCTTTTTTACCATAGGTATGTTCGGACTGTGGGAAGTGGCTATGGAAACCCTGGGTATAGTAATTATCGCGGTATTGATTTCGCTGGTGATCGGTATTCCCCTGGGTATTGCCATGTCCGGTTCTGAACGGGTCAATGCGGTGCTCACCCCCATCCTGGACGCTATGCAGACTATGCCCAGTTTGGTGTACCTTATTCCTGCCCTGATGCTGTTCGGGCTGGGTAAAGTACCTGGAGTATTTGCCACGGTCATTTATGCCCTGCCTCCGGTGGTACGTTTGACTAATCTGGGTATTCGCCAGGTT
>JAKPGY010000216.1 GCA_029550685.1 Bacillota bacterium
CGCCACGTCGCTACGCTCCTCGCAACATTAGCCGTGAGCGATAGCGAACATCGGTAGTGCCGGAACGGCCGATGACATACCAGAAGGCCATCTTATGTGTCATTGCGAGCCCCGGAGGGGCGTGGCAATCTCGAACTTCTAACCATTTATAGACTTCTTTGACAGTCTGCCAAGAGAACTGCCCTAGGCAGTTCTCTTGTATATGAAACACAGCTGTTAAATGAAAGGAACACTATGGTTTTAACAAAAGCATTGGAGGCGTATATAAAAAACTTCAAATGGATAGCAGTATTGGTTCTTCCGGTGGGGATTGTGACCGGTTTGATTTTTTTGGCAATAAGTAGTACCCATAACTATGACCTGTATTTCCTGCTATCCTTCAATATCCCCGGATGGCTGCTAAGCCCATTGTGGATTGGGCCTTTGCTATTTTGCTTGTCATGGCTGGAATCAGGACAGGCATTCCGTTACCAAACGGTAATCATAAATGGATTAAGACCCTGGTGGAAGCTTTTGACAGTACCTGTCATAATCGTAGGCGTCAAATACCTTGCAGTACTAGGAACCCAATTAGCCCCACCGGGATATAGGAGCTTTGTTTGGTGGCTGTTGTTATTGATTGCTATAGTTATAGCAATCAGATATATATTCATTTTTCCCGTATTTACCTTGGAAAAATATGGCCTAATCCAAGCCTGGCGCCGGTGTGCATCCTTATCAAAAGGCAGACGCTTAAACTTGTTTTTCGAGTTAATAGCGTTATGGCTGCTGCTCTATGTGGCCGTATTTTTCATGACCATGCTGCTGGGAATGGCTGCAAATCTTGGCAGTGGATTCGCAAGTACATTTATATCCCTTATAGTCATCATGGGCATCATCTACCCCATGGTGTACGCCCTGATAATAGTATGGATTTACTATGGCTATAAAGTGCGAGCCATTGATCAAGACTGTGATTTAGCCGGATAAGACTTGATAAATATAAACAATTACCGGCATGGTGATAATGCAGAATATTATGGACACCACATTGATCACACTTGCATTGTAGGCATCTTTATCATAGACCTGGGCTAATTGCGTTACCATTGAAGCAGTGGGGGCAGCGCTGGCTAATATAACAATCAGCAAAATTTTCTCAGCCTGGGGATGCCAGCTTAACATACCACTGAAACAACACAGCAAAACGATAATAAGAGGGTAGATTAAGAGCCTGGCTGCAGAAACCGTATAAGCCCGTATATTTTTAAAAACCTTTATTAGGTCCATATTGGCAATAATAATGCCGGTGATGATCATGCTGATGGGGCCTACCATGCTGCCGACAGCGCTTACGGCATTGGCAAGCACCGAGGGTAAGGATATCCCGGAAATAAACATTATCATTCCCAGAATTGTGGCTATAATATTAGTGTTCAGCAGCAGCTGTTTTAAATTGAACTCTCTGGCTTCCCGAATAATTGATTTGCCATGGGTCCAAATAAAGACAGTCTGTACAGCCAGATAGGCACTGCAGTAAAATACCCATTCCGGTCCTAGTACGTAGGCAACCAAAGGGATTATCAAATTACCGGCATTGGAATAAATCAAGGATGCTTCTTCGATGGAGTTAATGTGAACGGTCTTTTTGACCACATGGCTCAGGACAATATAAACAAAATGCACGCCGGCACTGGCCACAATGGCCAGCACCAGTCCCAGCATCTTCTCCCGGGAGTACTCGATCTGATAGGAATCAATTATTACACAGGGGAAAATCAAATAAAGAGACAGCATAGAAAGAGCTCTGCTGTCTTCGAACTTAACAATGTTACACTTTTGCGCAACGTAGCCAGAGAGTATGATCAAAAATAACGAGCCTATCTGCTTGACCAGTAGAATGCTAAGCTCCATCCAATAGGTTCCTCTTTTCTGCTTTTCTTATTACGTATAGGCCTCAAAATATATTGTTTCCTTATTATAATAGGAACCACCTATGAATACTGCCAGTCATAAACACTTGAAACTGTAACTGTTATAAAGATCCCGATTACCGCAATACTGCTATTGCTCTGGTTTTCTGGCCGAAATCAGCCAGGGAGCGGGAAAAGGTTCCACCATCTGCTTGCTGTTAACGCGGGATACCTCTATATGAATAGCTTCCGTGCGCTCCAAGCCCTGTCTTCGAAGCAATTCAGGCAATGAGGTAAGGATTTCAAAGTCCAGTGTATAAATAATCAAATCCATAGCCGGGTTTACAGCCATAAGACTCTTTATTTCACTTTCAATCCGGGGTGAAGCCACAATAAAGGCTTTATTCGGTACAGGCAGTTCATGCAAAACATCGTTTTCCAACGACTCAACAATTATCACGTTATTAAGTCCAAATTTCTCTGCATTGCATTTCATAGTCTCCCGGTCCCGGGGATCATATTCCACCGCAATAACACTGCCTTCACCAGCAATCATAGCTGCTTCCACAGCAATACTCTCACCCGAGATTATACAAATATTGTCCCGGTCTCCCACATTGAGTTTACTCATAATAATAGCCCGGACTTCCCGGCACACATAATGGACCGACCCGCAGGAAAAGCGGCTGTTTTCAATGCCTATAGGGATGTTATTTGCCGCGTTAGGATTTATAATCAGCATAGCTGCGGAAGCATTTATACCACGATGAATCATGTCGGCAACTTTATCGTGCTTGATCGGCCCGGATGGATCGGATCCCTCATTATACCAGATCTCGCAATCCCCCAATTCCGCATTCCACATATCATAAAAGATATCCGGATGGCCAGCGTCGGTAAACACCAGGACCGCCCGGTTGTGCATCACGGCGGGAATCAGGTTCTTGTTCTTTCCGGTAATGTCCAGCATTTTCAGTTTGGACAAGTTGATGTCAACGTTTTGGGAAAAGTACTGGAGCCAGGCTAGAATAACTTCATTAGTAAAAATAGTTTGTTCCACGGGCTAACCCCCTTATTTACAGTTATAATAGCATATTTTGCGGATTTATTTACCGGTTAATTAAGCACCGGTAAGCTCCAGCAGACGTTCCCATTTTTGGTCCACATAAGCCTGCGCCTCTTCGATCATCCATTCATTGCCCGGGGCAAACATATGACGGAATCTGCCCTGCGAGCGGAGAAACTCTTCCACCGGCAGCTTCTTCTTTGGAATATAGTTCAGTCGCCACACTCCCTCCTCCACTTCAAAAAGGGGCCACACACAGGTATCCACTGCCAGCCTGGTTATCTCCGCCAGCTTAGCCATAGGATAGTCCCACCCCCGAGGGCAGGGAGATAGTATATTCAAGAAGCAAGGTCCTTCCGTATAGATGGCCTTACGAGCCTTGGTGTGCAGGTCCTTGAAATTGCCCAAAGGGGCAGTCTGAGCCACATAGGGGATGTGGTGAGCCACCATAATCGAGGTCAGATCCTTTTTGTTCTGCCTCTTGCCCGGCTGCACCGAACCAATCGGCGAGGTAGTAGTACGGGCAAATCGCGGTGTGGAAGATGATCGTTGAATACCGGTGTTCATATAAGCCTCATTGTCATAACACACATAAACCATGTCATGACCCCTTTCTATGGCTCCCGACAGCGATTGAAACCCTATGTCATAGGTACCGCCGTCCCCGGCAAAAGTGATAAACTTAACCGTTCCTTCCACCTTACCCCGGCGCCGTAAAGCATTATAGGCAGCTTCTACTCCCGCACAGGTAGCAGCAGCATTTTCAAAAGCCGAATGTATATAGCTGTCCATATAGGCAGTGTAAGGATACATAAAAGTGGATACCTCCAGGCAGCTGGTGGCATTGACCACCACAGCCCGGTCTTCTGGTTCCAGAGCTCTCAGTACTCCGGCCACAACCACTCCGGCACCGCAGCCAGCACAGAGCCGGTGCCCGCCGGTAAGCCGGGGCGCCTTTTCCACTTCCCGTTTCAAGTTATATACCTTATTTCCCGAGTTCATACATTTTCCTCCCTTGACCTATGGCCCATATGAGTATATACCGGTCCCACTTCACCAGTAGCAGCGATATCAGCCAATCGAGCGAACACCTTTTCAATGTCCTCCACCTTTACATCACGGCCACCCAGCCCGTAAACGATATTGATCAGATACGGGCGTTCCTGCAGGTCATATAAAGCACTGCGGGTCTCAGCGAATAACGGCCCTCCGTTGGCTGAAAAGCCTTCTGACTTATCCATAGCCGCTACTGCCCTGGTTTTGGCCAGGGCCTGGGCCAGTTCCTCTCCCGGAAAAGGACGGAATACCCGTATTTTTACCAGTCCAGCTTTTACTCCTTGCTCCCGCATCTTATCCACCGCCGCTTTAGCAGTTCCGGCAGTAGATCCGATCAGAACCAAGGCCAGCTGGGCATCCTCCATTTTATATTCTTCCAGCAAACCATAATGCCGGCCGGAAATTTTGGCAAACTCGGCGGCTACCTCCAGTATGCGAGCCTTAGCCGCCTTCATAGCCTCCGCCTGCATAACCTTGTGTTCCATGTAATAGGCACTTATACCGTAAGGTCCCACCGCCAAAGGATTCTCCTTTTTCAGCAGGTAGTGTTCAGGATTGTATTCCCCCACAAATCGGCGTACCACATCGGTATCGAGAAGCTCTATATTCTCCACAGCATGACTGGTAATAAAGCCATCCATACAGGTCATTACCGGCAAACGCACACTGGGGTGTTCACCGATGGGCATGGCCATGATGAAATTATCGTAAGCCTCCTGGTTATTCTCGGCATAGATTTGTATCCAGCCCGAATCACGAGCTCCCATGGAGTCAGAATGATCGGCGTTGATGTTAATCGGTCCCGACAAAGCCCGGTTGACACAGGCCAGAGTAATGGGCAGACGGCAGGAAGCCGCCACATACAAAAGCTCATACATCAAGGCCAGTCCGCAGGAGGAAGTAGCACTGACTGCTCTGGCCCCAGCTGCCTGAGCGGCAATACACACCGACATGGAACTGTGCTCCGACTCTACAGCAACAAATTCAGTGTTAACCTCACCATTGGCTACATATTCAGCGAAGTATTCCGGAATCTCTGTAGAAGGAGTAATCGGGAACGCTCCCATTACATCAGGATTTACCTGCTTCATGGCATAGGCCACAGCTTCGTTACCCGATAAGCGATGGCTCATTTGGCTGCACCCCCAGTCACCATGGTAATGGCAGGGAAGGGACAGACTTCCTCACAGATACCACAGCCCTTGCAGTGCATATAATCAAAGTCCAGGCGTTTTCCATCCTTCACCGGAATTGCACTGTCCGGGCAAAAAGGAACACAGAGCATACAGTGTTTGCAGGCCTCTGCATGAAAAACCGGGGTATTGGTCCTCCAGGTGCCGGTGTTGAAGGCCCGTGCCGTACCCGGCTCGTAGATTTCTCCGCCGGGAGTCAGGTCCTGCCAGGGAGTATGTTCGTTGATATCCTTGGCATATATCACCCTTCCTGCACCTCCTCCATGGATTTTCTTAAAGAAGCCATGTTTCCGGCGATAACCTGGGGCTTGGCAGCAAATTTATGCTGAAAGGATTTCTCTATATCCACTAAAAACTGGCGGGGATCAATAACACCGCTTACTTTGACTAGAGCCGCCAGCATAGGGGTATTGGGAAAGTTCTTACCCAACGTCTCTTCAGAAATACGGCGGGCATCCAGGGTACATACCTTCCCATTCCATCCTCCCAGTCGCGAACGAATCTCTTCAGGAGAGTTAGGCGTGTTGATAATTATGCCCCCGCCCTCTTTCAGCCCGCTGGTAACGTCCACACTGTCCAGGAGCGTCTCATCTACCACCACCACATAGTCGGGATAGTAGATGTTGGAATGGATAGAACACCGTTTTTCACTAATGCGGTTATAAGCCGTAATAGGTGCGCCCATACGTTCCGGGCCGTACTCAGGAAAACCTTGCACATACTTTCCCTGCAAACCGGCCACATCCGCCAAAAGCAGGCAGGCCATCTTGGCTCCCTGTCCGCCCCGGCCGTGCCAGCGAATTTCTACCATGTCATTGGTTTTCATTGCTTACTCCTCCCCTGATGATCTTTTCTATAGCTAAAAACAGTAATCTGCATTTACTAAAAAAGGCTTTCGTCCGCAAAGGGACGAAAGCCTTGAAAGCATTCGCTATACCACCCAATACCTTTATACAACATACCATCATATGCGTTCCCGGTGACGGGGGAAATCCGTCGGAGTCTACTAGGTTACCCGTTCGGTCCGCAGCTCGGGAGTGATTTTCGGGTTCAAACTACTTGTACCGGGCTCGCACCCTCCCCGGCTCGCTAAAACGTTCGTTTTGAACCTTACTCTCTCCGTCACAGCCTTTAGAATATTAAATTATCAATAAATATACTGGCTTGGGTGGGTTTTGTCAATAAGTTATTGTAAGTTATGTTGTTAATCAGTGATAATGTCATAACATAACTAATCAGGGAAAATGTCATCCCCCACTAGAGTATAATGGGAGGATGAAAACAGAAATGAGTAAACAAGAAGCGAGAAGAATAACTATTATTGAAGAACTATTGGCAG